>SMVQ01000158.1 GCA_004357655.1 Planctomycetota bacterium
CCCGGGTAGGATTCGGACCTCGGACCTATCGGCAATCCCAGCGGGACTTCCGCAACCCATCGGATGTTTTCCCGACCCCCCCCGGCTGGATGGGAACGCGCCGCAGGGGCCGCTCAGCGGCGCTTCAGAACCCGGTTCCCGCGCTGGCGCAGGGTGAGCCCTTCGGCGTCGAAGTGCTCCAGAAGCGGGATGAGGTACTTGCGCGTCGTGCCCAGGCGGTCGCGGAGGGCGGGGATCTCGAGCTGTCCGTGCTCCGTGCAGTTCGCGACGATCGCCGCACGGGCCTCATCGAGGCTCTCCCTGGCGAGGAACAGGTCGCCGCCGACGCGCGTGATCAAGGTCTCGTCGACCAGTAGCTCGAAAATCTTTCCGAGTACGTCGGGAGCGCAGCCCAGGGATTCGGCGAGCTCGGCCTTCGACGGCGGCTGGAATCGAGCCTCGCAGACGCGCGCGAGCACGGCCGTGCGCAAGGCCGCGGTCTCTTCATCGAGCTCGATCGCCCGGCCGGCCGGACGAATGAGCCCGCCCGGCTCGAGCCGGAGCTCGCCCCGCCGTTCCAGCTCCTCGAGCACCACCGACAGGAAGGCGGGCTCGAAGTCCGTGCGGCTCCTGACTTCGCGCACGTCGACGACCTGCCGGAGGGGATTCTCCGCGAGCCAGCCGGAGATCGCGTCCTGGGCCTCGGCGAGGCTCACCTCGAACGCCTCGACGTGGATCCAGCGCTCGCCGGGTCCGGGCGAGAGCGCCTTCTCCTTCGCGCGCAGTTGCTCGAGCAGCTCCCGTGTCTCCCGCTTGTCGCGCTTCAGCTCCACCGCGAGAGCCTCGAGCGCCACCCAGCGGCCCGTGGCGCGCGCGAGCTGCGCCTCGAGCAAGGCCTCGGCCGAACCGAGGCTCCGCGCCTGGCGCTCGAGCTCGTCGATCACGAACCCCTTGAAGCGTTTCAAGCGGTAGCGGCTCTCCTCCAGGATCACGCCACCGCCGAGCGTGAGGGCGGGCGAAGCGAGCCGCACGACGAAGGCGTCGCCGGCCGCGCACACGAGCGGCTCGTCCATCCGGAACTGTACGAGCCCCGACGCCCCCGGCCCGATCTCGTCCACGTCGAGCAGCACGATCTCGCCGCGCGAGTCGGCCGTCCCCGTGTGCACGCGCACGGCCATCCGGTTCGTGATCGGTCGATCGAGGGAGGCGAGCGCCGTGAGCCGCGCGCCGACCATCTTCACCGGCTTGAAGAACCCTGACGTAGCGACGACATCGCCGCGGGCGACGCGATGGTGGTCGACGTCCGCGAGGTTCAGCGCGGTCGAGTGTCCGGCGCGCGCGCGATCCGTCGGCTCGTGATAGGCCTGGATACCCCGCACCTTGCCCTTCTGGCCGCTCGGCAGCACCTCGAGCGTCTCGCCGACCGCCACCGTACCGGACACCGGGATGCCCGTCAGGATCGTACCGAAGCCACGGGCGCTGAAGACGCGTTGGATGGGCATGCGGAACACGCCTTCCGCCGAACGTGGCTCGGCCTGGGCCGCCATCTCGCAGAGGAGCGTCTGGAGCGCTTCGAGGCCCTCACCCGTGATCGCGGAGACGCGCAGGATGGGGGCGCCTTCGAGAAAGGTCCCCTCCACGGCCTCGCGCACGTCCTCCTCGGCCAGCGCGACCATGTCCTCCTCGACGAGGTCGATCTTCGTGAGCGCGACGAACCCGTGCGCGACGCCCAGCATCTGCATGATCGCCAGGTGCTCGCGCGTCTGCGGCATCACGCCGTCGTCCGCCGCGACCACGAGCATGACGAGGTCGATGCCGCTCGCGCCCGCGACCATGTTGCGGATGAAGCGCTCGTGGCCGGGCACGTCGACGATGCCCACCCGCCGTCCATCGGGGAGGTCCATGCGCGCGAAGCCGAGGTCGATCGTCATCCCGCGGTCCTTCTCCTCCTGCCACCGATCCGGATCGGTGCCCGTGAGCGCCTTGACGAGGGTGGACTTGCCGTGGTCGATATGGCCGGCAGTGCCGATGACGATGGGTTGGATCACGAGGGCTCGAGGGTCCGTGACGCGCATGAGTGAGTCAAGTCATCTCCGTCGAGCCCGTTCCCTTGCAACGGGGACGGCCACATGCACGTTGGGATGGGACGACGAGGCACTAGACTAAGGGCCCGTCCGAGAACGAGTGTCACGTTTCGCCGGCCCTCGCCGCCCCTGGCTCCGTTCCGCCTTCTCCGAGTATCCAGCGCATACGAATCAAAGCGCCTTGCCAGGAACGGCGATGGCTCGCCGAAACGTGGCACTCGCTCTCGGACGGGCCCTAACGGCAATGCCCAGGCCCCCAACGCTTCCCTTCCGCACTCTGGCCCCGTGGCTGAGAGCCACGTTTGGCCGCCCCGTGCACCGCGTGGCGCTCGACGCGGGCTCGACGTGTCCGAACCGCGACGGCACGCGCGGCTTCGGCGGGTGCACCTACTGCGACGTCGAGGGTTCGGGCACGGGCGCCCTGCGCACGGGCAGCGACCTGAAGCAGCAACTGGCCGAAGGCATCCGCCGCGTCCGACGGCGCGGAGACGACGTGGGCGTCATCGCCTACTTCCAGTCGTACTCCAACACCTACGTCGAGGAGGGCCGCCTCGGGGAAGTGCTCCGCATCGTCGAACCCTATCTCGGCGACCCCATCGTCGCGGTCAGCATCGCCACGCGCCCCGACTGCCTGCCCGACGCCACCCTCGCCGAGCTCGCGGACCTCGCGCGCCGCATCCCGGTCTGGGTCGAGCTGGGCCTGGAATCAGCCGACGACTCCATCCTGCAGGCGATCAACCGCCTGCACACGCTCGCGGAGTTCGAAGACGCCGTGCAGCGAGCGCACGCAGCGGGCCTCCTCACGATCGGCCACGCGATCCTCGGGCTACCGGGCGACGGGCGCGAAGGAGCGCGCACGACCGCCGACGCACTGGCGCGCGCGCGCGTATCCGGCGTGAAGGTGCACCACCTCATGGTGCTCGCGAGGACGCAGCTCGCGGCGCAGTGGAAGCGTGGCGAAGTCGAGCCGCTCGAGCCCGAGACCTATGTGGAGTGGCTCGCGGACTTCGTGGAGCGCCTGCACCCGGACCAGGTGCTGCACCGCCTGACGGGCGACTCCCCGCCCGAGAAGCTCCTCGCGCCCAGGTGGGACGTCCACAAGAACTTCGTGCGGGAGCTCCTCTCCAGCGAGCTGGCGCACCGCGGCACGAGTCAGGGCAGCCACGCGCGCGTGTCCTGATCCAACGGCCCTGCGCCGTCAGAGGCGCGGGTGGAGGATCCGGTTGCACGAAGGGCACTGAATGAGCACGATCCCCCGCGCGAGCTGGACCGCGAGGTTCTTGGGGATCTCGACGTAGCACCCCTGGCAGATCCGACCCTCGAGCTCGGCCATCGCCTCGCCCTCACGGGTCGCGAGCAACCCCTTGTAGAGGTCGAGCTGAGCCTTGTCGATCCCATCGGAGGAGCGCGTCTCCAGCTCGGCCTTCAGCTCGCCGAGCCGGGTCTCGGCCGCTGCGGTCTCGCGCTCGACGTTCGCCCGGAACTCCTCGAAGGCGGTCTGTTCCTCGGCGACCTGCCGCTCCAGCTCCTCCACTTCCTTGTCGAGCTGCTCGGCCCTCTCGATCATCCGCAGGCCGTCGTCCTCGGCCTGGCTGATCGTCCGCTTGAGGGTCCGGATCTCGTGCTCGTAGGCGGCGATCAGCGCGGCATCGCTCGTCTTGTTGGTCTCGTTCTCGAGCTTGCGCTGGCGCTGTCGCTGCTGGGTCGTGATGTTCTCGACCTCGCGGACCTGGGACCGAAGCTCGGTGGTGACCCGCCGCCGTTCGTCGAGCCCGGCCTGGAGCCGTGCGAGCTGTGCCGTACGCCGCTCGAGCTCCGCGGGCAGGCGCCGCAGCTCGGCCTCCACCTTGAAGATGTGGCGGTCGATGTCCTGGAGGCCGAGCAGCGCCTGCAAGGTTTCTTGCATGAATGTCAACTGGGGGATCCGTCGAAAAACCGGGCGAGCAGTCTAGCTCCGGCGCCCCCCCAGCGCACGGCCCGATTTTTCCCTCCGGTGACCACGCCGTGGAGTCACTCCTTGACCGCCCCCTCGAGTAGGAACTCACCGTCCTCTGGCATGGAGATCCCATCCAGGAAGCTCGCCAGCTGCCGTGCGCGCACGGGGTGGCGCAGCTTGCGCACGGCCTTGGCCTCGATCTGCCGGACGCGCTCGCGGGTCACGCGGAAGATCCGACCCACCTCTTCGAGGGTGTAGGTGTAGCCGTCGCCGATGCCGTAGCGGAGCTTGATGATCTCGCGCTCCCGGAACGTCAGCGTGGAGAGCACGTCTCCGATGCGTTCCTTCAACATCTCCTGGCCGGCGGCCTGGAGCGGGCTCTCGGCGGACTCGTCCTCGATGAAGTCCCCGAAGTAGCTGTCGTCCGACTCGCCGATCGGGCGGTCGAGGCTGATCGGGTGCTTCGAGATCTTCATGACCCGCTTCGCCTCTTCGACCGAGATGCCGGTCGCCTCGGCGACCTCTTCGACCGACGGCTCGCGGCCCTTCTGCTGAACGAGTCGTTTCGTGACGTTGCGGAGCTTGCTCATCGTCTCGATCATGTGGACCGGAATGCGGATCGTCCGCGCCTGATCCGCGATCGAGCGCGTGATCGCCTGGCGGATCCACCAGGTCGCGTAGGTCGAGAACTTGTACCCGCGCCGATACTCGTACTTCTCCACCGCCTTCATGAGGCCGGTGTTGCCCTCCTGGATGAGGTCCAGGAAGGAGAGCCCGCGGTTGCGGTACTTCTTCGCGATGGAAACGACGAGGCGCAGGTTGCCGCTCGAGAGCTTGCGCTTGGCCTCCTCGTATTCGGCGTGGTGGAGGTGCACCTGATCGATGCGCCGCTTCAGTCGACTCGTCGGTTCGAGACAGGCGAGCTCGAGCTCCTGCAGGCGCTCGACGAGCTCCTTCGCCTGCGCTGCCGTGCCCTTGGAAGACTTCTTGAGCGCATCGAGCTTCCGCTCCATGGAGCGCATCTCGCGGTAGTGGTCCTCGAGCAGGTGCAGGAACGGGTGCACCTTCTTGACCTGCAGGTGGCACTCCTCGATGAGAATGATGAGCTTGCGCCGGAGGTTCTGAGAGCGAGTGAGCTGCTCTGAGCGCGCGGTCTTCGTCAGCTTGTCGTCGAGGAGCGGGCGATACGCACTCCGCAGGTTCTCGTAGAGGCGCTTGATCGTCGTGACGTTGACGGGGAGGCGCCGGGCGAGGAACGGCTTACCGAGCGTCTCGACGATCTTCGGGTCGTCGTCGGGCTTCGGATTCGGGTTCACCTTGAGCGTCCGATCGAACGCCAACTTGCCATCTTGCACGAGCACCAGGATCTCGATGGCACTCTTCATGCAGAGGCCCGACCCGATCGACTTCTTGCGGAACCGCTTGCGTGTGATCTCGATCGTCTTCGCGAGGAAGATCTCCTGATCGCGCGTCAAGAGCGGGATCTCACCCATCTGGGTGAGGTACATCCGAACGGGGTCGTCGATCTTCTCCGGTAGGACTCCGCGCCCCAGGGTGGGTGTGGCCACCGGCATGGTGCTGGTGGCGGCGCCCGCCAACGCGAGGCGGTCCTTGGTGTCGAGGTCCATGGCTCGGGCGTCATCGAGCACCTCGATGCCCGCGTCCTCCAGCGCAATGAACACCTGGTCCATCGCGTCCGGCGGGATGAACTGGTCGTCCAGGAGCTTGGACATCTCCGCATAGGTCAGAAAACCTTTCCTGCGGCCTTCCTCGATGAGGAGCTTGCTCGTCTCTTCGACTTTGTCAGACATGTTCTCGGGTCTCACCTCGGGTCGTTCCCGACCGGAGGCTCACAGGGGTAGTGGGGTCCGGCCTCGTTGGTGCAGCTCCACGAGCCTCGACAGGAGCTCGGAGAGTGGTTTGGCGGCGTCGTCTCGCCCTTCATCGACCGCGCGTTCGAGCTCGGGTATCTGCTCGAGAAGCTGCGCCTTCTCCTGCTCGAGCGCGCGTTCGCGGAGGTAGCCGAGCTCGCCGTCCAGGAGGGACTTCGGGTTCTCGGCCGTGCGCGCGTACTCGGCGATGCTCGCGACGCGATCCCGCGCGGGGTGATCCGCGAGAGCGTTCATCACGCCGTTCACGTCGATGACCGCGTCCTCGTCCTCGTACAACGCGAAGATCGCGGCGAAGATCGCCGCCAGCTCCTGGTCCGGGCACCCGGCCGCGACCGACCGGGCGAGCGGCACGAGGCTGTCATCCAGGAGCAGCGCACCGACGATGCCTCCGTACGCGCGGCGCAGGCGCGGGTCGACGGGCTTCGGACGGTCCGCACCTGACGCGGGAGCCTCCTGCTCGGTCGTGGGACGGCCGCCCGCGAGTTCTCGGCGCCCTCGCGGGAGCGCGTCCCACTGCTCCCGCAGGCTCGCCACGGGGAGCGACAAACGCTCGGCGAGCTCGCCGATCAGGGCGTCGCGGTGCACGGGTTTCTGCAGCCGGCCGAGCAGTTCCAGCGCGCGGTCCACCTCGCGCGCGAGGGTCGCGGCCTTCAGCCCCGTGAGGCCCGAGACGAGGAAGTCGAACCATTCCGCGCCCAGCTCGAGCGCCGCGAGGAACGGTTCCGCCCCTTCGCTCATCAGGAGGTCGCAGGGATCCGAGCCCGCGGGCAGGCTCACGACATCGATCTCGATCCCGAGCGGCAGGAGACCGTGGAGCGCCTTGTAGGCGGCGTTGCGCCCGGCCGCGTCCCCGTCGAAGACGAGGCTGACGCGCCGCGCTCCGCAGCGCCGCACGAGCCCCGCATGGTCCGCCGTCGTCGAGGTTCCGAGCACCGCCGCGACCTGCCCGAGCCCCGCCTGATGCGCGGCCATCACGTCGGTGTAGCCCTCGACGAGCACGAGGTGTCCGCCGCGGCGCACCACGTCGAGGGCGCGATCCAGCGCGTACACGATCCGCCCCTTGTGGAACCAGGGCGTCTCGGGCGTGTTGATGTACTTCGGACCGCTCGCCTCGTCGTCCGCCAGCCGGCGCGCGCCGAAACCGACCGTACGACCCTTGATGTCCCGGATGGGGATCGTGAGGCGACCGCGGAAGAAGTCGTAGGCCCGACCGGCGTCCGTCGTACGCGCGAGCCCCGTCGCCTGCAGGTCTTTCAGTGCGATTCCGTCGCGCCGCGCCCGGTCCACGAGGGCGTGCCCACTCGCCGGCGCGTAGCCGACGCCGAACGCCGCGATCGTGTTGTCCGTGAGCCCGCGCTCGTGCATGTACGCGAGCACCCGCCGGCCGTCGGGCGTCGCGAGCTGCGCCTGGTAGAACTCGTCCGCCCGCTGCAGGGCAGCGAGGCCTGCGTCGTCGCCCTCGGGCTTCCGGGCGCGGTTGCGCGGGAGCTCGACGCCCGTGCGGGCGGCGAGGAGCTCGAGCGCCTCCATGAATGAGAGGCCGTCGAGACGCTGGAGGAACTTGATCTGATCGCCGCCCGTCGAGCAGGCGCCGAAGCAGTACCAGATGCCCAGGCTCGGCGTGACGGAGAAGGAGGGCGTGTCCTCGTCGTGGAAGGGGCAGCACGCCCACCAACGACCGCCCTTCAGCTTGAGATCGGGGACCCGCTCGCGGACCACGTCCTCGACTGGCGCGCGCAGCTTGATCGCTTCGATCGCTCGCTTGAATTCGTGATCTTGGGCCAAAGAGAAGGGCACGCGTCAGACGGGACGCGAGACGAGATGGGACGAGATGGGACGAGATGGGAATGGACGCGAGCGCTCCGGGGGGAGCACCCGGGAAATCACGCGCGTGGGGTTTGCTGCCGAGGTGGCCGAAGAATGTGGGACGAATGGACGGATCAGGGACGAGCAGGTCCGCCGCGGATGCCGCCCGGAGGGTCCTCGACCGGCACGACCGCTTGGGTCCGAGGAAAACACGCGTCCGGGTGGACGATTCGAACAACTTGGGAGACGAACCCCGATGAGCCAGTCGCACACCCGCTCCGAAAGGGATGAGGCTGCTTCTGGAGGGTGAACGATACCCCCGAGCGAGCCATCAGTAGTGGAAAGCGGGCGCCTTCCCAAGTCCGAAAACAGTATATCACCGCGGGGGGGGCGAGGAAGGAAGCCCGGTCATTCTCTGGGTTCCGGCCCCGATGCCGCTCGCTTCGGGCCCGCAGCCGGCCTCCTCCCCCGCCCGCTCCCCCCGCCCGAACCTGCTCTCCCTGCCTTCCTAGCTCGTCTTCTTCCGGTCAGGCGTGGACGGACGGGGCTCGGGCTCGTCGGGCTCGGGCGCCCGGGAGTCCGGACTCGGATCCTGCGGGGAGTCGAGGGCTGCGAGGGCTTCGGAATCCGCCAGGGCCGCCAACTCGTCCAGGGCGAGCGTCTCCGCCCGCCGCCTGGAATCGAGCCCGATGGCCGCGAGGAGGGCTTCCGCCCCACGGCGGTCCCGCAGGAGGTCGGACACCACACGCCCCAGGGTCTGGCGTCGCCGTTGGAACAGACGGGCCACGACTCGTTGTCGGCGGGCACGATCCCGCGCCGGCGCGCGGTCCGACCGGCGCTCCATGCGCACCACGGCGCTCTCGACCGCGGGGCGCGGCCAGAAGAGGTTCGCGGGCACGGTCCGGAGGATCCGCACCGCGTAGGCCCACTGGACGGCGATGGAGAGCGGCCCCCAGGCCCGGGTGCCGGGCTCCGCCGCGAGGCGCTCGCCGACCTCGAGCTGGATGAGCACCGTCATCGAATCGGGGGGGTGCGAGCGCGCGGCGAGCAGGGCCAGCACGGGCCCGCCGATACTGTAGGGCAGGTTGCTCACGAGGTGCCACGGGCCCGCCCCAGGGAGGCGGGCGGCGATGGCCGGAGCGAGCCTGTGCTTGCCCGCCAGGACGTCGGCCTCGATGACCTCGGCGGACGGGTAGGGAGCCAGGAACGCGGCCGCGATGGGCGCCAGAATGGGGTCGAGCTCGACGGCGAGGAGGCGCACGCCGAGCTGCGCGAGGTGCACGGAGAGGAACCCGCACCCCGGCCCGACCTCCAGCACGAAGTCGCCGGGCCCGACCGCGGCATCGCGCGCGATCGCTCGCGTCATGTTCTCGTCGAGGAGGAAGTTCTGGCCGAGCCGGCGCGAGGGCCGGAACCCCGCCGCCCGGAGCGCGGCCTTGAAGTCGCTCCACGGGGGCCGCGGCGGGCGCTCGTCCGCGTTCACCGCAGCGCACCCTCGAGGATCCAGGTCAGCGCGGCGGGGGCTGCGGGCCGGCGCGTCAGGCGCTCGAGCAGCACGACCGCCCTCCGCCCCCACTCCTCGCCCACGGCCGCGAGGCGCGGGCGCAGGGCCGGGTCGGTCCACTCCCGCGCGCGCTCCCAGAGGTAGACCTCCGCCTCGGCGACGCACCGCAGGCCGATGTCCATCCCGCGGTGGCGCGGATCGACGGCCTCCGCGAAGAAGTAGAGGTTCCGCTTCCGGTCGTGCCCGTGGAGGGTCCGGGCCCCCGAGCGAAAGGAGCCGCCCATCACCCAGCAGGGCTGGGTGTGCACGGCGGTGTCGCTGATCGCGGCGGACGGGATCGCGTACGCGGGCAGGGGCGGCTCGGTCCACTCCCACACGTTGCCCAGCATGTCGTGGATGCCGTCCGTGGTGCAGCCGCGCTGGAAGGTGCCGACGGGCGCGGTGCGGCCGAGCCCGAGCTCCTCGAGGTTGGCCGCGGACTCGCGGTCCTGGGCGCTCCAGGGCCAGGGCTGCGCGGCCGTCCCGGTGGCGATCCGCATCCACTCGGAGACGGTCGGGATGCGCATGCCGCGCCGGCCCGCGAACGTCACCGCCTCGGCGAGGTCCATCCCGGACGCCGGGTGCCGTCGCGTGTCGCTCGTCCAGTGCTTCCGGAACGCCGGGGACGGCCGGAGCTCCCCGCCCATGATCGCGAGCCAATGCTCCCGGGTGACTTCGAAGCGGTCGACGAGGAGCGGCTCGTCGGTCGAGCAGTCGACGCGGCCGATAATGCAGAGTCCGGGTGGAACGAAGGCGAGCCGCTCGATGTCGAGCGGCTCGATTTCACGGCCTTCGCAGCCGGAGAGGAGTGGCGCGAGAGAGAGCCCGCAAGCCAGGGCGCGGCGCCACCCGCCGTGTGCGTGCAGGCTCGCCACGTCCAGTAGGAATCACTCCGCGTCGGCGACGAAGATCTCGACGCGGCGGTTGAGGCGCTTGTTGTCGATGCTGTCGTTCGGTGCGACGGGCTCCCACTGGCCGTAGCCGGCGACGACGACGTTGCGCGCGGCGATGTCGGCATGACTCACCAGGAGGGCTGCGACCGCGACGGCGCGCTCGGCGGAGAGCTGGAGGTTCCCGTGGGGGAACTTCTTCACGGTCGCGGGCCGCTTGACCGGGTCGGAGTCCGTGTGCCCGCGGACGAAGATCCGACCGTGCGGAGCGCTGCCGATCTCCCCGGCGAGCCCGAGCAGCGCGGCCTTGCCCTCCGCGCCGAGATCGGCCGAGCCCGACTCGAAGAGGATCTTGTCCTGAATCATGAAGACGTAGCCGCCCTCGACGTCGAAGCGCTCGATGTCTCCGATCGGGTGGTCGAGGTCCTCGAGCATGCGCTGGAGCTCGCTCATGCGCGCCTCCACCGACTCCGAGAAGCCCGCATCCAGGATCCCCGCCTCGTTGCGGCGCAGCTCGGCCCTGAGACGCTCGTTCTCGGTCTCGAGTCGAGCGGAGTGCTGCTCCATGTCGTAGAGCTTCGTCTGGTAGGACTTCGCGAGCCCGACGGATTCCTCGTACTGCTCCTGAGTCACGCAGGACGTGGAGAGGCCGAGGCCGGAGAGGAGGAGAGCGCTCGCTGCCGCCCTCCTCACGAGCTGGGTGATCTTCGCCGTGTTCATTCCGCTTCGACTCCGGGGGTTACCCCGGCTCCATCGTCTGGCGGCCCGGCCTGTGGACCGGACCGGTTTCCGCGACCCCTCTGGATGGGCCTCTGGAGGCCCTCTTGGATGGGCCTCAGGAGGCCCTTTGACCTGCGCCGGCGAGAATCTCGGCCTCGCCTTTGCATACGGCGGAGTCTAGCGAGCGCGGCGACCGAGTCCCAGGGTCTTCCCCCGGCCCCGTCCCGGGCCCGCGCACGGAGAGACCCGCCGGGGTCCGAGCGGGCGGCGCTAGAACTCGCCGCCGAATATGCCCGCGATGGTCTTCGCCATCTCGGAGGCCTGACCGGAGACGATGCCGATGGCGATCGGTGCGGCGAGGATCAGCACGGCACTCGTGCCGATCATGGCGAAGAGCAACCCGGCACCGACCGTCTCCTCTTCCTCGACGAGCGCCGCCGCGGCGCCCGCGCGGCGGACGGGGCGGGCCACCTCGATCACCTCCTCTTCCTCGAGCTCGAGCTCGCCGACGTCCTCGACGCTGTCCTCGATCAAGGTCTCGACGTCCGCGATCTCTTCGGTCGCCATCCCGGCCTCGTCGTCGATGCCGGCGTCGTCCTCGAAGACCAGCTCCTCGGTCGCCTCACCGAGGTCGACGACGTCACCGCCCGAGAGCTCGGCTCGCAGGTTCTCGACGTCCGACCGGCGCAGCTTCATCGTGTCGCCCCTGCGGAAGGCACGGATCTCGCCTTCGGAGACGAGCCGCTTCAGCTCCTCTTCCTTGAGGCGTAGTTCGTCGAGGGCTTCGTCAAAGCTGAAAAAATCGTCGGGCACGTTCAGTCCTTGGCCTTGTGGGGGAGGGAGAGGGGGAAGGGGGGCGGGTCGGCCGGCCGACTACTTGTCGTCGGGGAGGAGCGCGTTCTTCTTGAACACGCGCTCGAGGTCCTTGTAGGTCATGGGCCGACCGTTGGACTCGGTCTTGTCGTTGAAGCCGTCCAGCGCGAGGTCGAGACTGATGTTGCGCGAGCCCACGAACTTGATGCCCTGCGTGCTCGGAGCGCCACCGTTCGCCTGGTAGACCGCGAGGTGGTTCGAGATGGTGTCGACCAGGTAGAGGATCGACTGACCGGTGACGTCCACGCCGGTGACGGCGATCATGCGGTTGTTCGAATCGGAGGTGCCTCCGATGGAGGTCGAGAAGACCGGTCGCACCTGCTGGGTCTGCGGCTCGTAGGCGAACGCCGCGGCCGCGAGGGCCAGACCGGCGACG
>SMVQ01000159.1 GCA_004357655.1 Planctomycetota bacterium
ACTACCTGCTCGACGGCGAGCGCGCCTACCGCGCTGGCGATCCGGGCGCGCTCTTCGTCATGCTGAAGCTCGAGCCCGCGACGCCCGGCACCGACGAAGGCTGGGTCTACGGGACGCTCACCGCCGACGGAACGCGGGTGACGGCGTCGGGGCGCATCGAGTCCTGCATGGACTGCCACGTGGACGAGGGGCGCGACCGGATGTACGGCCATCGCCGCCCGCGACAGCTCGCGCGCTAGCAGGCTATCGGAGTAGTCGCGGTTCGCGAGGTGCCGGGCATCGGATGCAGATCAAGGAGCAATAAGATTCCCCATGGTTGGATACCACTTGGGACCTTGGCGCGACGCAGAGCTGCTCTCGAGGCTCGGTGCATCGCGGATCGCGAATACTCCGACTGCCTGCTAGCCCTCGGCGCTCCAGGGGTTCGTGGCCCAGATCGTCAGCTCGGGGATGAACCCGCGGTCGTCCATCTCGAGCGCGGTGATCGTCGCGTGCGCGATGTCCTCGGACCGGAGCTTCTTGGGGTCGAGCGCACGCTCCGGGTCGCGGCCGCCGAAGCCCGTCTGGACCTCGCTCGGGTTGATCTGGATGACGCGCACGTCGCTCGGGCGTAGTTCGGCCTGCCAGCACTGGGTCATGGCCGCGAGGCCGAACTTCGTCGAGGTGTAGGCGGTGCCCGTCGCGTAGCCGCGCTTGGCGGCGGTCGATGCAATGTTGACGATCGCTCCGCGCCCGGCGGCGCGAAAGTGGGGGAGGGCGTGCTTCGCCATCATCGCCGCCCCGAGCACGTTGGTGCGCCACATGGCCTCGAACACGTCCGGATCGAGCTCTTCCAGCGACATCCGCCGGCCCCAGCCGGCGTTGTTGACGAGGACGTCGAGACCGCCGAGGTGCTCTGTCGCGGCGGCGACGATCGCCTCGGCGTCGGTCCCGACGTCGCCGGCGACGGCGTGCGCTCCCAGCTCGGCGGCGCGGGCCTCGAGGCGCCCCTCGTCGCGGCCGTTGACGACCACGCGCGCGCCGCGTTCGAGGGCGGACTGCGCGATGGCGGCGCCGATCCCAGCGCTACCGCCGGTCACGAGCATGCGTGCATGGGTGAGGTTCATCGGGTCAGTCTCCCGCGAATGCGGCGCCGTACTCGTTCGTCGGGTCGCGGTACATCGAGTGCAGGTGATCGAGCGGGTTGCCGCCGAGGTCCTGGCAGGCGTACTCGACGATCACGGACGGTCCCTGGACGCGGTAGGAGACGTCGCTCGGGTTGTCCGTCGGGCCGCTCCACGCGAAGACCATCTCGTCGATCTCGGCCTCGAGCGCGCGCATGCGTCGGTCGGCGATCGGCTGCGGGAGGTCGCCTACGAAATGGCGGAGGAGCTTCGCGAGGAGCGCGCGCTGGTCTTCGTCGAAGGTGCTGCACGCGACACCCTCCGGCGTAGGCACGACGCCGTCCCGTCCCGGACCCGCGAGGATGCGCCCGCGCTTCGGGCCGAGGATCGCCGCCTCCCGCTGGTCTTCGGAGAGCGAATTGACGAGCGCGAACCCATCAACGACCTCGCCGCGCAGGGGGACGATCTCCGCGTCGGCGCGCCGGTAGGAGGAGGGTTGCGTGCCGATGAACGACGGAGACATGGTTGCGTGCTCGCCGTCGAACGCGAGGTTGAGCGCGATGTGGTGGCCGTCGAGCTGGAGCGCCCAGGCCTCGTCCGCGGACGGCTCGCCGAAGATCACGAGCCAGAAGTTCTCGGCGCCGAAGCCGACGCGCGGTGCGCCGCCGCGCAGCAGCCGATCGTCCGCGAGCATGATGTCGCGCATCTTCGCGTAGCCCTGCGGGCTGAGTACGGTGGCGAGCAGGTCGCACGCGCGTTCGAGCTGATCTTCCGAGAGATCGCCGAGTCGTGCGCCGCCCTCGTTCGCGCTCGGCGGCACGTTGGTCCAGTTCGTTCGCTCGGGGCTGTCGAGTGTGAGCGCGCACTTTGCGCGGAGGTCGTCGTCGAGCGACGCGAGGAACGCGCGCGCGGCCACGGCCATGGCGGCTGCCGAGCCCGGGTCACGTGCCGGCGGCGCGTAGGTCGCGAGGACGCGGCTCACCTCCGACGGGTGATCCTGCGGCGAGCGGAATGCGACGGCCCCGAGGAGCAGGGCCAGGAACAGTGTGGGCAGCGCGATTCTCTTCATGGTGCCACCAGCTTCCCCCAGGAACCGCGAGAAGGCAAGGGGCGCCCGCAACGGTCCCCGCCCGCAGCGGTATCATCGCTTCTCGATGCCCGTCCTCCCCATCCTCGCCCTGCTCGCCACGGCTTCCGACGAAGCGCACGTCGACTTCGCGCGCGAGGTGCGCCCGATCCTGGCGCGCAACTGCTTCGTCTGCCACGGACACGACGAGTCGAGCCGTGAAGAGGACCTGCGCTTCGACTCGTTCGAGGCGGCGACGCGCGACCGGGGCGGGTACCAGGCGATCGTCCCGGGGGACAGCGCGGAGAGCGAGGCGTACCTGCGAATCACGGACGACGCGGATCCGATGCCACCGGCCGATTCCGGGCATTCACTCACCGCGGATGAGATCGATGTGCTGCGCCGCTGGATCGATCAGGGCGCCGAGTACGCGCCCCATTGGGCGTTCGTCCCGCCCGTCCGCCCGGATCTGCCGCCGGTGCGCGATATGGAGTGGCCGAAGAGCGGCATCGACCGGTTCGTGCTCGCGCGGCTCGAACGCGAAGGGCTCGCGCCATCAAGGGCGGCCGAGCCTTGGACGCTCGCGCGCCGCGTGAGCCTCGACATCACCGGGCTGCCGCCGACCTACGACGAGGCGCGCGCATTCGTCCGCGACGAGCGCGAGGACGCCTACGAGCGCTACGTCGAACGCTTGCTCGCGTCGCCGGCCTACGGCGAGCGTTGGGCGAGCGTCTGGCTCGACCTCGCGCGCTACGCCGACTCGACGGGGCACGGCTCCGACCCCTTGCGCGTCATCTGGCGCTACCGCGACTGGGTGATCGACGCGCTCAACGCGAACATGCCCTTCGATCAATTCACGATCGAGCAGCTCGCGGGGGACCTCTTGCCGGAGCCGACGCTCGATCAGCGGCTCGCCACGGCGTTCCATCGCAACACGATGACGAACACCGAGGGCGGGACGGACGACGAGGAGTTCCGCGTCGCCGCCGTGAAGGACCGCGCGATCACGACCGCGCAGGTGTGGCTCGGGCTCACGTTGGGCTGCGCCCAGTGCCACAGCCACAAGTACGACCCCTTGAGCCAGGCGGAGTTCTACTCCTTCTTTGCGTTCTTCAATCAAACGGAGGATAGCGACAAGAACGACGACCGCCCGCGCCTCGAGACGCCGCGCGCTTCGGACCTCGCGGCCGTCGCGGCGCTGCGCGAGCGGATCGGCGCCCTGGAGGCGGAGCTCCTGGACCCCGCGCGCGACGTGAGCGCGGCGCTCGCGGCGTGGGAGGCCGAACAGCGCGCCGCCATGGGCGGCTGGCGCGTACTGGAGGCGACGGCGCTCCGGTCCGAGGGCGAGGCCATCCTCGTGCGGCTCCACGACGACTCGATCCTCGCGATCGGCGCGTCCCCCGACACGGACGTCACCACGATCGAAGCGACGAGCCCGCTCGCGGACGTCACCGCGGTGCGCCTGGAGGTCCTGCCGCACGAATCGCTCCCGCGGGGCGGCCCGGGCCGGGCGCCGGGGATCGGCAACCTCGTACTGAACGACTTCCGTCTCGAGGCCGCGCCGGTCGCCGGCGGAGCCCCGAATGCGCGCTTCGTGCGCGTCACGAACCTCGGCTCGGGCGTGCCGCTCTCGCTCGCCGAAGTCGAGGTGGAGAGCGGTGGCGAGAACGTCGCGCTCGGCGGCACAGCGACGCAGTCCAGCGCCGCCTACGGGGGCGCGGCGGCGCGCGCGATCGACGGCAACACGGACGGGCAGTACTTCGAGGGGCGCTCGGTCACGCACACGCGGGCCGAGGACGACCCGTGGTGGGAGCTCGACCTCGGCCGCGAGTTCGCGCTCGATCGGATCCGCCTGTGGAACCGCACCGACGGCGGGCTCGAATCGCGTCTCTCCGGGTTCGTCGTCGAGGCGCTCGACGCGGAGCGCCGCACCGTGTGGACCGCCGGTATCCGGCGGCCGCCGCGCCCGGACCTCGAGCTCGACCTGACCGGCGGGTTCGGGGAGGTCCTGCTCGCGAACGCGAGCGCGGACTTCAGCGATCCGGAATGGGCCGTTGAGCTCGCGATCGACACGGATACGACAGGCTCGAAGGGCTGGGGTCTGAACCCGAGCCTCGGGGGCGTTCATACCGCCGTGTTCGAGACGGCGAGCGGACTGGCGGGCACGCGCCTCCGCTTCACGCTCCGCCAGGAGTTCGGCGGTCAGCACACGCTCGGTCGCTTTCGGCTCGCCGTGACCGACCGGCCGCGCCCGGTGCGCGCGCTCCCGCGCGAGGTGGCTGCGGCGCTCGCGACGCCGGCCGCCGAGCGCACGGAAGCGGACGATCTCGCGCTCCGGCTCCACTACCGGACGATCGACCCCGAGCTCGCGTCGGTCCGGACGGAGCTCGCGGGGCTCGAGCAGGAGCTCGCCGCGCTCGCCGTCCCGACGACGCCCGTGATGGTCGAGCTCGCGCCGGACATGCGGCGCGCGACGCACGTCCTCCTCCGGGGGAACTTCCTCACTCCAGGTGAAGCGGTCGAGCCGGGCGTCCCCGCCGCCTTGCACGATTGGCCCGAGAGCGAACCGCGCAACCGGCTGGGCCTCGCGCGCTGGCTCGTCCGGCCCGAGAATCCGCTCATGGCGCGCGTCGCCGTGAATCGGACGTGGGCGCGGGTCTTCGGGCGGGGGATCGTCACCACGGAAGAGGACTTCGGCACCCAGGGTCGCCCGCCGACGCATCCCGCGCTGCTCGATTGGCTCGCGCGCGAGTACGTCGAGAGCGGCTGGGACACGAAGGCGCTGCTGAGGGCGATCGTGACCTCGGCCACCTACCGGCAGGCCTCGGACGTGTCGCCCGCGGAGCTCGCGCGCGATCCGGAGGGGGAGCTGTACGCGCGCGGGCCGCGGTTCCGGATGGATGCGGAGATGGTGCGCGACGTGGTGCTCGCGACGAGCGGGCTGCTCTCCCGCCGGATGCACGGCCCGTCGGTGTTCCCGCCGCAGCCTGAAGGCATGTGGCAGGCCGCGTTCAACGGCCAGCGGACCTGGACGGAGAGCACGGGCGAGGATCGCTACCGGCGCGCGCTCTACGTGTTCCTGCGCCGGACGATCCCGTACCCGTCGCTCGCCACGTTCGACGCGACGAGCCGGGAGACGTGCACGATGCGCCGCACGCGCACGAATACGCCGTTGCAGGCGTTCGTGACACTGAACGACCCCGCGTACGTCGAGGCGGCCCAGGCGTTCGCGCGGCGCATCGTGCGCGAGGGCGGGGAAAGCGCGCGCGAGCGTGCGGCCTACGGCCTCGCGCTCTCGCTCCTGCGCCCACCGGACGACGAGCGCGTGGCGGTCGCCCTGGCGCTATTCGAGAGCGAGCTCGCGCACTACGCCGCCGACGAAGCCGCCGCGCTCGCGCTCGCGACCGAGCCCCTCGGCCCCCTGGAGGAAGGCGAGTCCGCGCCGGAGCTCGCCGCCTGGACGGTCGTCGCGAACGTGCTGCTCAACCAGGATGCCGTGCTGGTGAAGGACTGAAGCCATGGTTCACCCGATAGCGCTGACGCGGCGCCACTTCCTGCACGACTGCAGCGTGGGTCTCGGTGCGATCGCGGCGTCCGCGCTCCTCGCGGAGGACGTGTGCGCGGACGGCTCCCGGTCGAGCCTGCCGCGGGCACGACCGCGCGCGAAGAGCGTGATCTACCTCCAGATGTCCGGCGCTCCGCCGCAGCACGACCTCTTCGATCCCAAGCCGAAACTGCAGGAGCTGAACGGCCAGCTCTGCCCGGACTCGTTCATCGAAGGCCGGCGGCTGCCCTTCATCAAGGGCCACCCGACGCTGCTCGGCTCGCCGTACCCCTCCGTGCGCGTGGGCAGGCACGGCACGCGGATCACCACGACCATGCCGTACTTCAAGGGCATCGTCGATGACGTCACGCTCATCCGCTCGATGTGGACGGACCAGTTCAACCACTCGCCCGCGGACCTCTTCATGTTCACGGGCTCGCCGAATACCGGCGCCGCGTCGATGGGCTCGTGGATCACGTACGGCCTCGGGTCCGTGAACGCGAACCTGCCCGGCTTCGTCGTCATGGTCTCGGGCGGGAGCGACCCGACCGGCGGCAAGAGCCTCTGGTCCGCGGGCTTCCTGCCCTCGGAGTACCAGGGCGTGCGACTGCGCGGGCAGGGCGACCCGGTGCTCTACGTCTCCGACCCGGCCGGCATGACGCGCGATGTGCGCCGCCGCAGCCTCGACGCCCTCCGCCGCCTCAACGAGCTCGAGCATGCGGAGTCGGGCGATCCGGAGACGAAGAGCCGCATCGAGCAGTACGAGCTCGCGTTCCGCATGCAGACCTCCGTGCCCGAGGTGATGGACATCGCGCGCGAGCCGCAGGACGTGATCGAGCTCTACGGCGCACGACCGGGCGAAGCTTCATTCGCGAACAACTGCCTCCTCGCGCGGCGCCTCGTCGAGCAGGGCGTACGCTACGTCCAGCTCTACGACTGGGGCTGGGACATGCACGGCACGGGTCCGGACAACGACCTCGTCACGGGCCTCCCACGGAAGTGCAAGGAGGTCGACCGCCCGATCGCGGCGCTCGTGCTCGATCTCAAGCGGCGCGGCCTTCTCGACGAGACGCTCGTCGTCTGGGGCGGCGAGTTCGGACGCACATCGATGAACGAGAAGCGCGACGGCTCGATCTACCTCGGTCGCGACCACCACCCGGACTGCTTCACGATCTGGCTCGCGGGCGCGGGCATCGCGGGTGGCCGCGTGCTCGGCGCGACCGACGAGCTCGGCTACACAATCGAGTCCGACCCCATCGGCGTACACGACCTCCAGGCGACGATCCTGGCCCTGCTCGGACTCGATGCCGCGACGTTCCGCTACCCCTACCTCGGTCTGGAACAGCGCCTCATCGGCCCCGCCGACGGGCCGCGAGTTGTGACGTTGTAATTCGAAGCCGGGACAACCCCGCCGCAAGACCCGATCCCGTGCTGATTTTCCGCGGCAATCACGGACTGGAATGACCGTGGCGAGGCCAAGTATGCTCGCCCTTCGGGCCGCCGCGAAGGGGCCAACCGCGGTCGCAGGCCAGCCCAACTCCCGGGGCTCCCGATGTCCTCGTTCGCTGAACCAGAGTCGGCAGCACACAGTCGACCGGCACGTATCGAGACGACCACCTCGCAATCCTGGCTCGTTCCGTGTGAGCCGGTACCGTCGAACAGCGCTGGAGGACGTGCTCGGAGTCCCCGACGTGCGCGTGCATCACGAGCGGCTCCGCGTACCGACCGCCGTCACCGAGTGCAGCGACAACTCTAGGCCGAGATCGTCCATGGCGACTCCGTAGGGTCCGCTTCACGGCCATGACCGTTCAAGCTGGGCTAGCCTGAATTCCTCGCGCCGATCGCGCGGCCGACCGCAGCGAGGAACACCTCGGAGGTCCAGGGCTTGTGCACGACATCGACCCCGTGCTCCTCCAGGAAATCGGGGGCGAGCGCTTCGATCCCGTAGCCCGTCATGAAGAGGATGCCGACGTCGGGCGAGCGGCGCTTGATCGCCTCGAACGCGTCCCGGCCGTTCTGCTTGGGCATGACCACGTCCAGGATGACGAGGTCCGTCTCGTCGGCCATGATGTCGTGCAGTCGGACGGCGTCCTCTCCGTCGCGAGCGAGCGTCACGCGGTAGCCGGCGCTCACGAGCACTCTCTGAACGAGCCGCCGGATCGACTCGGAGTCGTCAGCCACGATCACGTGCCGGCCGCTGCGCTCGACCTGCTCCGAGTTCGGCGCGCTGCTCTCGCTCGCTTCGTGCTCGCCCCCGACATCGCCGGCGTACGGCAGTCGGAGCTCGAAGAGTGTGCCCTCGCCGGGGTGGCTCCGCACGGTGATCTCGCCGCCGTGCTGGTGAGCGATGCCATGCACCATCGAGAGCCCGAGCCCGGTCCCGTGCCCCACGTCCTTCGTCGTGAAGAACGGCTCGAAGATCCGCTCCTGCACGTCGGCGGGGATGCCCACGCCGTCGTCCTGGACGCCGAGGACGATCGATCCACCGTCGTCCCCGACGCCGCGGTCGTGCCGCAGGCTCAATTCGATCCGACCGCCGCCTGCCGTGGCGTCGCGCGCGTTCAGGCACAGGTTCATGACGGCCTGCTCGAGCTGCCCCGCATCGGCGCGGACCGTCGCAGGGTCGGCCATGGGTTCGAACGCGAGCTCGACGTCCGCGGGGATGACGCGCCGGAGGAGCTTCAGCACGTTGCCCACGAGTTCGTTCAGGTCCACCCTGCGCGTCTGCAGGATCTGGCGCCGGCCGATCGCGAGGAGTTGGTTCGTGAGGTCGGCCGCGCGTTCTGCGGCCGAGAGGATCTCGGCCAGGGAGGCCCGATCCTCGGGCGAGGCATCCGGGTCCTCGAGCAGCTCCGCATTGCCGAGGATGACCGAGAGCAGGTTGTTGAAGTCGTGGGCCACCCCGCCGGCGAGGCGCCCGATTGCCTCGAGTTTGTGGGCTTGGAGCAGTTCGTCTTCCAGCTTCGTCCGGGCGGACTCGGCCTCCCTGTGCTTGGCGGCGAGGTACGCGGTCGCGGCCTGGTCGGCCACCTCCGCGGCGAAGACGATCTCGTCGTCGCGCCACCTGCGCGGGGCACCGACGTGCTCGTGGCAGACGACTCCGATCATGCGGCCGGAGACGCGCATGACGGAGTCGAGCATCGACGTGATCCCGAGTACGTCGAGGTAGCCCGTGGCGAACTCGCGGGTCCTGGGATCCTGGACGGCGTCGTCAGCGGCGAGAGCCCGCCCCGCGTCGAGGGCTTCGAAGTAGCGCGGATAGTCCTTCGCGTGGAGCCGCACGCCGTCCGAGTGCGCGCGTGCGCCGAGCTCGTAGAGCGTGATGCACTCGAGCGTCGCGCCCTCGTCGGTGAGGAGCCACAGGCTGACGCGCTCGACGCCCATCACCTCGGCGACGAGGCGCACGATGTGCTTCGATGCCGCGAGGAAGTCGCCGCTCGCCATCTCCGGAGTGCGTGCGATCGCGAGGATCGCCGCCTGGAACTTCCCGTCCAGCGCTGGCAGGTAGCCCGAGGATCCTCCGCGGAAGATGTAGAGGCCGTCCCCGCCGGCTCCGATGGACACGCGGGCCACTCGGGCGAGGAAGGGCCGGCCGTTCTTCGGCGTGCACCGGCATGGCCTGTCCGCATGCTCCGAGTCGCTCTCGAGCGCGCAGCGCTGCGCCAGGCGCTCGCCCTCGAACTGCCCGGGTTCGAAGCCGAACAGGCTCTCGGCCGCGCGATTGGCCGCGGCCACCACGCCGCCCGAGTCCACGACGAGCGCGGCCACGGTGGAGCCGGCCAGGAACTCCGCGAGAAACTGGACCGTTGAATCCACGTCCGATCCTCCGCGGTCATTGTACGCCGGCCGTGACCGACCTGGCGAGCCTGCCCCCCGAAGGGGTCCGTTCGGGGGAATTCCGGCGTGGTATACCGGGCGGCCTCTGGTGGAGCCAGGCCTCCTGCAATAGGATTCCGCACTCACGATCGCCGCGTCGTCCCTCTCGCCGAATGCCATGATCCAACCGGGAACCCAAGCACCCGATTTCGAGCTCGACAGCCACCTCGACCGCGCCGTCAAGGCGTCCAGCTTCGCGGGGACCAAGAACCTGCTCCTGGTCTTCTACCCGCTCGACTTCACGCCAACCTGAAGCATCGAGATCCCCGGCCTCAATGCTCTCCTCGGAGAGTTCGAGGCCGCCGATACCCAGGTTCTGGGTATCTCTGTCGACTCCAAGTTCTGTCACAAAGCGTGGTCCGAGAGCTTCGGCGGGATCGCCTTCCCGCTGCTCGCCGACTTCAACCCGAAGGGCGCGATGGCGCTCAACTACGGCGTCATGCTCGAAGACAAGGGCATCACCGACCGAGCCACGGTGCTCATCGGCAAGGACGGCAAGGTGCTCTGGTCCGAGTCCGTCGGGCCGGGCGGGGCGCGCATCCCCGGCGATTTGCTGGCGAAGGTCAAGGAACTCTGCGGGTAGAGCCCCGGGCGAACGGCGCCGCGCGATCGGCCGGCCGCTATCCTGGGCTCGCCCGGATCCCCTCGAGGAGTTCCCCATGACCCGCCCGCGGACCGTCCGCGCCCTCGCCCTCGTCATCGCCTTCTCGCTCGCCGCGCCGTCGTCGCGCGCGTCGCAGTCGCGGCGCGACGGCTACGACTACTACGGCGCAACCCGCGCGCTCGTCCGGCGCGGGACGCAGGCGCTGATCCTCTGCAACGGGCTCTTTGTCTCCGAGCGCTCACTCGACGAGGTGTACGCGCAGGAGCTCACGTTCGGCGGCATCCCGCTGCTCCATCCGCGTGACGGGGGGGTGACGATCGACCGCGAGCGCCGGACGGTGCTCGTCGGCGGTGGTGGGAACGACCCGATCCCGGCGATGCGCGCGGTCTACCGCCAGGGCCTCGGCGCGGTGATCCTCTCGCCGCGCCAGACGTTCGCGGACATCGAGGCCCTCCCCGAGCTCACGCTGCCTCCGCTCGCAGGGAATCCCGACACGATCCCGTGGCCCGACGGCGATCTCCTCTCCGACGCGCCGCTCCCCGCCGACATCGACCTGGACGCGCTCGCCGCGGCGTCGAACTGGGCGTTCGATCCCGAGGCTCAGCCCCAGCCCGCGCGGACCACCATCAGTGTGCTCGTCGTGTACGGCGGCCGGATCGTGCACGAGCGGTACGCGCCCGGGTTCGACCGGACGACGCGGACGCGCATCTACTCGGTGTCGAAGAGCATCGGCGTCACGCTCATCGGCATGCTGGTGGAGCGCGGCGAGCTCTCGCTCGACGGCCCGCTCGGCCTCGAATGGCTGCCGCGAGGGCGGGACGCGGACACGGACCCGCGGCAGGCGATCACGCTCGAGGACCTGCTCCATATGTCGAGCGGGCTCGAGTCGGTGGACAACGCGGGGAACGCCGACGTGACCGGCTCGGGGCTCAGCTACTGGGGCGGAGCGAGCTCAGTCGCGGCCGCGCTCTCGCGCGGCCTCGTGCGCGAGCCCGGGACGCACTGGGACTACGAGAACTACGACACCCTACTCGCTGTGCACGCCATGAAGCGGGCGCTCGGCGGCGGGCAGGCGTACCTCGAGTTTCCGCGCCGCGCCCTCTTCGACAAGCTCGGGATGCGCAGCACCATCGTCGGCACGGACCGGATGGGCGACTTCATGCTGAGCAGCCAGATCTACACGAATGCGCGCGACCTCGCCCGCTTCGGCCTGCTGTACCTCCGGGGCGGCGAATGGAACGGCGAGCAGCTCATCTCGCGCGAGTGGATCGACTTCGTCCGCACGCCGGCCCCGTCGACGGCGGCCACCGGTCGGTTCTACGGCGGCCAGTGGTGGCTCTCCCGCGAGGGTGAAGCCGGCGCGATCCCGGACGCGTTCTCCGCCCGGGGCAACCGCGGCAACTACATCACAATCGTGCCGTCACTCGAGCTCGTCGTCGTCCGCAGGGGCCTCGACCGCTCCGCGGCCGGAGACCGGGGCTTCGACATGACCGAGTTCGTGCGCAGGGTCGCCAAGGCGTTCGGCGCCTGACCGCGCCCGGCCCGTTCACCGGGCGCGCAGCTCCACAGGGTCGTGCCGTCGCTCGAGCTCGTCGTCATGCGCAGGGGCCTCGACCGGTCCGCGGCCGGGGACCGGGGTCTCGACACGACGGCGCTCGTGCGCAGGGTCGCGAAGGCGTTCGGGGCCTGACCACGCCCGGTCCGTTCACCGGGCGCGCAGCTCCACAGGGTCGTGCCGTCGCTCGAGCTGGTCGTCATGCGCAGGTGCCTCGACCGGTCCGCGGCCGGGGACCGGGGCTTCGACACGACGGCGTTCGTGCGCAGGGTCGCGAAAGCGTTCGGGGCCTGACCGGGCCCGGTCCGTTCACCGGGCGCGCAGCTCCACGAGACCCGCGTCCACGTATTGGCCGCCGGCTGTCTGGTGGCAGTGGATGGCGAGCGCGTTGGAGCCCGCGTGCAGGCTCGCCGCGGCCTCGCGCGCGACGGGTACCAGCTCGTAGGACGTGACGTAGCCGCCGAGGCGCACGGCGAGTACGCCGTTGAGGTAGACCTCGACGTCCTCGTCGTGGTGCAGCAGCAAACGGATCTCGCCCTCGGTCGACGCGAGGTCGAGCTCGCGCCGCAGCCAGATGTCGTTCGTCTTCCAGGTCGTGCCGACCGCGGACCCCGGCGTCGAGGGCTCGCCGAAGCCGCCGGGCCCCACGCTCCAAGTGGAGTCGTCGTAGTCGGGCGTGGTCCACGGCCCCGTCGGCGCCTCGGTCGTGTAGCGCCACGTCACCTCGCTCGTGGCGGACGTCGGCGCGAGCGTGCGAATCCGGGGCGGGGGCGCGTACAGGCGGCGGGCCGCCGCGGCGCTCTCCGCGGGCAGCTTGAGCACAGCGCGGTCGTAGGTGAGCGCGCCGTTGACCTCGATCTCGACGTCCGTCGTCTGGGTGTACACCGCCGCCGCGAGGCCGCGCCAGACGAGCGGCTCGAGCCGCCCGAGGAGGGCCAGGTAGGCGGCTCCGAGCTCCTCGCGCGTCGCGAAGCTCCTGTAGCCCCAGCTCCCCTCGTCCCGCCACGTGTGTCCGGGGAGCGGCAGCCCGAGCCCGCCGAACTCCCCGAGGACCGCCGCGCGCGTCTCCTCGAGCGGCGGCATGGCTGGACCCGGGTAGCGGTGCAGGTCGAAGACGTCGCCGACGCCCCGGTCGGTCCATCCGCTGGCGGAGTTCACGAGGCGCGTCGGGTCCCACTCGCGGACGAGCGCGGCGATGCGCTCGGTGTCCCACTGACCCCAGCCCTCGTTGTACGGCACCCACATGACGATCGAGGGATGGCCCTGGAGGCCGTCGATCATCGCGCGCAACTCACGCTCGTAGGCCCGCGCCGACTCGGCGCTGCGCTCGATGTCCGGCGCGTCATCTCCGATGTAGGCGTCGCCGGAGGGCATGTCCTGCCACACGAGGATCCCGAGCCGGTCGCACCACGTGTACCAGCGCTGCGGCTCGACCTTGACGTGTTTGCGCGCGAGGTTGAAGCCGAGCCGCCGCGTCACTTCGAGGTCGTAGCGCAGCGCCTCGTCGGTCGGTGCCGTGTAGAGCCCGTCCGGCCACCAGCCCTGGTCGAGCAGGCCGTACTGGAAGAGCGGCGCGCCGTTCAGGAACAGCCGAAGTACACCGGCGTCGTCCTTGGCGAGCTCGATCGAGCGCAGGCCGATGTAGCTCGTGACGCGGTCGAGCTCCGCGCCGCCCTCGGCCACGAGCGTGAGCTCGAGGTCGTAGAGGAACGGGTCGTCGGGGGACCAGGGACGCGCGCCCTCGATCTCGAGCAGGATCGGCTGCCCCGCCGGCGCGTGCCCGGTCGCGAGCGGGCGGCCGCCTGCGCTGGCCCGCGCGTGCACCACGAGGCCGTCCTTGGAGGTGACGTCGGCGTCGATCCGGACGGTGCCCAACGCGGGGTCCGTGGCGAAGCGCAGGTTCGCGATGTGCGCGGCCGGCACGCTCTCCAGCCACACCGTCTGCCAGATGCCCGTCACCGCCGTGTACCAGATCCCGCCGGGCTTACGCACCTGCTTGCCGCGCGGCTGGAAGCCCGCGTCGGTCGGATCCCAGACGGAGACGACGATGCTGTTCGCGCCTTCGCGCAAGGCGTCCGCCACGTCGAAGAAGAAGGCGTCGTAGCCGCCGCGGTGCGTGCCGACCTCTGTGCCGTTCACCCACACGCGGCACTCCCAGTCGACTGCGCCGAAGTGCAGGAGCACGCGGCGCCCATCCGAGCTCGCCGGTGCAGTGAACGAACGGCGGTACCAGAGGCGCTGATCCGGTCCGACCGTCCGCGTGACCCCGGACAGGGTCGACTCGACGCAGAACGGCACGAGGATCTCGCCGTCCCATTCATCAGGCCGCGGAGCATCCTTCGCGCGGATCGCGTAGTCCCAGCGTCCGTTCAGGTTCGACCATTCGTCGCGAACGAGCTGCGGCCGCGGGTACTCCGGCCATGGCAGATCCTGCGAGACCTCCGCCGCCCAGCGCGTGAGCAGCCGGTGTGGCCGCGCTTCGGCTGCGTCCTGCTGAGCCCCGGCGAATGGCGCGATCAGGAGCACGAGCACCGAGGGGAGTCGAATCGTCCTCTGCTGCTTCACACCCCGTACCGTAAGGGCATGATCACCATCCGCAAGTCCGAAGAGCGCGGACACGCGAACCACGGCTGGCTCGACGCGTACCACACGTTCTCGTTCGCGAGCTACCACAACCCTGACTTCATGCACTTCGGCCCGCTGCGCGTCCTCAACCAGGATCGCGTGGCGGCCGGTCAGGGTTTTCCGACGCACGCGCACGACAACATGGAGATCGTGACCTACGTCCTCGAAGGCGTGCTCGAGCACAAGGACAGCATGGGCAACGGGTCGCAGATCCGGCCGGGTGAAGTGCAGTTCATGTCCGCGGGCACGGGCGTCACGCACAGCGAGTTCAACGCCTCGTCCGACGAAGGCCTGCACCTCCTGCAGATGTGGGTGTTCCCGCTGGAGCAGGGGATGACACCGCGCTACGAGCAGAAAGCCTTCCCCGCGGAAGAGCTCCGCGGGAGTCTGCGCCTCGTCGTCTCGCCAGACGGCGCGGACGGTTCGGTCACGATCGGCCAGGACGCGCGCCTCTATGCGGGCAAGCTCGCCGAAGGCGAGCGCGCCGAGCTGCCGCTCGCCGAGGGTCGCATCGCCTGGCTCCACGTCGCCCGTGGCCACGTGAACCTCAATGGAGGCGACCTCGCCCCTGGCGACGGAGCGGCGATCCGCGAGGAGGCGCTACTCGCGATCGAGGGTAAGGGTGATGCCGAGGTCGTGCTGTGGGACTTGCCCGCTTGACGAAGCCCCAAGCAGGGCATGGTCGTCCAGCGGTTAGACGCCTCGTCCAGGATGTGGACCGGATCCTGAAGGCCGCGGGGGGTGCGAGGAGGCACGCGATTTGCGGAGTCTTGGGGCGACCCATCGGCAAGAACCAGAAAGAGGCCACTCGTGACGACCCGCTTCCATGATCCCGATCGACGCCCGTATCGCAGTGCCTGGGGGCGCGTCGCCTCCGCCCTCCATGCCGCGCTCCCTGTCGGCCTGCCGGTCGTGATCGGAACCCTCGGTCTCGCCGCGTCGACACCTGCCGCGCAAGTGTCGACGGGTTCGCACAGCAGCCGGGTGTCCATTCGCATCCAGGCGCCGAACCTCGGGAGGCTCTCCGCGACGACCCTCGCGCGGAGCGGGCGGTTCATCCTGACGGGTAGTGACTTCGGGGACTCGCAAGGCACTTCGCAGGTCGTGGTCGGCGGCCTGGACGCCATCGCGACCAAGTGGGCCGATATGGAGATCCACGCCTACGTTCCCGAGCAGGCCGCGCTCGGGGCGGTCGTCGTCGCGGTGAGCACTTCGACCGGGACGAGCAATCCCCTGCCGCTCACCGTGACCCTGCGCCAGCCCGACGAGCGCATGCAGTGGCGCTTCCAGATGGACGACTACACCCCGTCCCAGTTCATCGCGGTCGCGCCCGACGGATCGATCTACGTGAGCGACATCGCGCGGCTCTACAAGCTGAGCCCGGGCGGCGCCCTCCTCTGGGTCGTGCAGGGCGCTGGTGGCGGCCGGCCGATCTCCTTCGCGACCGACGGCACGATCTACACCGGCGGCGCGCCGGCGCCGGGCGTTCCAGGGACGCTCGTGCGCGCCCTGAACCCGGACGGCTCGACCCGGTGGACGATCCCGACTGGCGGCGGCCAGGCGCTCCTCGCCGGACCCAACGTCGGGCCCGACGGCAACGTCTACGCGGTGCAGGACTCGAGCAGCTCGGGCGGGGGCCTGGGCCACTTCTCCGTCGATGCGAACGGCAACCTGCGCTTCAGCCACGTGCAGTTCTTCAGCTTCGTCGGCGGCAACTCGGAGATCACGTTCGGCGACGGCCACTTCTACGCGAGCTGGGAGTTCACCGCCGACAGTCCCGCCACCGTCCACGCATTCGACATGAGTAGCGGGAACCTGTTGTGGGACGCCGGCGACGTCGGCGTCTCCAACAGCGGCTACCCGATCCTCGATCCCTCCGGGCGCCTCATGCTGATCTGGGGCCAGATCGGCATCGTGGCAGTGACGCCCGATGGGGATCCGGACTGGATCTCGGTGCACCCCGGCAGCACCAACGTGCTGCTCCAACCGACCGTCGGCGCCCAGGGCAAGCTGTACACGGGCGACTGGCTCGGCGTGGAGTTCTGGGCCCTCGACCCCGACGGCAACACGATCTGGGCGGGGCCGAACGACTCGCACATGTTGCACCGTCTGCGCATCACGCCCGACGAGACGTTGCTCGTGGCGACGGGTACGAACACGTTCGGGGAGCCCCAGTGGCTGCGCGGCTACTCGTCCGCCGACGGTTCGCTCATCTGGCATGTGCCGTTCGACCCGGAGAATGGCGTGAACCAGTTCTCGTCGGGCTGGCAGCCGGTCTTCGCCGCGGACGGCCAGACCGTGTACGTCGCGAACGGTTTCGTCGGCGACGTCAACGACTACGCCTACCTCTACGCGTTCGACGTGCCCTTCGATCTGTCCTTGGACTCCGACGGGGACGGGTACGCGGACTCGGACGACAACTGCCCGAACGTGCCGAACACGGACCAGACCGACAGCGACGGCGACGGTGTCGGCGACGCGTGCGACTTCCTCTCCGACCAGTGCATCGACGCCATCCCGATCTGTCCAGGCACGCTGACGGGCTCGACCGTCGGCGCGACGAACGACGGGAGCTCTTCCTGTAGCCCGAACTCATTCTTGAATCGCGACGTGTGGTTCTCGTACACACCCGCGACCGACGGCCTGGTCATCGTCGACGGCTGCGGCGCCGCGTTCTCCTACTTCCTGTCCGTGCACACGGGGTGTCCCGGGACGGTCGCCAACGAGATCGGGTGCGCGCTGTACGGCTGCTCGAGCGCCTGGCCGCAGGTCGTCTTCAACGCCACGGCCGGGCAGACGTACCGGATCCGCGTGACGGGCTTCGGCGCGGTCGAGATCTCGTACACGCTGACGCTGACCGGGCCGCCGTGCCAGTAGCCGCGGGGCGGTGGTCGGCCGGCGTGCGACGGGGTCGAAGCCCGCGCGAGAACAACCACCCATTCCGGACGGCCCTCGCCGCCCCCGGCTTCGTTGCGGGATCTCCTTCGAACGACCCAAGAGGGTCGTCTCGAACGGCCTTCGGCCGGCCGGGGCTTGCACCTCGACGTATCGCACAGGATACGCGGTCGTCGTCGCGCCTCGCCGGGGACGACGAGGGCTCGCCCGGAATGGGGATCTATCTTTGCACGGCACCTTATACTCCCTTCGATGCGGCCGATCCCCTCGAGCGCGCTCGCGGCGTGCCTCCTCCCCGTCCTTCTCTTCGCGAGCACGCGCGAGGAGCCAGAGGTTCCCGACTTCTGGCGCCTGGTTCGGAGCGCCGTCGCGAAGGGCGGGGCCGAGCCCGAATTCGACGCGGTCCTCGCGCACATGGCGGGGATCGTCCCCGGTCGCGTGGGCGTGGCCCACTGCCTCGCGCGCGTCGATCTGGGGCTCGCACGCCCGTGGACGCCGCCCGCGATGGCCGAAGAGCTGCGAGCACTGCTCGAGCGTCCTGCTCTGAAACGGCGCGGTGCGCGGTTCGAGGGTCTGACGAAGGGCGTCGCCGACTGGCTCGACCTCGCGGACTACGAGGATCCCGCCGCGACGTCCGCGCACGCGGGCCTTGCGGAGCTCGACGGGCTGTGGGACGAGGTCGCGGATCCCGAGCGGAGCGGCGTGCCGCTGCTCGAGGCGTTGAGCGCCTTCATGGAGCTCGCGCACGTGCTCCTGGAAGAGGCGCTCGCCGGGCTTGACGAGACAGCGCGCTCGACGCTCTTCGAAGGCCACACGGGTTTTTGCGAGGCCTGGTACCGCGGCCACTTCCCGGACGCGGGCACCACGACGGCGCAGGACCTGGAGCTCGAGGCATTCAAGGTGCTCCTCGTCCTGCCCGACGACCCGCGGGGACTGGTCCTCTCAGTGGCGGACGGCCTGCTGCGGCTGGCCGAGCCCGAGTTCGTGGACGGCCTCCGTCGTCGCCTCGGGCGCGTCGACGAAGACGTCGCGGGCGAGGAGTACGGGGCCGACGTCCTCGCCGTCGTCGGGGATGCGCCGCGCAACCGCGTGATCCTCACCGGTCGCAAGGGCTCGTCGCACGCGAACGCCGCCGCGCTCGTCATCGACCTCGGGGGCGACGACCGGTACGAGCGCGCGGCCGTGGTCGACTCCCCGGACATGCTCGTCAGCGTCGCGATCGACCTCGGGGGCGACGACGTGTATACGAGCGAGCGTCCGGGCCCGGCGTACGCGCTGGGCGGGGTCGCGCTCCTCGTCGATCGCGCCGGTGAGGATCGCTACGTCTCGAAGCGCCTCGGGCAGGCCGCGAGCGCGCTCGGCTTCGCGGCGCTCGTCGACCTCGCCGGCGACGACGAGTACACCGCGGAGGACTACGTTCAGGGGCACTCGGTCGCCGGCGTGGCGCTGCTCTACGACATGGGCGGCGACGACACATACTCCGCGTGGGCGTACGCGCAGGGCGCGGGGATCGCCTACGGCCTCTCCGCACTCATCGACGGCGCGGGGAACGACCGCTACCTCGCCGACCTCCACTGGCCGGACACCTACGGGAACTCCGGCCCCGACGTGTACCACGGAGCGTCCCAGGGTTACTGCACGGGCCTGCGATCCGATATCGGCGGCGGGATCGCGGCGCTCCTCGACCTCGGCGACGGCGCCGACCGCTACCAGGCCGGCAGCTTCAGTCAGGGCGGCGGCTACTACTACTCGTTCGGCCTGATGTTCGACGGCGGCGGCGACGACGAGAACTTCGGCTCGCGGTACGCGCAAGGCTTCGGCGTCCACCAGGGCATCGGCGTGCGCTGGGACGCGGCGGGCGACGACACCTACACCTGCCGCTCGGTGGCCCACACCGGGATGTCGTGGGACGAGGGCGTCGGCTACCTGCTGGAAGACGGCGGCGACGACATCTACCGCACGGGCGGCCTGAGCTGCGGCGGCGCCGCGCAGACGGGCGTCGCCGTCTGCATCGACATGGACGGCGCCGACACCTACGCCACGGGCGGCCAGAGCCAGGGCGGCACGGGGGGCTTCGAGTACCACGACAAGCCGGCACTCGGCGTCCTCCTCGATCTCGGGGGCGACAAGGACGAACGCACGATGAAGGACCGATCCGACGCGACCCTCCGGGTCTCGCCGGGCGTCGAGGTCTTCCTCGATACGAAGGCCAAGAACTTCCGGTCGGCGCTGAGGTCTAAAGAGCTACGCGGATCGCACCGATGAGTCCGCGGCGAGCTCGAGCTGAATGTCACAAGCAGCACATAGCAGGCAGGCCTCATACCGCGAGGCCCTCCTCGAACACCTGTTCGTGGGAGCTGTGCTTCGAGCGCTCTGGCTTGCCGGCCCGGTCCATGCGGAGGTCTTGAAACCCCAGGTCGACGATGCTGGATACGACATTGTCGTGGAATCCAAGGGCATCCTGCGCCACATCCAACTCAAGAGCTCCTTCCTTGGTGCGAAGACCGCATCGCAGAAGATTCACCGCCGACTCGCTGAAAAGCCCGGGGGCTGCGTCGTCTGGATCATGTTCGATCCCGAGACGCTCGACCTCGGCCCCTTCCTCTGGTTCGGTTCCCCGCCCGGTGAGCCACTCCCCGATCTCCGCTCATTCAAGATCGCCAGGCACACCAAGGGCGATGCCACGGGACACAAGGCGCTGCGCCCCATGATCCGTGTCGTGCCAAAGGGTCGCTTCACCCGGCTCGATACGATCGAAGACGTGGTCGGTGTGCTGTTCGGCCGGTAAGTGGGACGGCGCCTGGCTCCGCACGACGGATCACGCCCGCGCGTACGCCGCCTTCAGCCAGCGCTTCACTTCTGCGTTCACGTCCTTCGTCGACTCCAGGCGCACGCGGTGCGACACCATGGAGTTGAAGCTGCCGGATGCTTCCAGGCGATCGGTCGTCGGGTCACCCTTGAGGTTCAGGCCCAGGTCGACGCGCGTTGCCGTCGAAGGTTGGATGATGGCGAACTGCTTCGAGCGCCGGAGGCTGACGTAGGCTTTCTTGGGCGCTACCTCGGCGTCGCTGCCGAGCTTGTTCACCACCGCGATCAGGGCATCGTAGATCGGCCGTAGCCCGGCTTTCTTGCCCGCGTATTGGAGCTCGACGAGGTCGGGCCCCGACGGGGCGCTGCCGGCCGGGCGGAGGGCGTGGTGCGCGACGAGGTTCGCGAAGCCGTGGGTCATGCCGTGGTCGCCCTTGAGGTGCTTCATGAGCTCGCCGTGCTTCGCGAGCTTGGCCTGCTTGGCGATGGTGAGCCACTGGGGGAGGGACTTGCCGGTCTTCGCCTTCATGTTGGCGATCATCGCGGCTCCCATCTCTTCGGGAGACTTGGGCATGGGGGCTCCGGGGGGGTGGGTCGAACGGCTCTCCAAGGTCCGTGCGCCGAAACAGCATGCCGTCCTCGACGGTTTCTGGATACCCAATCTAGGATCGGGCGTCATGCAGATGAAGAACCCGGCATTCCTCGGTCTCGCCCTCCTCTTCGCCGGCTGCCGCGCGACGGATGTGCAGGTGAGGTTCGACTTGGCGACGCTCGTCATCGAAGGCGCGACCCTCGTGGACGCATGCAGCGGCTCGCAGCGCCCGGGCGTCACGATCGTCGTCGCGGGCGAGCGCATCACGTTCGTGGGAGAGGGCGTACCGAGCGCTCTACCGTCGGGTGTGCGGGTCATCGACGCGACGGGCAAGTGGGTGATCCCGGGCCTGATCGACGTGCACGTGCACGACGCATCGGAGGCGTACTTGCGGCGACTCCTCTTGTGGGGCGTCACTTCGATCCACCTGATGCCCAACGCTCCTCCGGACAGCCCGCTCGAGATGGAGCGCGCGTCGCGGGCGGCGGGCGCTCCCACGCCGCGCCTGCAGGTGACTGCGATGTTCGCCGGGGCCTTCCCCGACAACCTCGTGCCCGTCTACGAGTTCCGCAAGCCGCGGACCGTGGAGGAGGCGCGGCGGGACGTGCGCGAGCTCCACGCGAACGGCTACCGGCAGATCAAGATCATTCAGGACGACACGACTCTGTGGGCGGGCGAGGGCTTACGCTCGCTCCTGATCCCGGAGCCCGTCGTCCTCGGGCTCGTGGAGGAGGCCCACGCGCAGGGCATGCGCGTCTACGTCCACGCCACGCAGCGCGATGTCGCGCGCTCGGCCATCGGCGCCGGGCTCGAGGCCTTCATGCACGGCGTGATGGACGTGGAGCTCGCCGCGGACGATTGGCGCCGGATGCGCGCGGCGGGCACCGTCTGGACGCCCGCGTTCAATGCGCCGCTGCTCTTCGGAGACCAGCGGTTGTACGCGATTCGCGTCATGCAGGACTCGCGCTTCTCGATCATCATGCCGAGCGCGGATCGACCGCACGCTTTCATCATGACGGACAGCGAGCGTTCGCACTGGAAAGACCTGGTTCGAGCCGACGGCCCGATCGTCATGCCGGCCATGATGCATCTGGTCGAGCACACCGCGGCTTACATGGAAGTACTCGGGGCGAACACGCGCAGCGCGCTGGACGCGGGCGTCGCCATCGCCGTCGGGAGCGACGGGGGGCCGGCGGGTGTCTCGACGCACCTCGAGCTGGAGCTCCTTCAGGAGCATGGGCTCACGCCGCTCGAGTGCCTAGCGGCGGCGACGCGCGGGGGGGCGCTCGCCCTGGGCTGGGAGGCGGACGTCGGCTCCATCGAAGTGGGCAAGCTGGCCGACTTCGTCGTCTTGAACGCGGATCCGGCGGCGGACATCCGGAACTGCCGCTCGATCGAGTTCGTCGTGAAGGGCGGGACGATCTACTAGCGACTAGCGATGCCGAACCCCACGACTCGGTATCGTCACCGCCCGACCATGCGCTCGAGCGCCGATGGAGTGCGCGGCAGCGCTGCCGTCAGGTTCTCCGCGCCGTCCTGCGTGACGAGCACCACGTCCTCGACGAAGACGGCGATCCCATCCTCGTGGTCGTAGTACCAGGGTTCGACCGTGAAGACCGCTCCGGGCGCGAGTGCGATGTCCGCCAGGTTCGGGTCGCCCACGTCGAGGCCGATGTGGTGGCCGAAGAAGAGGCCCGTCTGCATGTGGCGGCGCTCATCGGCGGGGATGTGCGCGCGGGCGACCTCCTGGAGCTCTCTCAAGGTCACGCCCGGGCGCACCGCGGCGATCACCGCGTCGGCGACGGCCGTGCTGAGCTCGAGACGCCGGCGCTGCTCGGGTGTGAAGCGGCCGGAGACGGGGAAGGTGCGCCCGACGTCGCTCGCGTAGTGATCCAGCTCGCAGCCGACGTCGAAGATGACGAGCTCTCCGTCCTGCAACACGCGATTCCGGCGGTCGTAGTTCGCCGCGAGGATGCGCCACGGCCAGAGCGAGTTCGGACCTGATTTCACGATGGAGTCGAACGCGCGCCGCTGCGCGCCGCCGCGCTTCCATGCGTTCTCCAGCACGCCTTCCAACGTGCGCTCGTCCACGCCCGGCGCGATGTGGGCGGCGGCCTCCCGGATACCCTCGCACGTGATCTCGCACGCGCGTCGCAGTACGGCGAGCTCCTCGGGCCCCTTGACCAACCGCAGGCGCGCGACCGCGGTGAAGGCGTCGGCGACCACGGCCTCGGGCCAGATTGCGCGCAGGTGGCGCAGGAGTACCCGGACGGGGGACACGCTCTGGACGAACGCCGTGCGCTGCGGCTCGAGGTCTCCCGTGCGCCCGGCGTTGACGCGCAACGTCCGCCCCGCGGCGACCCAGGCCGCGACGCGCTCGTCGAGCTCTTCGATCGGTCGCACGTCGATCACGGCCCGGCGCGCGAGCTCCGGATCGTCGGCCAGGGGTCTGCCGGGGAAGTCGTTGGGGCGCGTCGCACTCTCGAAGCGCGCGTCGCGACGGGGCGCGAAGACAGTCGCGATACCGCCGTCGGCATCGACCGCCAATACGGAATTGGGCAGCTCCAAGCCGGTGAAGTAGAGGAAGTCGTCGAGCTGGCGGAAAGTCTCTCCGGAGGAGAAGCCGTCGGCGCTCGGACAGAGGAAGACCCCTCCGCCGCTCGCGCGCAGCTCGTCGGCGAGACGCTCGCGACGGCCCGCGTGGACCGCTGGATCGAATTGAACGCGCGAGGCACCGAAGAAGTGCTCTTCGGGCGTCTCGTGCGGGACCGGGTCGCCGGCGGCGACGGTGAACGCAGGGCTGGAATCCGGCGGGGCAGCGCAGGCGCACGCCAGGAGGGAGAGCGGGAGCGCGCGGGGGAGGGGCATGAAGGAGAGGTTCGCGGTTCGCATGATCGGACGCAAGCCGGCGGCGCCGCCGTGGTTGGCCGTCCGGAGGCCGGAGACCGTATCCTGTGTGCCGTCCACGATTTCGGCCGGACCATCGACACCACGCGCGCTGGGTTTGGCGCACTGAGAGTTCCCCAGGAAATCCAGGCCACGCCCGCGCTCCTCCAACGACTCGAAGTGCTGAGGCGGATCGACGAGGCGACCGACAAGGTGGAGGTCCGTCTCGTGAAGGTCGATGTACGCCTTCCAGCTGTTGCGCGCGGCCCTCGCGGCGGCGGAGGCGGGTCGCCCGGAGGAAGCGGGCGCGGACTCGGAGCTCGACGGCCTGCGGGAAGCTCTGGAAGTCGCGCCGCCCCTCGACGAGCTCACGATCGTCGAGCGACACTCGCGCCAGAAGGAGCTGCAGGAGCTGTTCGGGGCGGAGTTCTAGCTGCGCGGCTCGAGCGACCGCACGCAAGTCGCGACGAGCCGTCCGGGGCACGAGTCACACCGTTTCGTTGCGAGCGTATCGTCCCGCGCAAGGAGTCCATGCTCGCTGAGCGCACAGCCCGTTGGGGGTCTGCTAGAATCTCCTCCGCTTGGCTCCTGGCGGAGACGCGCCGAGTTCTCGGGAGCCACAGAATGCGCCCGTTCATTGCCTGAAGCAGGCGGCGTACCCCCCCGTTCGGGGCTTCCACGATGTTCAAGTCCAGCCGGACCAGCTCAGGGGAGGTCGGCGCGTCACCTGCCCTGTCACCGAAACAGGCCACGGGCGGGTACCTGATCCCGGCCCTGGTCTTCGCAGCTCTCACCACCGTGTTCATCGGGCTGTGGTCGTGGGACAGGCGCAGCGAGCGCGAGGCGCTGCACGCCAGAGCCGAGCATGTCGCCGAGCAGGCCGCGATGACCCTCGAGACGTGCATCGACGCGCGTCTCAGTGTCGTCGAGCTCATGTCCGGTCTGTGGAGCGCCGGCAGGCTCAATACTCCGGAAGAGTTCACGGGCTTCGCGCTAGCGCTCCAACGCTCGTTCGACGGTCTCTTGGCGATCAACTGGATCGACGTCGAGGGCGTGATCCGATGGGTGGTACCGGCCGAGCCGAACCAGGCGGCCGTGGGGCGCAGCGTCTATTCCAACCCGGAGGCCGGGGCGATCCTGCGTCGGGCCCTCCAGACGGGTGGCCTGCGGCTCACGCCGCCCATCGAGCTGTTCCAGGGCGGGCGAGGCGTGGCCGCCTACTTGCCGCTCACACGCCATGGAGCTCCCGACGGGTTCCTGAACCTGGTCTTTCGCGCCGAGTCGATGATAGCGAGTTGTCTGAATCGTGGATCGGCGGACAACTTCTCCTACGCGGTCCATGACGACGGCGAGCTGCTCTTCGCCGATGAAGACCTTGCCGGGCGACCCGTCGCGGCCGGCGTTCCCTTCCGCGACATCGACGTCGCTCAGCGCCGGTGGCGTCTGACCCTATTCCCTCGGCCCGCCGCCATGGGCTGGTTCTCGGCGCACGTTCCGGAGATCGTGCTGGCCATCAGCGTGCTGGTCGCCCTCGGCGTCGCCGGGCTGGTCCGGCGCGCGCTCTCCAGTCGGGCGATGCTCGAGGCGCGGACTTCGGAACTGCAGGCCATCTACCAGGCCTATCCGGATCTTCAGTTCCGCGTCGGACTCGACGGCACGATCCTCGGGTGCCAGGTCGACACCGCCTCGAACCTGTACCTCCCACCTGAGCAATTCCTGGGCCGGCGCATGCAGGACGTCTTGCCCGGCGAGATCGGCGAGCGCTTCGAGGAGGCGTTTCGCGCAGTTCGGGAACGAGGTGGGTGCATCAGTCTCGAGTACTCCCTCGAGCTCGCTGCAGGCTCGAGGGAATTCGAGGCACGGATCCTGCCGCTGAAGGCTGACGAGCTCATCGTCATCGCGCGGGACATCACCGATCGCAAGCACGTGGAGGCGCGACTCGAGTCCAATCGGTTTGCCATCGAGCATGGCTCGGAGCGGATCTACTGGGTCAAGGAAAACGGGCGCATCTCCTACGCCAACCAGGCGGCCTGCCGGAGCCTCGGATACTCGGCCGCCGAGCTCGAGGGTCTGAGGGTCTCCGATATCGACCCGGACTTCCCCGCGGACGGCTGGCCCTCACACTGGGCGGAGATGAAGCGGCGCGGCTCGATGACCTTCAAGGCCCATCACCGAACCCGCGATGGGCGGGTCTTCCCCGTGGAGGTCACGACGAACCACGTCGAGTACAAGGGCGAGCAATACATCTGGGCCTACACGCGCGACCTCACCGAGAGTCAACGGGCCGAGGAGGATCGCCGGCAGCTCGAGACGCAGCTCCGACAGTCCCAGAAGCTCGAGGCGGTGGGGCAGTTGGCCGGCGGGGTGGCGCACGAGTTCAACAACCTGCTGACCGTCATTCTGGGCTGCGGGGAGATTGCACTGCGTGACCTCGATGGAGCGCCTGATGGAGCGCCTGATGGAGCCCGCACGGCTGCGATGCGCTTGAACCTCGAGCAGATCGCGTCCGCCGGCAAGCGCGGCGCGGCGCTGACCCAGCAGCTTCTCGCCTTCAGCCGCAAGGAAGTGGATGCGCCCGCCGTGATCGCTCCAGCGCGGCTCATCACCGAGACCCAGCGCATGCTGCGCCATCTCGTCCGCGAGGATGTCTCGATCGAAGTGACTCAGGAACCCGAGCTCGGCCGCATCCGTGCCGGCAGCGGACACCTCGAGCAGATCATCATCAATCTCGTCCTCAATGCCCGTGACGCCATGCCGGAAGGAGGCTGCGTGCAGATCGACTGCGCGAATGTCGTGCTGGACGACGATCACGCGCGGCTTCATTCCGGGGCTCGGGCCGGTCGCCACGTGAAGATCGCCGTGCGCGACAATGGGGAGGGGATGAACCCGGAGACGCTCGGTCGTATCTTCGAGCCGTTCTATACCACCAAGCCCGTCGGCGAGGGCACCGGTCTGGGGCTGGCTACGGTGTATGGCTACGTCACTTCCGCCGGTGGACACCTCACGGTCGAGAGCGAGCCGGGAGAGGGATCGACGTTCACGGTCTACTATCCCGTAGTGGAGGGAGAATCCGATGCGACCGACGATCCCTCGCCTCTGCCGCCCGCGGGCCACGGCGAGGTGATCCTGGTCTGCGAGGACGACGCCACGGTGCGCCGGCTCACCCGTGACGCGCTGCAAGCAGCCGGGTACCACGTCCTCGAGGCGGAGGACGGAGCGCGCGCCCTGGAGCTCGCCGCGAGCCACGGCGGTGGAATAGATCTCCTGGTGACCGACGTGGTCATGCCCGGGATGAACGGTCCGGCGCTCGCCGAGGCCATGCTCGCGGACCGTCACTCACTGCGGGTCCTGTTCGTCTCGGGCTATCCCGAAGACCTGGTCGACATGAAGGTGGCGCGCACCAGAGGCCACG
>SMVQ01000160.1 GCA_004357655.1 Planctomycetota bacterium
GCATCGGCCCGGGTTGGCGACCGCCGCGCATCCTGACCCAGGGGCAGCTCACCGACGAGCTCGTGCGGCTCGACCGACCGGTCGCCGGGCGGCTCGCGCGGACGCTCGCGTGGGAGCGCGCGCTGCGATCGCTCCCGCCGGCCGAGCTCGCGAAGCTCCTGCCCGAACCGCCGGCGGAGAGCGATGCCGGCGAGTGGACGCGACTCGCCGAGACCGTGCGTGCGTTGCACGGCGAGCTCGCGCCGGAGGGGCTCGACTTTCGCAGCGTTGCGGAGGGCTCCGCACGGCCCGAGAGCGCCGGCGAAGCGGCGCGCTGGGAAGCGCTCGCCGTGGCGCAGGACGCGTATCGCTCCGGCCTGTCCGAGCTCGGGCTCGCCGACCCGCACGAAGCGCGCTTCGCCGCGATCCGCGCCGGTGCCGTCGACAAGGACGCGCGCATCGTGCTCGTCGGCGTCGCGGACATGAACCGGCTCCTGCGCCTCGCGCTCGAAGCGAGCCCCGGGCGAACGACGGCGCTCGTCTTCGCGCCCGAGTCGGAGGCGGAGAGCTTCGACATGTGGGGCTGCCTCGTCACCGCGCGCTGGAAGGACCGCGATGCAACCCTCGCCGCGGAGGACTGGTACGTCGCCGACAAGCCCGTCGACCAGGCGCGCCTTGCGACCGACATCATCGGGAGTTGGGACGCGAAGTGGGCGGCCGAGGAAGTGACGATCGGGGTCGCGGACGAGGACGTGACGCCCTACCTCGAGCGGCGGCTCGCGGCCTTCGGCGTGCGCGCCCGGCACGCCGCGGGTGTGCCGCTGGCGCGGACGCGCCCCTACCGGCTGCTCGAGGCGACGGCGGAGTTCCTGCGCGGCCGGCGCTTCGCCGACTACGCCGCGCTCGTGCGCCACCCCGACCTCGAAGCACGCCTCAGCGCGGCGGAAGGTCTGGGCGACCCCGCCGCGATCCTCGACGGATACTTCGCCGTACACCTACCCGACGGCGTGTCCGGCTTCTGGCCCGGGACCGACGAGAACACGGCGGCGATGCGCGCACTCTCGGAGGCCTTCGAGGGCGCGCTCGCAGGCCTGCTCGAGCAGACGCCGCGCTCGCTCGGGGAGTGGGCACGCCGCATCCTCGACTACCTGGCCGGCGTCTACGGCGCGCTCGAGCTCGACACGGACGTGGAAGCGCAGCGCGTGCTCCACGACGCCCTCGAGGCGCTCGCGGAGGCCCTGCGCGAGATCGAAGAGCTGCCCGCGGCGCTCGCGAGCGGGCCGTGCGCGGCGGCGGGCGCGATCGACCTCGCCTTGCGCGAGCTGCGCTCGAAGACCGTCCCGCCGACCCCGCCGAGCGCCGGCGAGCCGACGATCGAGCTCCTCGGCTGGCTCGAGCTCCCGCTCGACGACGCGCCGGGGCTCGTCGTGACCGGCTTCACGGACGGGTGCGTCCCCCAGTCCCTGCAAGGGGACGCCTTCCTGCCCGACGGCTTGCGCAAGCAACTGGGCCTCGCCGACAACGACGCGCGCCTCGCGCGCGACCTGTACGCGCTCACGGTCCTGTGCGCCTCCCGCCGCGTGGCGTTCGTCAGCGGCCGCCGCAGCTCGGTCGGCGACGCGCTCGTCCCCAGCCGGCTCGTCTTCCGCTGCCCCGAGAGCGAGACCCCGGCGCGCGTCGAGACGTTCCTCGGGGTCGCCCAATCACTGCGCGCCGCGCCGGTGCTCGACGCGGGCGAGGAGTCGTTCGTCCGCCCGCGCCATGCAGCCGAGCGCGAGATCGAGTCGATCAGCGTCACCGCCTTCAGCACCTACCTCGAGTCGCCCTACCTCTTCTACCTGCGCCACGTGCTCCGCTTGAAGTCGGTGGAAGACGGCGCGCGCGAGCTCGACCCCATGCAGTTCGGCATCTTCGCGCACGAGGTCCTGCACGCGTTCGGCCTCAGCGCCGCGAAGGACGCGCTCGACGCCGGGACGATCGATGCCGTGCTGCAGGACGAGCTGCGGCGCCTCGCCGAGCTCCGGTACGGCCGGGACCCGATGCCGGCCGTCGCGATGCAGATCGAGCAGCTCGCCTACCGCCTGCACCTGTTCGCGGAGCGTCAGGCCGAATGGGCGAACGAGGGTTGGCGGATCCTCGAGGTCGAGTGGGCGCCGGACGACGGCTGGGTGCCGTTCACGGTCGACGGTGAAGACATTCGGCTGACGGGGCGCATCGACCGCATCGACAAGCACATGCGCACCGGACGCATCGCGATCCTCGACTACAAGACGGGCGAGTCGGCGAAGGACCCGGTGGCCGCGCACTACAGCAAGCGGCTCGATGTCTGGCGCGACCTCCAGCTGCCGCTCTATTGCCAGCTCGCCCTGCCGCTCGAGCTCGAAGAGCTCCCGTTGCTCGGCTACGTCGCGGTCGGGCGCGACCCCGCCAACGTGCAGTTCCGCCTCGCCGAGGACTGGACGGAGGATGACATCGCGAATGCCACCGAGGCGGCGCGCGACGTGGTCCGTTGCATTCGCCGCGGCGAGTTCGAGGACATCGGACGCCGCGTGCCCACCGAGCCGGCGGTGCGCGCCCTGTGCGGCCTCGGTCTGCTCGCGGGCGAAGACGACGGGGAAGCCGGGGAGGACGCGCCGTGAGCGACCTCCGGCACACGCTGCTCCTCGCCTCCGCCGGCACGGGCAAGACCTTTCGGCTGACGAGCCACTTCCTCGGCCTCCTCTTTCGCGGGGTGCCGCCCGCGCGCATCCTCGCCACGACGTTCACACGCAAGGCGGCGGGCGAGATTCTCGACCGCGTGCTCGAGCGGCTGCTCGAAGCCACGCGGGACCCGAAGGCGCTGGACGAGCTCAACGCCGCCCTCGCGGGCAAGACCGTGAGCGCGGCGGACTGCACCGCGAAGCTGGCCGAGCTCACGCGCGGCATCGATCAGTTCCGGGTGCGCACGCTCGATGCCTTCTTCGTACACCTCGCCCAGCTCTTCGCGCTCGACCTCGGCCTCGCGCCGGGCTGGAGCATCCTGGACGAGGCCGACAATCGTCAGCTCGAGGCCGAAGCGCTGTCGCGCGCGCTCACCGAGGCCGACCGCGCCGAGTGGCTCGTGCTCCTGCGCACGCTCCAGATGACGCCGGCTTCGCGATCCGTACACGAAGCGCTGGCGAGCGCGGTCAAGATCGCCCGCAGCGCCTTCCTCGACAGCGCGCGCGAGGCCTGGGACACGTTCGACCCCGGGCTGGGTTTCGCGGAGGAACGCGTGGCTGAGATCCGCGCGGCGCTCGCGGCGTTCCAGGTGCCCGTGACGCAGAAGGGCGAGCCCAACAAGAACTGGGAGAAGGCCCACCGCCAGGCGCTCGCGCACTTCGACGCCGAGAACTGGAAGGGCCTCCTGGAGCTCGGGTTGATCAAGAAGCTCCTCGCGGGCGAGCCCTTCAGTCGCCTGCCGATCGACGTGGACGTCTTCGGTCCCGTGGCGCAGCACGCGCAACACCGAATGCTCGTCGCGCTGCGTGCGCGCAACGCGGCGACGCGCGCTCTGCTGGAGCGCTTCGAGGTCGCCTACTCCAGGCTGAAACGGGCGCGCGGTGGCTACCGCTTCGAGGACCTGCCCGCGTTCCTGGCCCCGCCCGGGGCGCACGGCGAAGACCCGCTGCTCGAGCGCCAACTCGACATGTGGTACCGCCTCGACGGGCGCATCGACCACCTGCTGCTCGACGAGTTCCAGGATACGGCGCCGATCCAGTGGCGCATCCTGCGGCGCATCGCCGATGAAGTGCTGGCGGACGGGACGGGTGAGCGCAGCTTCTTCTGCGTCGGCGACGTCAAGCAGTCGATCTACGGCTGGCGCGAGGCCGAGCCGCGCCTGCTCGCGGGGATGGCCGAGCGCTACCCCCAGCTCGTGCCCGAGACGATCGCGAAGAGCTGGCGCTCGTCCCGCATCGTGCTCGAAACCGTGAACCGCGTCTTCCGTGACATCGGCGCGAACACGGCCCTGGACGGCGAGCAGGAGCGGGCCGCGGCGACGGAATGGCAGCGCGCTTTCGCAGAGCAGGATGCGGCGAAGCCGAAGCCCGGCGCGACCTGGTTCCTCCAGGCGGAGCCCAAGGGCGAGGGCGAGAACGCGGTGTTCCCGGTGCTCCGGATGGCCGCCCAGCGCGCGGCCGAGATCGTGCGCGAGGCGCCCCACTGCACGGTCGGCATCCTCTTGCGGCGCGGGACGTACCTCGCGCGCCTGATCTACCTCCTGCGGCGTGAGGGCATCTTCGCCAGCGGCGAGGGCGGGAACCCGCTCACCGATTCCATGGCGGTCCTGCATGCGCTCTCGCTCTTGCAGTTCGCCGACCACCCGGACGACAAGGCGGCGGCGTTCCACGTCCAGACCTCGCCGTTCGCCGCGCAGGCCGGCTTGCAACCGATCACGAACCCGGAGACCGAGGACGCCGAACGCCGCGCGGCCGCGCGGACGTTGCGCGAGCGCCTCGCCTCAGAGGGCTACGGGCCGTTCCTCGCGGGACTCCTGCGCGAGTTCGGCGCGAGCGGCTACGGCGAGTGGGACCGGAAGCGCTTCTCGCAGCTCGTCGACCTCGCCTTCGCCTGGGACGGGCGCGCCGGCCTGCGCCCCAGCGCATTCGCGGACTTCGTGCGCGAGGAACGGGTGGAGGATCCGTCATCCGCTCAGGTCAAGGTGATGACGATCCACCGCTCGAAGGGGCTCGAGTTCGACGCCGTGATCCTCCCGGAGCTGGACCTCGACCCGTACAACCCGCGGAACGAGATCCTGACCGATCGGCCCGAGGCCGACGGGCCGATCACGGCCGTGTCGCGGTCGGCGAGCCGCGCGCTCCTCGCGAGCGACCCGGAGCTCGAGCGGCTCGCGGGCATCGACGTGCACCGGACGGTCACCGAGTTCCTGTGCCTCCTCTACGTCGCCATGACGCGTGCGATCCACCGCCTGGACTTGATCGCGCAGGATCCCGCGCGCAAGACCAGCGCCCCCACCTACGCGCGCATCCTGCGGGCGGCGTTCGGTACGGACGAGCCCGACGAGGACGGCGTGCTCTGGCGCCACGCGGAGAACGACGATCCCTGGTGGGGTTCGCCGAAGTCCGAACGAGTGGAGTCGATCGCGGAACCTGTCGTGCAAGACGGCCTGGGCCTCGCACCGTCCACGCGCCTGCGCGAGACGCCGCGCCGCGCTCCATCGGCGCAGGAAGGGGGCACGGTGCGCAGCGGAGCGGATGTGCTCGCGCCCCGCAACCGATCCGCGATGACGCGCGGCTCGCTCGTCCACCGCACCCTGGCGGAGGTCGAGTGGCTCGAGGACTTCCAGGCGACGGACGCGGAGCTCCTCGCGCTCGGCGTGGAGCTGGAGAGCGACGAGGGCCTGCGCGCGGAGGCGCTCGCCGAGGTGCGCACCGCGCTCGGCCGCGAGCACATCGCCGCATTGTTGTCGCGCGCCGGACGCGAGGGCCTCGAGGTCTGGCGCGAGCGCGACTTCTCGCTCGTCCTTCCGGACGCAGGGGGCGGGGAGCACATCTGGACCGGCGCGTTCGACCGCGTCGTCCTCGCCGAGGACGGCGCCGAGATCATCGACTACAAGACGGACCGGATCCCCGCGGGCGGGCTCGCGCAGCGCGTCGAATTCTATCGACCGCAACTCGAAGGCTACCGGCGCGTGCTCGCTCAGCTCACAGGCCTCGATGAGTCACGGATCCGCTGCCGGCTCGCGTTCCTGAGCTCGGGCGAGGTCGTCGACCTCTGACGCGCCCAACCGCGCGGACCCTTGGTACGCCACCGACGGCACGGTCCCGAGACTCGAACGCGACTCAGCGTCGCGCCGAGGTCCCAAAGGCACCCAGCCAAGCGCAGCTCGTCGCTCCCCGCCCCGCGTCGGAGGCCGAACACCGCGTACAGCGCGACGACTCCGACGGCCTGCGGTGAGGCGACCCCGTAGAATGCTCCGATGCTCGGAATCACGGGTCGGTCGTTGCTCCTGCTCCTCGCGCCCGTGTGCGCGGCCATCTTCGCGTTGGACGCGCGCGCGGACGAGGAGCCCCTGCGCGTCTTCATCCGCGCCGGAGTCAAGACGCACGGTCCGGGCGAGCACGACCACCCGCGCTTCCTCGCGGAATGGACCGCACTGCTCACCGAACGCGGCGCGATCGCGGAGGGGGCGCTCACTTTCCCCAGCGCCGAGCAGCTCGAGCGCGCCGACGTGCTCGTGCTCTTCGCGGCGGAGGCGGGCTCCATTCACGGCGCGGAGCGCGCGCGGCTGGCGGCCTTCACCGCACGCGGCGGCGGAATCGTCGTGCTGCACGACGCGCTGACGGGCGACGACCCGGAGTGGTTCGCGTCGGTCGTCGGCGGCGCATGGCGGCACGGCACGGCAAGATGGCAGGAGGGCCGGACCGGCGTCTACTTCACCGATATCCAGCACCCGATCACGGCCGGCGCCCAGAACTTCGAGTTCGACGACGAGATCTACTACGAGCTCGACATGCATCCGGACGCCGTCGTGCTCGCGCACGGCTTCCACTCCGTCTTCGCGATCACGCCGCAGATGTGGACGTTCGAGCCGATGGGCCCCGAGGGCTACCGCGCCTTCGTCAGCATCCCCGGGCACCAGCACGCGAACTTCGCGCACCCGTCCTACCGCACGCTCGTCCTGCGCGGGATCGCGTGGGCCGGAGGGCGCGACGCGGATCTCCTCGTGACGCCGGACGAAATCGCGGGCCTCCCCTACCCCATGGGCGGTCCCGTGCCCCCGGAGGATGCGCACGAGAGCTTCGAGCTGCACGAGGACTTCACGATCGAGCTCGTCGCCGCCGAACCGCTCGTCGTCAATCCCGTCTCACTCGACTGGGACGCGCGCGGGCGCATGTGGGTCGCGCTGACCCCCGGCTACCCGGAGAAGGCCGAGTTCTCGGGCATTCCCGCGCACGACGAGATCGCGATTCTCGTCGACGAAGACGGGGATGGGCGCATGGACACGAAGCGCGTGTTCGCGGACGGCCTCGACCTCGTCACGAGCTTTGTGTTCCACAAGGACGGAGTGATCGTCGCGCAGGCGCCCGACATCCTGTGGCTGCGCGACACCGATGGCGACGACGTCGCGGATCGGCGCGAAGTGCTCTACACGGGCTTCGGCTACCGCGACACGCACGCGGTGATGAGCAACCTGCGCTGGGGCCTCGACGGCTGGATCTACGGCACGCAGGGCTACAGCGGTGCCGGCTCGGTGAACGTGCGCGGGGTGGACGAGTTCGGCAAGATCCCCGCCGGCGTCTTCCGCTTTCAGCCCGACGGCACCGCGATCGAGCACATCGCCTCGTTCGGTGACAACTCGTGGGGGCTCGACTTCGCACCCGACGGCGAGCTCTTCTTCACGCAGGCGAACGGTTCGCACTTGCGCCATCTCGTCATGACCGAGGGCGAGCTCGCGGGCTCGCGCGTCGGCGGCGTACGCAGCTGGCTCGACATCACCGATCACGAGCGCGCCTTCCCGTCCCGCTTCCACGAGCGTTCGACCTACGTCCAGATCGACTTCGCTGGCGGCTTCACGGCGGCAGCCGGGTGCCTTCTCTACGACGGCGGCGCATGGCCGAACCAGTACCGCGACTACCACTTCGTCTCGGAGCCGACGCTGCACCTCGTGCATCGCGACATCGTCAAGCAGTCGGGCGTCACGTTCTACGCGACGAAGCCGCGCCAGCAGGAGTTTCTCACCTCGTCCGACCTCTGGTTCCGGCCCATTCACGCGCGCGCGGGACCGGACGGCGCGCTGTACTTGCTCGACTTCTACAACCAGGCGATCGTGCACAACGACCCGCGCGGGCCGGAGCACGGACCGACGAACGCGGCGCGCCGCCCCGACCGCGATCACGGGCATGGGCGCATCTGGCGTATCCAGCACAAGCGAGCGAAGGAGCGCGCGGAGCCGGAGTTGGCGACGCTCGAGCCGCCGGGGCTCATCGCGGCGCTCGAGTCGCCTAACGGATGGCGACGCGGGACGGCACAGCGCCTCCTGTGCGAACGACCGAGCGAGGCCGTGCGTGCGTTACTCGTAACGTTCGCACTGCACGCGCGGAAGCCCCAGGCTGAAATTCACGCGCTGTGGACACTCGCCCGCACGGGGCTCGTGGACGAGGGTCTGCTCGTCGAGGCCATGCGCGACAGGAAAGCGAGCGTGCGCAAGAACGGCGCGCGGCTCGCGGGGCTGCGCGCGATGGACCGCTACCTCGCGGTCGTGCCGGTGTGGAGCGGTACACGCGCGCACGGGGAGCTCCTGCGGCTCCTCGACGACAGGGACGTGCGCGTGCGGCTGCTCACGATCATCGCGCTGGCCGCTTATCCCGTTCCGGAGTTCGCCGCCGAGCGGCTCGTACGCCTCTGGAGTCGGGCGGAGGAGAACTGGACGCGCTCGGCGATCCTGCGCCTCGGCACCTTCCAGCCCGAGGTCTTCGCGCGCGCTGCCCTGGTGCCGGCGGGAAGCCAAGAATTCGTCGAGGCGCTCTTCGGCGCGGTCGGGCGGCAACGCATCGAGGAGCGCGCCGTGGCGCTCGTGCGGATCGTCGCCGTGGCCGTGGACGCGCCGCCCGCGCTGCGCAAAGCCGCGCTCACGAGGCTAGCGGCGCAGCTCGGCGGCTTCGACGCACCGCCGAGCCTGATGCCGGGGCCGGCGGGTGCCCTCGTTCGCCTGGTCCAGAGCGAAGACGTGGGCGTCGCCGTCGCCGCGCTCCCGTTTGCCCAGCGCTGGCCCGCCGGTGAAGTGCTGACGCACGAGCTCGTGTCCCTCGCGGGCCGCCTCTTCGAGCAGCTCGAGGACGTCGAACAACCGGACGACGTTCGCATCGAGAGTCTAGTCGCGCTCCTGGCGTCGACTGGCGGCCAGCGTGCGGTCCACGCTTCCGAGGACATGCTGCAGCCGTGGCATTCCCCCGACGTGCAGGAGCGTGTGATCGATGCGCTCGGCGACTCCGGCAACGCCGCCGTCGCCGAAGTGCTCACCTATTCCTGGACCGGGCTCGGCGAACGCGCACGCGAGCGCGCGTTCGACCGCCTCATGCGCCGGCCCGAGTGGACGGCCGCCGTGCTCGACCGGCTCGCGTCGGAGGAGTGGAGCCTGCGCGACCTCGGGCCGCACCGCGTCTTCCGGCTGCGCCATCACCCCGATGCGGATATCGCGCGCCGCGCCAACGAGGTGCTCGACCGGATCGCGGGCAGCCCCGACGAAGCGAAAGCGGCGATCGTCGCGCGGCTCCTGCCCATCGTGACCTCGCCGGCCGACGTCAGGCACGGCGCCGAGCTCTTCCGCACTAACTGCGCCACCTGCCACAGCTACGAAGGCGAGGGCGCGAACGTCGGCCCCGACCTCACGGGCATCGGCGCGCACGGCGTGGAGACGCTCCTCCCGATTCTCATCGACCCCTCGCGCGAGGTCGACGCTGCCTACGTCGAGTACGTGGCGCAGACCGTGGACGGCGAGACGTTCGGGGGCGTGCTCGTGCGCGAGGGCCGCGACTCGATCGTCCTGCGCAACACGAGCGGCGACCACGAGGTCCTGCGCGTGGACCTCGAGGTCTTGCAGTCGACCGGGCGCTCGCCCATGCCGACGGGCTTCGAGGAGCTCGGAGCCGAAGCCCTGCGCGACATCCTCGGCTACCTCTGCGCGGGAAGCGCAGGCTTTCGACTGCTCGACCTCGACGGGCTCTGCAGCGCGAATACGGAGCAGGGCATGTACGACCCGGTGAAGGATCCCTACCCCTTGCTCTTCGCCCGGTACGGCGTCGTCGAGGTGAGCGGCGTGCCGTTCGAGATCCTCGACCCGAGTCGCACGAAGAACGGCGCCAATGCGCTCGTGCTGCAAGGCGGCATGAACCGCGGCTGGCAGTGCCGCGAGGACGCGCCGCAGCGGGTCGACGTGCGCGTCGGCTTCGCCATGCGCAAGCTGCACGTCCTCGGTGGCATCGCGGGCTGGGGCTACCCTTTCACGCAAGAGCAGGCGGGCGCGGTCAAGGTAACCTGGAAATACGCGGATGGCGTGACCGCCGAGACCACGCTGCGCGATGGCGAAGAGTTCGCGGACTGGGTGCGACGGATCGACGTACCGGGCTCGCAGTTCGCCGAGGGCGTCCTTGCGCAAGGCAGCCGCCGCAACGTGCGGACGTTCGCGCTCGAGTCGCCGCGTGAAGGGGTCGTCGAGAGCATCGCGCTCGAGAGCTATGTCAATCACCTCGCGCCGACCTTCATCGCGCTGACGGCGCAGCTCGGTGACGACGCGCCGGAGGCCGAGGCCGCCCCGATCGAGGCGCGCACCGCCGCCGCGCGCGTGCTCCTCGTCGGCGGCGGCTCGAGCCACGACTTCGCCAAGTGGGTGGGCGGCACGGATACACGAATCCTCGCCCCGGTCGTGGACGGCCCCGTGCGCTACACGGAGGACCCGGCCGCGATCCTGCCCGCGCTCGACGGCCTCGCCGTGCTGTTCCTCACGGGCAACCGGCCCCTCGCGGGTGACGCATTGCAGCAGGGCATCTTCGACTTCGTCGGGCGCGGCGGTGGGCTCTTCGTCGGCCACGCCGCGGGCTGGTACGGCTGGGACTGGCCCGCGTACTACCGCGAGCTCGTGGGCGGCGGCTCGCGCAGCCATGAAGCTCTCGGAGCGTTCGACGTAACGGTCCATGCGGACCACGCGGTGACGGAGGGCCTGCCCGCGGCGTTCATAATCATCGACGAGCTCTACCGCTTCGAGCGCGACCCGGAGGGCGCTCCCATCGAAGTGCTCGCGACCGGACACTCGCGCACGAGCGGCGCGAGCTTCCCCGTCCTCTGGGTCGTCGAGAGTCCAGGCGGCCGCGTCGTCTGCACGACGCTCGGTCACGACGGCCGCGCCCACCAACACCCCGCGTACGTGACCCTGATCCGAAACTCCGTCCGCTGGCTGTCCGAGCGCTGACCATGTGCCGGGAACACTTCCTCCGATTCGTGACCGCGGCCGAGGCCGAGGTCGAAGAGCTCCCGTGGGGCCCGCACGAGTGGCTCGCCCGCCCCGGTCTCGTCGACGCGCAGCAGCTCCAACTGGTGCGCGTCACCATGCCCCCCGGCAAGGCGCACCAGTTCCATCGCCACCCGTGCATGGAGGAGATCATCTACGTCGTCGAGGGCCGCGCCGAGCAGTGGGTCGGCCGCGAGAGCCGCGTCCTCGGGCCCGGCGAGACCGCGCACGTCCCTGTGAACGAGGTCCACGGGACCTACAACGTGTTCGGGGAGCGCCTCGTCTTCCTGGCGATCCTGTCGCCGGCCGAGTTCGACGGCCCGGCCCTCATCGACGTGTCCAGGGACGAGCCCTGGAGCTCACTGAAGGCCCCCGTCGATTTCTGACGCAAGGGGGTCCACTCCGGGCCCGCGGCGACCGAGAGGGACTCCGGGTCATGGCACCC
>SMVQ01000161.1 GCA_004357655.1 Planctomycetota bacterium
ACTCGCGGCTACGGAAAACCCTTTCCTGTCTGACTCACGCACCTCAAATTCGGAGAAACGCCAACTCACATGTGCGGAACGTGAGCTGAAGGTATCGTAGGACTCGCTGATCGTGCCCCCCGACAGCACGCCCCGCGGCTCCTGAAGATAGCTGTCATTGACCTTCTCAACGTACACCCTCTTCTCCGTCGTCGGCATGACGGTCGGTGGACCAGTGCACAGATTATCGATGTCCGCGCCGGGCACGAACTTGGTCATGCTCCAGAACGTGTCGTTGACAGAGGGGGTGATGACCCCCATCTCACTCCAGATCCATATCGCTGGCTCGTTCGCATCGTCCCATTGCGTCCGCGTTTCCCCCGTGAACGAGAACGACCCCAGCATGGGATCACCCGGACTGGGAAGCGTTCGGAACTCGTTGCCGTTGCACAGGTACAGTAGCCCGTCCGCCACGACGCCGCCGTCGTTCAGGCCCTTCACGAACACGTCCGGGTGACCGCGGAGCGTGCCGATCACGAAGTTGTAGACGCCGGGCCGATCCTCCTTGCCCCGTACGAGCACGTCGGGATCGCGAACCGGGGTCCCGTTCCAGGGCCCTGTCTCGAACCGGAACGTCGACCAGATGCCAAAATCGCCCGACGGCGGGTTCGAGACGTCTGTCCACTGCTCCTCACCCGCGAACACCAGGACCGTGTCAGGCGGGGTGGAAATCGGAACCGCTTGCAGCGCGCAACCTCCCGCCCGTGTCAGGACCGCAAAGTTCGCGGTCGAGGTCGTCGACGGCGTCGAGTAGGCGCTGGGCAAGGTGGAAGCCTTGTACATGAGCGTGTACGGGTATCTGCCCTGGGTCAGCGCTTGCCAATTGAAGGGTCCGGTCGGCAGTCCTGAATAGCCCATCCAGTACCCCTCGTTGATCGCGTACAGCGACGCGCGTATCACGCGCTGATGAGTCATGGTGACGATGACGGCTTCGCCGTTGCTCTCGACCACGTCGATCTGGCGCGCGTAGGTCGCGATGTGTACCTCCAAGGGCGGGGGGAAGTCGGGGTCCACCTTCAGCAGGTTGACGTGGGTCGTGATGTTGCCGCCACCCGAGTCCTGATCGTACCGGATGCCTTCATGATGACTGATGGGCATGTTTCCGGCCCAGGGCAGCGACAAGTCGAAGCGGACCCAGCCAATGTGATCCACGGTGGCATACAGGTAGTGCTCGCCACTCTGCGTCATCGTGCTCTCCTGGACGGCGACATCCGTGAAGAACGGCGGCTCCAGCCACGCGAGCTGTTCATTCTCGTACACGCGCGTGCTGCCATAGATGTCGGGGTCGTAGATCATATCGGTGGCGTAGAACGTCCCGTCCCCGAACGCCGGGCCGGACTCGACCGTGGCCGGCGGCGGATTCAAGACAAGGTTCGTTGCGTCGAAGCGCACGCGCACGAGGCCCTCGGAGCCGAGCGCCACGTAGACGTACGCCTCGTCCGTCTCCGAGTTGTCGACGGCGATCCCGAAGCCGAAGGCGAACGGTTGCGCGCCGCGCACCCCAATGGGGAGGACCTCCACGTCATCGGCCGTGCCGTTGGTTAGGATCTTGACGTTTTGAATCGGGTTGAGCTCGTGCCCGGTTTCCGTGGAATTGTTGATAACGACGTCTCGCGCCTCGGAGAGTGAGTAGACTCGCAGCCGATTGCCGTTCGCCTTGGAGAACATGGCAACGAGGTAGTTCTCTCCATCGATCGTCATCACGTCCAGGCCGTTGCACCACCGCCGGCTCTTCTGCAGCCCCGGAGTGCCTTGCCCATTGACCGAATCGTCGATACGCGCCGCCTTGTTCACGGTGGCGAGGTTGGGATCGGCTTCCATGACCCACAGCCCGGACCGCCCGCCCGCGATGTAGACGACGTCCTCGGTCACGGGATCCAGCAGCAGCGCGCTCGCCAGCACCGCCTGCGAGCCGACCGGCAGGATCTTCTTCGGGCTCTCGTACTGCATCTGATTAGCAGGGAACGACGCCGCTGCATTCGTCTCGATGAACGCGATCGCGCCACCTTCGGCGACCCACAGTCGGTCGCCACGGGCCGAAGCCGTGAGCGCACCCGGCGCGGAGTTGGGGTGCACGGCCAGTAGCTTGTCCATGATCTGCTGAGCGGACGCGGTCCCCATCGACAGGACGGAGACGACTACGACGAAGGCAGATGCGCGCAGGGTGCGTTGCATGGTTCTCTCCTCATGACGTAACGAGTGCAACCAGGGGACGACTCGACCGTACTCCCGAACGCCAATCCCGCTAGCCCCCGCGCGGTTGCGGAGAGCGCGCCGCGGACCGCGCGTCGGGCGCTCCGCAACCGAAGCCGAGAAGATGGGGCCCATTTGCCCCCCCCCTTGACGGGCACTTGTCGGCTGCCGGATTCGCCTCGAATCGCGGGCAACAAACCGCGCGACGGCGTCCGCCGCAGGACGGTCGAGGCGCCCGTGTCGTCACCCTGCGGCGCGCCCCGAAGGCTCAGCGGAGAACGACTTACACCGCAGCCGTCCGCGGTGGTCCGCAGCAGAGCCGACTGCGGAGTCTGCGACACCACCCGTTCACGAAGGGGGCACCCGGAACGCGCTCGCCTCGATTCCCGTGACGGGCGACACGACGTCAAGAGGGACGAAGGGGAGCGGGAACGGCTTGATGGCTACGTAGCAGGTCAGTCACCGTCATCTTGCTCCCCGACGCGCGGGACCGGCGGCAGCTCGCGCGGCGGCCGGCCGTGGTCGCGGAACACGGTGAGCCAATGCCGGAGCCGGCCGTTCGTCACGGTCGCTTGACCGAAGAACGGCAGGACGACACGCGCGACGTTGCCCGGGTCGAGGAACATGAGCCAGCGCCGGAACTCGTCCGGGGGCTCCTCCGCGCCCTCGGGCACCAGGCCCGTGAACGCGTGCGGCACCAGCCGGAGGGTGCGACCTGCCTCGTCCGACAGCTCCCGGGCGAGCGCCGCGCTGCGCTCCGCCCCGAGCGACGCGGGCACGGCGACGATCGCCGGCTGCGTCGCGTCCTCCCGGTCGAGCAGGCGCCAGAGGTTCTTCACGGTACGCCGCAGCTCCTTCTCCGTGTCCTCATACGTCTCGCCCGCGGCGACGTCGGGCGCGGGAATCCAGACGAGGATCGTGCCGTTGGGCGAGGGCGGGAGCCCGCGCACGGGACGGTTCTCCAGATCGTCGAAGGGCACGGCTTGCTCGCGTCCGAGGTCGAGGCCGCCGAGCGCTGGATCGAAGAGCCCCGCGCGCCGGGTCCGGTCGAGCCGCTGGACGATCGGCGTGCCGATCCGGACCGCGCCGAAGCTGGTCGCGAAGCCGATCGTGCCCTCGATCGGCATGCCGTCCGCCGGGTGGTACGTGCCCTCGTACTCGCCGTCGATGAACACGTGCGCCGTCGCGCCGTCGACGAGGAGCTCGAGCTTGAAGCCCGAGCGCGGTTTCCCGAACGCGTGCGTGCCGCGGGGCACCGAGCCGGCGAGCGCGCCGTCGCGCTGAAAGAGACCGCGCAAGCTCCAGCTCACTTCCTCGAACTTCGGCTCGTCCTCCGACTCGCCGATCGCGTACATGAAATCGCCGGCCGTGAAGCCGAAGCGCACGTTCCGGTCGCGCCGCGTGTAGCCCAGGATCACGGCGCCGCTCACGTACGAGGTCGTGAACTGCACGTCCATCCGGATCCGGTAGGTGCCGGGGAGCAGCCAGTCGCGCGTGCGCACGAACGCGTGGCGCTGGTGCGCGGCGCGGTCGAGCCGGCCCGTCCCCGTGCGCGGCCGCTTGCGGCCCACGTGCAGGTCCCCGTCGTCCGCGGCGTACCACAGGTCCGGCACGCGGAAGTCCTCGTAGCCCGTCAGCCCGTCCTCCTCCCAGCCGCGCCACCCCGCGTACCGCCCGGGGGCGTCGAACGGGAAGCGGCACGCGGCCGCGCCGGTCGGGGCGGGCAGCGTGAGCGCCTCGGCGCCCAGCCGCGCCGCCAGCCGATCGTGGTCGGCGGCGACCGCGGCGGCGGCGACGTCGAGCCCCGCCTCCGAGTACGCGCTCACCGCTCCGCCCAGGGCGCGCAGGAGCGCCTTCGCGTCGTGCAGCGACGTCTCGAACGGCGCGCGCCGCGCCACGGCCCCGAACGGGAACGCGCGCATGCACGCGAACGCCCAGGCCGCGTCGCGCCGTCGCAGGTTGTCCAGCACCGTGGCGAGCGCGCGCTCGACCGCCGGATGCCGCCCGTCCGCCGACGCCGCCCACACGAGCGCGCGCAGCGCCGCCACGTCCTTGCCGATCTCGAGCAGCAGCTCGCCCGCGATGCGCGCCTGGTCATCCCCGAAGTAAGGCTCCGCGCGCCCGCGCGACCAGACCCAGGTCGGCTCGTCGTAGACGAGCGGCGCGCCCTTCGGGCCGGCGACACCCGTCACGTAGCGCTTGGTCCACGGCTGCCGGTCCTTCCAATAGAAACCCTTGACGAACGTGGCGAAGCCGGCCGCGAACGCCTCGAGATCCTCGGGCCGCCCGCCGCGGCCGTCCGCGAAGTGCTTCTCGAAGTACGCCTTCGGATTCTTCGAGCTCTGCCTGGCGTTCGCCATGAACTCCTGCAGGCGTTCCGCGAAGATGCGCTCGCCGCCCTCCTCCCACGACGAGAGATACACGTACAGCGCGTAGCCCGCGAAGTAGTTGTCGCGGTATTCCTCGATCTCGCCCTCGATCAGCTCGGTCAGCTTCTTCAGCCCGCCGTAGCCCTTGCGGAACGTCTTCTCGATCGGGCCGAAGACTGCGAAGTCGGCCACGAAGTTCGTGTCGCTCGAGCGCCCGTACGCGCCGCCCGTCCAGACCGCCTTGCCCTCGACGAGCCAGGACGGTTGCCCGGGAAAGAGCGCCCCGTCGAAGCGGTGCGTCAGCTCGTGCGTGAGGCCGTGCCCGAGGCCCTCGATCGTGCCGATCGAGAAGCGCATCGTCGTCGTGTCGCCGCCCTGAAAGCCGCCCGCCCACCAGAAAGGCGCCCCCTCCGACTCGAGCCCCGACGACTCGGGCACGATCCTGACGGTGCCCTGGCGACCGACGAACGGATCCTCGCCGTACCAGTTCGCGAGCCGCGTGTGGTGCTCCTCGATCGTGCGCGCCACGCCGAGCAGGGTCTCGTAGCCGCAGTCCGACTCGACGCGGTACCACTCGCGCGGCGACAGCGCGACGCCGGGGCTGCCGAAGCTGTCGTGTTCGCGCGTGAACGCCTCGCCCTCGTCCGAGGTCAACCACTCGAGCTCCGCGATCGTCCACGGCGCGCCGATCTTCTTCGCGAGCTGGTCGCGCGCGCGCGCGAGCGCCTGGGCCGCCGCGCCGCGCACGCGCCCCATCCCGCGCGGCTCGGGCCCTTGCAGGTCCTTGAAGTCCGCCTGCACCGCGAGCCCGTGCAGGCAGCGCGCACCGCGCATGGCGACGTCCGTCTCGAAGCGCGCGAGCGCGCCGCCCGTCGCCCCCCGCAGCGCCTTGATGACCGCGTCGTGGAACGTGCGCGAGACCGTGAGCCTCGGATCGAGGTCGCCGGCGACACCGTCCTCCAGCGCGGGAACGCCGCGCGCGAGCTCGAGTGCGACGCGCCGCGCCCACAGCGCGACGAGCAGTTCCCCCGGCGCGCGGGCGCCCTTCTTCGCACGCGCTGCCGCGAGCCCAGCCAGCTCCCCCACCACCGCCGCGCGCGCCGTCGCGATCCGCGCGATGTGCGGGTCATCCGCGAGCACCGCCCGCGCCGCGCCGGAGGGCTTCGCGCGCCCATCGGCGCCCGCGGCCGCGGCGTACCACTCGTGCGTCCACAGTGTCCGCGCGTCCGCGTCGTCCTGCGCGGCCTCGATCAGGAGCGCGAGGATCTCGACCGAATCCGGCCGCAGCTCGAGCGCATGGATGAGGTGCAGGGTGGCGGCCGCGCCGTCCCCCGCGCGGAGCGCCGTCCTCCCGGCCGTGAGCCGCGCCTCCGCGGCGTCGCTCCGCCCCGGCCCCGTCCCCTGCTGCGCCGGGGCGCCGAGCGCGTTGAGGCCGAGCACCAGGACGGCGGCGAGGCGACCCAGGCGTGAAGAGCGCGTTCGCATGCCGCCCGTTCTAACCGATTCTTCGCGCGCCATCCCTAGCCCGGGCTCGCGAGCACCGCTGCACCGCGCGACGCGCAGCCATTCGGCCCCGATTCCCCTAGCCGTCAAGCTGAACCCGTCTCCGAGGAAGAACCGGCGCTCGGGCTCCGGCGCACGCTCAGCTCGCCCTCGCTCACCGAACGGCGCTCGAGGGGCCGCATGGGGCCGGATCGATGCGGCAGAGTCCGCCCGCATCGCGCGCACAGGCGGCGGTCCAGGCTCCTCGGCGTCTCCTATCTCACGCGCTGCACCAGCCCTGTATTCCGCACGAGAAACCTGCGGGCTGGACCACGTGCAACCTCACGTTCCGCAGGTCTCGATTGGGTTTGCGGCCATTTTCGAGCTGGCTGAACGGTAGTAGCCGGCCGTGTCGAGCACTTCAGTGGTCATGATCTCTATCGGCAGGTGTCGGGCCGAGCGCACGGTTTTGCCGCGTCGATTCTTGTAATTCGACTTACGGCGGAGGCATCGACGTAAGTCTTGAATTTCAAGAGTTACGTCAAGGGAATCGTCGCAAGTGTTTCTGGCTGAAGGTGGATGCTTGATGGGACGGTGAACGTTGGTCACCGAGCTGACGGCGATCCAGAGGCAAGTGCTTGGCCTGCTCGAGGTACCCACTCGCGGCTACGGAAAACCCTTTCCTGTCTGAGTCACGCACCTCAAATTCGGAGAAACGCCAACTCACATGTGCGGAACGTGAGGTAGAAGCGGTCACGGGAACAGGGAACGCAGGAAGGCGAGGCTGTCCCGCGCGATCGCCGGCCCGCCGGGCGTCATGTCGAAGACCTCCACGGAGACCCACCCGCGGTAGTCGACCGCCCGGAGCGCCTCGGCGATCGGTGGGTAGTCGACGTCGCCAGTGCCCGGCCCCCCCAGCGACGTATCGTTGGCATGGAAGTGCGCGAGATGAGGGCCGTGGGCGCGGATGATGTCCGGAATCGGCTCGCGTTCCGAGCTCATCGCGAACACGTCGAGGTGCAGGCGGCAGCCGGGGTGGTCGACTGCCTCGATCAGGCGCACTGCCTCCGCTGCGGTCGTGAGAAAATTCGTGTAGGTCGGTGCCAAGGGCTCGAGTGCGAGGGTGACATCGAGCGCAGCCGCGGTCTCGGCAACCTGCCGGCAGGACTCGACTGCCCGCGCAAACGCGGCGTCGTAGGTATCCTCCGCGGCAACGTCGCGCTGCTTCGGGCTGCCGAGCACGATCACCGAACCACCCATCGCCGCGCAGAGCCGGGCGAGGTGTTCGAGGTACGAGACTGTGGCGTGCCGCACGCGCGTCGTGGGCGTCATCAGGTGCAAGCCGGGCGGAGCCTTCAGCAGCCAATGCAAGCCAACGATATCGATGCCGGCACGTCTCGCCACCGCGCCGAGGTCCCGAGCATCGTCCGTACTGAGCGTACTGGGATCGTCGACGATGGCACTGAGAGCTACCTCGACACCGTCGTATCCACACTCTGCGGCGTCCGCGCACACGCGCTCGAAGGGCCAGTCGGGATACGTCTCGTTGCAGATCGCGAACTTCATTCCGCAGGGGCGCTCGAGAACGGTGACACGCTACGAGAGGTAGAGCCGCGCGCCGGTGCGGGCGGCGAGAACCAGGACCAGCAGGAACCCCAGCACGGCGCACACCTGGATCCATCGCGGAGTCGGCATGCGTGTCGACAGCCAGAGTAGCACGCCGGCGAGGACCGGGTTGCCGAGTACCGTCAGCGCCTGGGCGAACACGATGAGGTTGACGGGTCGTGCATCGAGGGCGGTGAGTGCCACACCGAAGCCGATCAGCAGCGCCGTGGCGGTCAGGAGTTTAGGCCATCGGTGATCCATGTCACCACCCAGGCCGAGGCCGTCGGATAGGACTGTGCCTCCGATCATGACATTCACCAGGAATGAACTGAGCCCGCCGGCGAGCAGCCCCAGGCTGAACAGCAATCCCGCCCATTCCCCGAACAGGGGTTCGAGTTGTGCTGCGACCTGGGCCGCACTGCCGAGGTCCGCTGGAGCGATCCGGCCGTGCAGCACCGCAGCAGCCGTGACCATGATCGTCAGCGTCAGGAATGCGAGCACGGAGATGCCGACGACCGAGTCCACGAGGCCGCGCTGCAAGTCTGCGCGGGACCAGCCCTTCTGCCGCACCAGATAGGCGGTGTAGAAGGCGCCTGCGACGGAGAACGTCGTCGCGATCAAGCCCTGTACGGATTGCAGCGGGTCGACGATCTCACCGTCGACCCGCGTGGGAAAGAAACTGCCGACGAGGCTCTCCGGGAGACGCGGCAGGAGCCCGCCGAGGATCGCACCGACCGACGGCCGCGCCATGACGACGTTGCCGAGGAAGCCGAGGAGCATGATGCCGACGAGGAGCTTCATCATCGTCTCGACCGGACGGTACAGCCGGCGAAAGCCGAACAGCACGGCGAGGATGGCCCCGTTGAGCACGGCCAGCAAAATCACACGCCACGCCTTGCCGTCCCCGGCGTACGGCTCGAGTGCCGCAACGATCGCGATGTTGTTGCTGAACTGGAAGCAGGCGACGACGAGGAACAGCACGACCCCCACGAAGACAGCGAACGGACGCCCGGCTCGACGCGCGATCTCGTCCCCCGGAGTCCCGTCCAGCGTCACGCCGATGCGGGCGGCCAATGCGGTCATCGCGACCATCAACACGCCGGCCAGCACGACCACCCAGAGCAACTCGTACCCGAATTCGCAGCCGACTCTCGAGCTCGTCAGGATGCTGCCCGGCCCGAGCACGACCGACGCGACGATGATCGCGGGTCCGAAGGAGCCGAACAGGCCTCGGCGCTGGTGCGGCCCGTTGGTCATGGCGACTCGGGTCTCACGGCGCGAGCAGGTCGGTCAATCTCGCCACGATGTCGGGACGCTCGCTCCACAGGTTGCGTGTCTCGCCCAGGTCAGCCTCGAGGTCGTAGAGCTGGCCGCGCGCTCCGCCCTCTTCGGGCTCGAGCTTGCGCGGCTTGCTGAAGCCGCCGGACCCGAGGTGTGTGATCAGCTTCCAGCGGCCGGCGCGCACGACCGACGCGTCCGCCTTGAGGATCGTGACCTCGCGGGTCGGGGGCGCGGTGGGGTCGCGCAGGAGGGGGAGCATGCTGCGACTGTCCTCTGCCGCGCCATTCGGCAGGGTGGCT
>SMVQ01000162.1 GCA_004357655.1 Planctomycetota bacterium
ACCGATGAATCCACACATAGGAGGCGCTGCGTGCCCGCGGGCGGGCGTCGACCGCGCGGGCCGAGAGAGTCCAGGGCGCGGGCCCGGTCCGACACCCGGGTACAGCCCGAGGGGCCGTCTCCGGACCAGGTCCGACGCGAGAAGGAGACAAGATAGACCCGGCCGGAGGGCCCGGCAAGACGCGAAGGCGATCCCGCGCTCCCCCCGACCGTTTCCCGCGCACCCCTCGCGTATAGTGAGGACCGGACACGGGCGTCCCCATGCCGAACATCCCCATCGAGACCCTCCAGAAGGCCGACAAGGTGCTCGGGCTCGTGGCCTGCGCGGCGGTCTCGCCGATCGGGTCCGTGAGGCGGTTCCGGAGTCGGTGCGGGTCACCCGAGCGCCACGTCGAGCGCGTGCTGCTGGTCAAGTTCTGGGGCATCGGCAGCTTGCAGCTCCTCACGCCCGCCGTGGGCGTCCTGCGGCGCCGGCATCCCGGCGCGCGGCTGACGCTCCTCACCCTCGCCGAGAACGCCGCCTTCGCGCGCGGCCTCGGGGCCTGGGACGAGGTGGTCACGCTCGACATCCGCGGCGCCGGCTGGCTGGCGCTCGCCGGTCGCTTCCTCGGGCTGGTGCGCGGGCTCCATCGGCGGCGGTTCGACGTGGTGTACGACTTCGAGTTCTTCACGCGGTTCTCGGCCGTCGTCTCCGCCCTGACCAGCGCGCGGTCGGTGCACGGATTCCGCGCCCCCAGCGTCTGGCGGGGGGGCGTCCACACCCGGACCGTGCCCTTCAACCGCTACTGGCACGTGGCACGCAACTTCCGGGCGCTCGCGGGGGGCGAGGACGGGGAGGACGTCACGCCCGCGGAGGTGCTGCCGTTCCGGATCGAGGCGGCGAGCGCCGCGCACGTCGAGTCGCTCCTCGCCAGTCTCCGCCCCGGGTCCGCGGGCCCGCTCGTCGTCCTGAACCCGAATGCGGGGCGCCTCTCGCTCGAGCGGCGCTGGCCGCCTGAGCGCTTCGGTGAGCTCGCCCGGCGGCTCGCCACGGAGCTCGGCGCCACCGTCGTATTCATCGGCGCGCGGTCCGAGAGCCAGTACACGCGCGCGGCCGCGGCGCTCGCGGCCGGCGCGCCCCACGGGCACGTCCACTCACTCGCAGGCGCGCTCACGATCGCCGGCCTCGTGGCGCTGCTCGACCGCGCGGACGTCGTCGTCTCGAACGACAGCGGCCCCATGCACGTCGCCGCGGCCCTCGGGACGCCGACGCTCGGCCTCTTCGGTCCGGAGACGCCCGTCATGTACCGGCCATTGGGGCGGCGCGCGCGCGTGTTGTGGCGGCCGCCCATCTGCAGTCCCTGCATCAACGTCCACGACAACAAGGTCGCCAACTGCATCCACGGCCGACCGGAGTGCCTCGTGAACATCACCGTGGACATGGTGCTCGCGGCGACGATGAAGCTGCTCGAGGGCGAGACGCTGGTGCCGGCTGCGCCGCCGCGAGCGCCCCAGCCGCTCCTCGCGCACGAGCCGATGGCCCCGAGGGCCCCGAGCGCCCAGGCGCCGAGCGGGGGCCTGAACCTCCCGACCATCTTGGGCTGATGCGCGTCCTCCTCCTCAATCCGCCGGGCGAGCGGACGTACATCCGCGACTACTTCTGCTCGAAGACGACCAAGTCGAACTACCTCTTCCATCCGATCGATCTCGTCGTGCTCTCGGGCACGCTCGCCGAGCACCACGACGCCCTCGTCCTCGATTGCATGGCGGAGCGCCTCGCCCCCGGCCCCGCGCACGACCGGATCGCCGCCCTCGCGCCCGACGTGATCGTCAGCCTCGTCGGTTCGGTCTCATGGAACGAGGACCGCGTCTTCCTCGCCGCGGAGGCCCATCGCGGCCGGCGCGTGCTCGCCCTGGGCGACATCCTGCACGAACGGAGCGAGGCGCGGCTCGCCGAGGAGCCCTGGCTGGAGGCGGCGCTCCACGTCTTCGCCAACGCGGACGTCGTCCACTACCTCGCCGGGCGCCGCGAGCGGATCGAGGACATGACGGTGCGCGACGCGACGGGCGCGCCCGAGCGCCTCCAGCGCGTGGAGCGCGCGCACCGCAAGGGCAGCTACCGCGTGCCGCGTCCCCGCCACGAACTGTTCCCGCAGCGCGGCTACCGGTTCTCGTTCGCGCGGTCGCGACGCTTCGCGACCGTCCTCACCGACTACGGCTGCCCTTACCCCTGCACGTTCTGCGTCATCGGCACGCTCGGGTTCCAGACGCGACCCATCGAAGACGTACTCGAAGAGATCGATGCGCTCCGGGCCGGAGGCACGCGGGAGATCTTCTTCATGGACCAGACCTTCGGCGTGGTTCGCGCCCGGGGCCGCGAGCTGTGCGCGGCGCTCGAGCAGCGGGGCGACCTCTCGTGGACGGCGTTCACGCGCCCGGACACAGCGACGGACGAGATGCTCGCGGCGATGGCGCGCGCGGGTTGCCACACCGTGATCATGGGTGTCGAGAGCGCCGACGACGCAATCCTCGCCACTTACAAGAAGGGCTACCGGGCCAGCGCCGTGTCGGGGGCGTTCCTGCGCGCGAAGCGCCACGGACTGCGCACGGTCGGGACGTTCATCGTCGGTCTCCCCGAGGAGACCGAGGACTCCCTCGCGGCCACGTTGGACCTCGCCATGGAACTGGACATGGACTTCATGTCGCTCAACGTCGCTGTCCCGCGCTTCGGCACGCCCTTCCGCGAACGCGCGCTCGCGCTCGGGCTCGCCGACCCGGACGACCTCGTCATGGACCAGGGCGGCGCCGAGGCCTTCCTCCCCACGAAGACGCTCGACAAGGAGGCGATGCTCGCCCTCAAGCGGCGCATGGTCCGGCGCTTCTACCTCCGCCCGCGTTACCTCTGGAAGCGCCTGCGCTCGGTCGGCAGCCTGCACGAGCTGCGCGCGCAGGTGACCGAGGGGTTCGCGCTCCTCAAACGGAACGCCTGAGCACCACGTCCCACCCACTGAGTCACGCCCATGGCCGCACTTCGCACCCCCGCGCTCGCCTTCCTCCTCGTCTTCGCGGCGCTCGGTGACCGCGCCCGTGCCCAGGGGCCCGCCACCGGGCCGCCCCCCGCGAAGAACGTGATCCTCATGATCGCCGACGGCTTCGGACCCGCGAGCCGCACGATGGCGCGCGCGGTGGCGGAGCGCGAGCTCGCGCTCGACGACATCCTCGTCGGGACTTGCAGCACGTACTCCGCTGACAGCCTCGTCACCGACTCCGCCGCCGCGGCGACGGCCCTCGCGTGCGGCATCAAGACGATCAACGGGGCCATCGGGGTCGACCCCGCCATCCAGCCCGTCGCCACGCTGCTCGAGGCCTTCGAGTCACAGTCGCGCTCGACGGGCATCGTCACGACGACGCAGATCACGCACGCGACACCGGCCGCGTTCTCGGCGCACGTCCGGATCCGCACCATGACCCGGGCGATCGGAGAACAGCAGCTGAGGCAGGGCATCGAGGTGCTCTTCGGCGGCGGCACGCCCTTCCACGCGCCGTCGGACGGCGGCCGGCCGAACCTGCGCGCACTCGCGATCGAGGCCGGGTACCGGATCGTCACCGACCGCGCGGCGTTCGACGAGCTGGAGGAGACGCCGGTGCTCGCCATCTTCTCGAGCGAGCACATGGCTTTCGAGATCGACCGCGACCCTCTGGCCCAGCCGAGCCTGGCCGAGATGACGCGCAAGGCGCTCGACCTCCTCGACGGTGACGAAGCGGGCTTCTTCCTCGTCGTCGAAGGCGGCCGCATCGATCACGCGGGGCACGGCAACGACCCCGCCGCTCACGTCGCCGACATCCTCGCGTACGACGATGCGGTCGCCGTGGCGCTCGAGTTCGCGCGCGCGGACGGGAACACGCTCGTCGTCTCCACCGCCGACCACGAGACGGGCGGGATGACGCTCGGGCGCGCCATCGACGGCCTGGCGGTCTATGCCTGGGACCCGGAGATCCTGCGCCGCGTGCGGGGCTCACTCGGCAGGATGGCGGCGGAGATCATGGCCAGCGAGGACTGGGAGGCCGCGCTCGGTGAGTGGACCGGAATCACCGACCTCACGGCCGAGGAGCGCGCCGCCCTCGCGCTTGCGGTCGCGGCCGGTGACCTCCGCGGAGCCTTGGGGAGATTCCTGAACAGGCGCGCGGGAATCGGCTGGACCACCGGCGGCCACACGGGCGTCGACGTCGAGCTCTTCGCCTTCGGTCCCGGCTCCGAGCGGTTCCGTGGAACCCACGACAACGCGGAGCTCGGGCGCCTCCTCGCGGAGCTGCAGGGGTTCGACATGCCGGCGCTGACCCGCGCGCTCGGGGCGGACGAAGGACGCTGACCGCTCCCGGGAATCAGGAAACGTTTTCCGCTCGACCCCCCTTTGCGACTTCCTTCATTCGGCGCGCGCCCTTTGCCGGCTTCTATCGGTGAATCCTTGCCGGGTAAGGATTTCGCACGGCGCCGACGAGAGCGCACACGTGCCACGCCATGGACTTCGAGCTACTTCCCGACGTGTCCGCGGGATCGATGCCCCGAGTGTCGATCGGTGGGGAAGGTGCGGGTGAAGCCTTGACGGAGTACTGCGCGCTCCTGTTCGACGTGGGCCCCGAGCTCGCCCTCGCGGAGGTCACGGGCTTCGAGCGCGAGCTCGCGGAGCAGCCGGAGACGCTCGAGTCGCGGGCGAAGCTCATGGGGTTCTATCTCGCTCTCGCGCGGGAGAGCGGCGATCCCGAGGCGGCGAAGGCGGCGTTCCACCGTCATCACGTCTGGGTTGTGAGGAACCGGCCCGGTTCGGGGCTCGCGGCGGCGCTGACGCTGTGGATCCACACGTCGTTCTCCGAGTCCGAGCACCGGGAGATCACGGCGCTCTGGGTCGATTGTGCGCTCTCGAGAAGTGGAGACCCCCAGGTCTACGGCAACGCCGCGCGATTCCTTTGGATCCGCGATCACGCGGACCTTGCCGTCGCGTGCCTCCGGCGGGCGATTGCGCTCGACCCCGAGGATCCGCGCTGGGCGGAGGAGCTGGCGCAACACCTGCTCGAGGAGGCGCGCGCGTGCCCGAGCCATCGGCGACCGGAGCACTTCGCGGAGATCCATCGTTACCTCGACTTCGCCCTCCGCCGCATGACGCATCCCATGCGGCAGGACGAGCTGATGCTCCCGCTGCTCCTCTCCGCCACGCTCGCGGGCAAGGCGCAGGTGGCGGAGTCCTTCGCGACGAGCATTCTCGCCCGCGGGATCGATGAAGAGGACGAGGTGGCGTCCACGTTCCGGGTACACCAGGCGCACCTCGCGCTGGCCCAGATCGCGGCCATGGAAGGCGCGGTCGAGCGCGCCGCCTCGCACCTCGCGCAGGCCTCGAAGACGCTCTCGTACCACTCGATCCCCGAGTTCCTGTTCGAAGCGGAGCTCTCCCAGCGATTCGTCGCAGCCGGCCACCACGCGATCGTGCTCACGTATTGGCAGTGCCGCGCGAACATCTACGATGCGGGCGCGCCGGAGCGGCGGAAGATCGAGGACTGGCTCGCCGTGCTCGGCCGGGGCGGGAAGCCGACGTTCGACGTGTCCCGCGCCGCCTGAGCGGTCTCAGGCCCGCTCCCCTAAGGGCCCGTCCGGGAATAAACGTCACATTTCGGCGAGGCATCGGCGCTCGTGGCAAGGCGCGCCGACGCAGGCAACCTAGCTGGTTTCCGAGGAGGCGCAACGCAGCCACGGGCGCCGAGGGCCGGCGAAATGTGAC
>SMVQ01000163.1 GCA_004357655.1 Planctomycetota bacterium
AACAAGCTGTGGTTCACCCAGGCCGGCGTCGGCGGGGACGGCACCCCGATCAAGGTCTTGAACCTCAACTCGACGAACGGCGGGACCCAGCTCACCGCGACCATCCCCGCGGCCGCCGGGCCCGGCGACATCCTCGTGAAGATCACCGGCGGCCTGGCCTCCCTCTCCAACTCCTGGCCCTTCGATCCGGGTGTGCAGGGCTGTCCCGCTCCGACCAACTACTGCACCAGCTCTCCGAACTCGGTCGGATCGGGCGCGGTCATGGGCACCTCTGGAACTCAGGTCGTCGCCAACAACGACTTCGGTCTCTTCGCCAGCGGCCTGCCGGCGAATCAGAACGGCGTGTTCTTCTACGGCGCCGCTCAACAGAACGTGCCTTTCGGCAACGGCCAACTCTGCATCGCAGGACAGGTGTTCCGCCTCGACGTCGTCCAGAGTGACTCGTTCGGCATCACCCAGTTCGCGCTGGACATCACCAACCCGCCGACGGCCAGCGGCCAGATCACGGCCGGCTCCACTTGGAACTTCCAGCACTGGTACCGCGACCCCGCGGCCGGTGGAGCGTTCTTCAACCTCTCCGACGGCGTCGAAGTTACGTTCTGTAATTAGACGCGCGACGCGGCGTGGCTGAACGCCGCTTGAAGCATGACGGCCGGGTGGAGCTCGCTCCACCCGGTCGTTCTTCAGCCGTCGCGATGTCGCTTGCTGCCCTTCCTGCGCTCCTCGTTGGCGGCGCGTTTCTCCGCGGCGCGCTGCTTCAAGGCACGGGTCACGGCGCCCGGATCGATGGCGACGGCTTCCGGCGCGACATCGTCGCGACCTTCCGTCGCACTCAAGACGACCTCGCACGCCAGGGACGCGAGGCCCTCGATCGTCGGGTGGAGCTCGTCGTCCTGAAGGAGCTTCACGTCCGCCGTGGGCGGCCAGACGTGACCCGCGATGTCGTAGGCTGTCCCTGACTTCAGTCGGGCGAGCAACTCGGGGAGCGGGAAGAGGATCGCGCGCGGATGGCTCTCCACCCAGTCGCGCACGCGCGCGTTCAGGGCATCGAGCGACTTCCGCGAGGGCACCTGGGCGGGTGCAAGCATCTTCCCGATAGCGGCGCTCATATCGGGCAAGGCGCTGACCAGGACCAGGCAATCGAGCCTCGCGAGCATCGCGAGGCCGCGTTCGAGCCGATCGAGTCGCTCCGACTCTCGATCGAACGTGCCATAGCCGAACCAGAACAAGAAGTCGATCGCGACGACCAACGTGGGTTCGGCGGCGAGCGCCCGATCGATCATCCGCTCACCCGATGCCTCGGGCGAGAGGAAGATCATCTGCTCCGCGGCTTGGAGGATGGGTTCGTGCGGAGCGACGATGACGATGTCGAGGGCTTCAGCGAGATTCACGGGAATGCCGAAGCCCGCGGAAGCGCTCGCTCCGACCACGACGATGCGCCTGAGAGGGCCGAGCCGCGGACTTCCCGGCTCGACGGAGTCATCGGGGTTGCTGCCGGATCCGCCGTCTTGCGCCGCCGGTCGGGCCGGCTCGAATACGCACGTCGAGTGCGCGGGATAGCTCGGGTCCGCGGTGACGAGGACGAATAGAACGGCTAGCAGCCCGTGGCGTAACGCATGGCGCGTTCGGGAGTGGCGGGTTTCGGGCCTGCAAGGCGCTTCGATTCGGATGCGGTGGAGACTCGGAGGAGTGAGCTCCGGTCCGGCGAAGGCGGATCGAGGTGACCCGGGGGGGCGATTCGACGGGGACCCCGCCACGCCGCCAGCGCGGATCCAGTCGATTCTGACCGGGTCGTGAGTTTCGCCACGGGCGGCCGGCGCCAGGCGCATCACGACGCGTTGCACGGAAAGCATGTAAGCCAACATAACGGCTCGGATATCGTACCGCACGGGCGCCCGCTGCCGCCGGTCACAGAGCCCCCTGATCCGACCGGTTCCCAACGCATGACGAATCCCTCGAGCGTGACTTCCTCCGGTGCAGAGCGCGAGAACGGCGCGCGCCTCGGGCTCGCCGTGGTGATCGCACTGGCGCTCCTGCTCACGTTCGGCCGCTCGCTCTTCGGGGACTACGTCTACGACGACGAATCCCTCGTGCTCGGCAACCCGCGCATCCAGAGCTTCGCGGGCGTCCTCGAAGGTTTCCAGGACCCGCACTTCGGGTTCGAGGACGCGGCGGCGGAGGCTCGAGTCGGCTACTGGCGCCCGCTCACCGTCGCCACCCTCGCCCTCGGACGGTTCCTCGGCGGTGGCAGACCACTTGGGTTCCACGCGATCTCGTTGATGCTGCACTTCCTGGCGACGCTCGTGTGCTGGCGGATAGCGAGACGGCTCACCGGGAACACGTGGCTCGCTTTCTTCGCGGCGCTCCTCTTCGGGCTGCATCCCGTACACGCGGAGAGCGTCGCATGGATCTCGGCCGTGAACGACCCGCTCTTCGGGCTGTTCGCCCTCCTCTCGCTGAACGCATTCTTGCGGTGGCGCGGGGCGGGCTCGGGCGGCATGCCCATCGCCGCCGGTCTGTGGCTCGTGCCGGCGCTGCTCGCCAAGGAACAGGCGCTGGCGGTGCTGCCCATGGCCGTGGCGCTCGACTTCGGGCTCTACTTCGCCGCTTCGAAGCCCGCACCATCGAACAGGGGCGAAGAGACCGAGCTCCTGCCCCTCGCACGCGCGTACGCTCCGCTCCTCGCCGCCGTCGCGCTCTATTGGTTGGCCCGTGTGTTCGTGTTCGGCGACCTCCTCGCCGGGTTCGACCGGACCAACGCAGCGTTCGGCATGGACCTGGCGCGGGGCGCCACGTATCGCATCGAGCTCGCCGGCGGATTCCTCCGCCTGCTCTTCTGGCCGGTGGAGCTCGCCGTCTTCCGGCCGTTCCGGCCCGAACTCCCGCCCCTCGACGCCGCCTTCTACGCGGCCGCTGCGTGCCTGGCGCTCTGGCTCGCGGCGACCGCCTACACCTGGAAGACCGCGCGCAAGGTCGCGCTCGCCCTGCTCCTCTTCCTGCCCGCCGCCTTGACGCCGGTGCTCGTCTACCTGGACGCCGTGGGCACCTTCCCCATGTCGGATCGCTACCTCTACCTGCCGGCCGTCGCGGCCACGATGCTGCTCGCGATAGCCGCGGCGCGGATCCTCCCCCGCCCGGCGAGGTACGCGGTACTGGCCGGGATCGCCGCCCTCTTCGGCGCGCGCACGTACGCCCACACCCTGGACTTCCGGGACCAGGCGGCCTTCTACGCGGCGGCGCTCGAGGAGAGCCCGAGGGTCCCGTCCGTGCACTGGGGCTACGGCCGGATGCTGCTCCAGCGTTACGACGTGGAGCGCGACAAGGCGCTGCTCGACGAGGCGCTCTACCACTACCTCGTCTCGCTCTCGCTCGGCACGGACTACGGCGACTACGGGCCCAAGCTCCCGGCCGACGCTCCGATGAAGGAGCGTACCTCTGAGATGATCCGTGTCGTCAACGATACGAAGCCCGAGTATCGGCGCCGTGATCCTTCCGTCCACGTCGACGCTTTCGATCGCCTTCAGGCGAACCTCGGCCAGGGTTGGTGCTACCTCTTCCTCGCCGACCTGCCACCGGAGTACGACCTCGACTTCCCGCTCCAGGTATTCAAGGAGACCGCGCGGATCTTCCCGAACAGCTACCACGCGCTCACCGGCCTCGGCACCGTGCACATGCGCCGCGGCGAATACGAGGCGGCGCTCGACGCATTCGGCGAGGCGATCAAGAGGAATCGCCTCCACGCCGAGGCCTGGCACAACCTGGGGAAGACCTACAGCAAGCGCGCGGTGACGACCGGACGGGACGACTGGGAGCAGGCCCGCCTCGCTTTTCAACAGGCCATGAAGCTGCGGCCGAACAGAGTGCAGGACCTGCTCGGAGCCGCCGTGGCCGCGATCGAGGTCGGACGCGACGACATGGCCTCCGGCTTTCTGAAGCGCGCTCGCACACTCGAACCGAACGGGCTCCAGCCGCTGTACTGGACGGGCATGCTCGCCGCGCGCAAGGGCGAGTTCTCGATCGCGCTCTCCTGGTTCGATCGCGCCCTCGGCCTGTCCGCCGAGTTCGGTCTCGCGCACTATCAGCGCGGCCGCGTCATGTACCGCCTCGGTCGCGAAGAGGAGGCGATCAAGTCGCTGCGGCGAGCCTGCGGGCTGATCCCCGACCACTTCGAGGCGCACTACAACCTGGGTGAGATCCTGCGCCAGCGCGGCTTCCTGGATGCGGCCTTCACCTATCTCGACCGCGCGTACGCCTTGTCGCCGGAGGATGGGACGCTCCGCGCCGAGTTGCACCGCATCCTCGTCGAGCTCGTCCCACACGAGCCGGACCAGACCTTCCGTCTCGGCCTGCTTTCGGAGCGCCGCTACGACTGGCCGCGCGCCCTCGACTGGATGGAGCTCACGATCGAGCGCTTCCCAGACTGGGAAGGACTGCCGGACGTGTACCACCGTGCCGGCCGCGCGCAGCAGCAGCTCGAGCGCTACGAAGCTGCCGTCGCCGCCTACGAGCAGTGCCTCGAACTCACCGACGACCACTTCTGGGCGCACCACGACCTCGGCATTCTCCTCGCGCGCTTCATGGGCCGGCTCGAGGAGAGCCGGCCCTACCTCGAGCGCGCGCTCGTGCTCTTCGACGCGGCCGAGTCCCGCATCGGAGCGAACCTCCGCGCGGCGGTCAGGGGGAACATCGAGGCCACGCTGGCCGCCACGGAGAGCATTTCGGGCCCGCCCGCTCCGCCAATCGAGCCGCGCAAGGTGACGGACCACTGAGGCCCGCTCGGTGATCGATCAGTGACCGAGACGGATTGCCGCCGCCGAAAACACCGGGCCGTCGATGCAGCACTTGGCGACGGGCCAGGCGCCGAGCGGTCCCTCGGGCACCGTCTCGACCGCGCAGCCGTTGCAGATGCCGACCCCGCAACCCATCAGCGTCTCGAGCGACAACCAGCAGTCGAGCTCGCGTTCGCGCGCGACCGCGGCCACGGCCGCCATCATCCGCTCGGGTCCGCAGGCGAGCAGCCGCACCTCCGCCGGTAGCCGGTCGGCCTGCCACTGCGCGACGAGCGCCTGGACGACGTTGCCGTGGAACCCGAACGAGCCGTCGTCGGTGGCGGCGACCGTGCGAACCCCGAGCGCGGCGAAGGCCTCGAGCTCGTACAGAAACCCTGCGTGCGCGGCGCCGTAGACGAGCGTGACGTCCTGCGACCGTACCGGGGCGCCGCCGTCCATCCCCGCGAGCGCCTGCTCGATCCCCATGTAGAACGGCACGGAGCCGATCCCGCCCGCCAACATCACCCACGGCGGGCCGTCGCCGTCGAGCGTATCGAAGCCGCGCCCCAGCGGGCCGACCGTGACGAGCGAGTCGCCGGGCCGCGAGTCGGCGAGCGCGCGCGTGCCGCGGCCCATCACCTTGATGAGGAACTCGAGCGAACCGTCGGCGAGGTGCCTGTAGACCGAGAACGGACGGGGGATCGCGGGCGAGAGCGCGTCGGCGCGCCGCAGCATGAAGAAGCGCGCCGCGCGAAGGGGTGGGAACGAGAGCTCCGGCCGGATTCGGAGCAGCACACCGTCGTCGCCGGACGCACGAACTGAGACGACCTCCGAGCGGAAGGAGCGCGTGTCATCGGGGGGAGCTGGCATGCGAATTGCGATCTTAGCGGCGTGGCTCACGGGCTCATAGTCGGCACCGCTCGAACTCGGTACCCTCGGCGCATGCGCACGCTCTCAATCCTGCTCTCCATCGCCTGCCTTGCCTGCGGGAACGCGCGGGACTCGGGAGACGTCGAAGCAACCTCACTACTCGGTGAAGTGCTCACGCGTCCCGTGTTCGCCGCGGAGCGCGCGGCCGAGCTCGAAGCGAACCTCGCGGCGGCTCGCGCAGCCCATGCAGCCGAGCCCGGCTCGGAGGAAGCGGCCATCTGGGTGGGCCGGCGGCTCGCCTACCTCGGGCGCTATCGGGACGCCATCGCCTGGTACACGGCGCGCCTCGCTCAGCACCCCGAGAGCTTCAGGCTCCGGCGCCACCGCGGGCACCGGTACATCTCGATCCGTGACCTGGACGCCGCGATCGCGGACCTCGCGCTCGCTGCCGACCTTGCCGAGGATGTACCCGACGAGGTCGAGGCCGACGGCGCGCCCAACGCGCAGAACATCCCGATCGGCACGACCCACTCGAACATCTACTACCACCTCGGGCTCGCGCACTACCTCGCGGGCGACTACGAGGGCGCGCTCGCCGCGTACGAACGCGGCGCGGAGTTCAGCCGGGGGAACGACGACAAGCTCTGCTCCTCCTCGCATTGGCTGTACCTGACGTTGAGACGGCTCGAACGCGACGCGGAAGCGCAGGCGGTGCTCGCGCCCATTCACGCCGACATGGATGTGATCGAGAACTTCGCCTACCACCGCGCGCTCCTGTTCTACAAGGGCGAGCTGACCGCCGAGCAGGCGCTCGGTTCGGAGGCAGAGGGTGGCATGGCCCTCGCCTCCGCCGGCTACGGCGTCGCGACCTGGTATCTCGTCGAAGGCGACGGTGAGGGCGCCCGCGAGCTGTACGAACGCATCGTCGCCGAGTGCAACTGGGCGGCCTTCGGGCGGATCGCCGCCGAAGCGGAGCTCGCGCGGTTGTGACCGGAGGCGGCGATCATTGGCTCCTCCCGGACGAGCCGTTCGAATCCTGGGCGGCCTACCTCGCGCACCACGGGTCGAGCGCGGCGCTGGACTCGCGTGCGACGAGCCCGGCCACGATCATCGAGGAATTGGAGCGTTCGGGTCTGCGCGGCCGGGGCGGCGCTGGCTTTCCCACCGGGCTGAAGTGGCGCACGATCGCGAACCACGCCTGTCCCGTGCGCTACGTCGTCTGCAACGCAGCGGAGGGCGAGCCGGGCACGTTCAAGGACCGGTTCCTCCTGCGCCGGAATCCCTACGCATGCCTCGAGGGCATCGCGATCGCGGCGCGCGTCGTCGGGGCGAAGAAGGCGTTCATCGGCGTCAAGGAGTCGTTCAAGCCCGAGCTCGAGCGGTTGCGCGCCGCGATCCTGGAGATGGTCGCGGCCGGCGTCTTCGAGGACATCGAGCTCGAGCTCGTCGAGGGCCCGGGCGAGTACCTCTTCGGCGAGGAGAAGGCCCTCTTGCGCTTCATCGAGGACGGGCTGCCGCTGCCCCGCGAAGCCGAAGCTCCGCCTTATGAATTGGGGCTGTTCGGCGACCAGCGCTCGCCCAACCCCGCGCTCGTGAACAACGTCGAGACGTTCGCGCACGTCGCGAGCATCGTCCGCGCCGGGGGCGACAGCTTCCGCGCACTCGGGACGCACGACACCCCGGGCACCGTGATCTGCACGATCAGCGGCGACGTCGCGCGGCCCGGCGTCTTCGAGGTGGAGGCCGGCGTGCCCCTGTCGCTCCTCATCGACGAGCAGGCTGGAGGCGTGCGGGGCGCGCCCGTGAAGGCCGTGCTCGCGGGGATCTCCACGCGCCCGATCCCGGCGGACAAGCTCCACACGCCGGTGGACTTCGGCTCCCTCGCGCTCATCGGTTCCGGGCTCGGGTCGGCGGGCTTCATCGTGCTCGACGAGTCGCGGTCCATGCCGCGCGTCGCGCAGACGATCGCCCGGTTCCTCTACGTCGAGTCCTGCAACCAGTGCACGGCCTGCAAGCACGGGCTGGGCGCCGCCTCCAAGGCGATCGACGGGATGCTCGCCGCGGGCGACCGACATCCCGACGACCTGGAGCGCGTCGTGTTCGGCGCCCGCTCGGCGCCGCAGGGCAACCGCTGCTACCTCCCCGTGCAGGGCTCGATCCTCCTCCCGGCCCTCCTGGCCCGTTTCCGGTCCGAGTTCGAGCCGCTCCTCCGCGCCCCCGCCGCGGACCCCGAGCGCTTCCCCCTGCCGCTCCTCGCCGACTTCGACGAGGAGCGCCGCGTGTTCACCTACGACGACACGACGGCCAGGAAGCGGCCCGACTGGACCTACGAGCCGCCGCTCGAGCTCGTCCCGTCCATCCCCCACTCGGAGCCCGAGGGTTCCGTGGGTGTCCGGCTCGACCCGGACGTCGCCAGCGCCCTGCGCGAGCGCGGGTCGGCGACGGGGCGGCAGCTCGACGCGATCGCGAACGAGATCCTGCGCGAGCACCTGTCCTCGGGCAAGGGACGCTGACGAACGGCGGACCGATCGGTATCCTGGCGCGCTTTCGCGCGGCGAACTGAATCGTGTCCCTACTCGTACTCCAAGACATCAAGAAGCACTTCGGCGACCAGGAAGTGCTGCGCGGCGCCTCCCTGCGCATCGACCCCGGCCAGAAGATCGGGATCGTCGGGCGCAACGGCGGCGGCAAGACGACGCTCCTGCGCATGATCGCGGGCAAGGAGCACCCCGACTGGGGCAAGGTGACCCTGCGGAAGGGCGCCCGGCTCGGCAGCGTTTCGCAACGGCCACACTTCGACCCCGGCGTGACGGTACGCCACTACGCGGAGACGGGTCTCGCGGAGTCGAAGCGCGCGCTCGCCGAGCTCGAGCGGGTGAACGAGCGTCTGGGCTCGGTCGACGGTGAGGAGCTCGAGCGCCTCCTGAAGGAGCACGACCGACTGACCGAGCACGTCGAGCATCTCGGCGGCTGGGATACCGAACGGCGCGTCGCGGCGATCCTCTCGGGCATCGGGCTCGCCGAGGACCTGTGGGATCGCGAAGCGGACACCCTGTCCGGGGGCGAGAAGAGCCGCACCGCCCTCGCCCGCGAGCTCGTGGCCGGCCACGACCTGCTCCTCCTCGACGAGCCGACCAACCACCTCGACCTGCCCGGCATCGAATGGATCGAGAACTACATCGCCGAGCTCGACGGCGCGATCATCATCGTGAGCCACGACCGCCGGCTGCTCGAGAACGCGGTCGACGTCATCGTCGAGCTGGAGTTCGGCCGGCTCGTGCGCTACGGGGGCAACTACTCGCGCTACATCCTGCAGAAGGAGGAGCGCTACGCCTCCGACTCGCGCGCGTACGAGCAGCAGCAGGAGCTCATCAAGCGCGAGGATCTGTTCATCAAGAAGCACATGGGCAGCCAGCGCACGGCCGAGGCGAAGGGGCGCATGAAGAAGCTCGCCCACATCGTCCGGCTCGAGCGCCCCCACCACGACGTGCGCCGGCCCGTCATCCGCCCGCCGCAGGCCGCGCGCGGCGGAGAGCTCGTGCTCACGACCGAGAACCTCGCCGGCGGCTATGACGGCAAGGACCTGTTTCAGGGTCAGAACCTGCGCATCGGCCGCGGCCAGCGCATCGGGATCGTCGGCCCGAACGGGTCGGGCAAGAGCACCCTGCTCAAGATCCTCGCGGGCCGGATGCAGCCGACCGCCGGCACGGTGGAGCGCGGCCACGGCGCAATTTGCTCGTACTACGACCAGGACACCTCGCACCTGCGCGACGACTTCGACGTCCTGTCGGAGCTGCGGCGCGACTGGCCGCAGATGACCGACCAGGAGGGCCGCAACCACCTGGCGCGGTTCCTGTTCCGCGGGAGCGACGTCGAGAAGCTGGTCGGCACCCTGTCCGGCGGCGAACGCGCGCGCGTGTCGCTCGCCAAGCTCGTGCTCACCCAGCCGACCTGGTTCGCGCTCGACGAACCGACGAACCACCTCGACCTCGCGAGCCGCACGGCGCTCGAGGAGATGCTCGGGGACTTTCAGGGCGCGATGCTGTGCATCAGCCACGACCGCGAGTTTCTCGACGGCCTATGTCGCCACATCTTCGAAGTCTCGGACGGCGAGATCCGCGAGTACGAGGGCAACTACTCCGCGTGGCGCCGCGCGAAGGAAGCGGAGGCCGCGCAGGCCATGGAGGACCGCGCGCGCGCCGCCGCCGCGAAGAAGAAGGCCGCGCAAGTGACCGCCGCCCGCGCGCAGCAGCCGGCGAAGAAGAAGGCGAAGCAGGGCGGAGGCAAGACAAAGAGCGGCGGCAAGAAGCCGAAGCCGGCCGGCACCCGCAACCCGTACATGTTCGCGAAGCTCGAGAAGCGCATCATCGCGCTCGAGGCGCGCGTGGAGAAGCTCCACACCGAATGCACCAAGGAGGAGGTGTACCGCGACCCCGAGCGTCTGCGCGATACCCAGATCGAGCTGTCCGAGGTCGAGCACGAGCTCGCGCTCGC
>SMVQ01000164.1 GCA_004357655.1 Planctomycetota bacterium
CGACAGCGAGCTCGCGGCCGAGCATCAGGGTCACGCGCGAAGTCCAGCCCCGGTCCGCCGCGACCGAGGTCGAGCTCGAGGGGACGCCCGCTGAGCCGTCGATCGAGCGCGAGCTCGCCACGATCGATCCGGCGCTGCCCATCTTCGTGCACGGGCGCCTCGTCGACCCGCGCGGTGGAATACTGCCCGTGGGCCGGATCCTGGTCCGCTTGAGGTGGGGAGAGTCCAAGGCGGAGGTGCGCGCCGGTCCGGACGGGCGCTTCCGCTTCGAGCTCGCGGAGCCCGCCCGGTCCGGCAGGCTCTACGTGGATCCTCCGCGGCCCTGGCGGTGGCGAGTGCCGAAGCCGTTCCTCGCCAAGCGACTCACTCCTCCCCAGCTCGCCGGCGCGGAAGAGATCGTCTGCGAGGTCGCAGAGTCCCGCCGGGGAACGGTGAGCGGTATCGCGGTCGACTCGGAGAACGGCGCGCCGATCCCGCACTTGCGCTTCACGATTGCAGCGCGAGTCTCCCGCAACAACGGGCATTGGTTCGAGCCCGTCGCGATCGAGACCGACGCGGAGGGGCACTTCCACACCAGTACCGAGATCGTCGGCGGCCCCGTGCGAGTGAGTCCCGGCCCGGGCGAGGCGCGCCCGGTCGAGTTCGACCCGGACTGTCTCATCCCGGACGGTCCCGGGGCGGAGCCGTGGATCCTCGCCTTCCGCACGGGGCGCACGCTCGCGCTGCGCTTGACGGGCGAGGTTCCGAGCGACCCGACCACGCTGAAGGCGTGGTTGCTCACGCCGGGGAAGGCGCGGGCCGTGGTGGAGACGAAGCTCCGCGTCCACCCTGACGGCCGGGTGTGGATCCGCCCTCCGAAGCCCCGCGTGCGGGCCGGTGGGTCCGGGCTCCTCGCGGTGGGCGACGAGGCCGGGCTGGTCCTCGGCATTCGAGAGTTGCGTTGGGGCGCGGAGCCGGAGGTCCTCGTCGTACACCTCGAGCAGACGGCGGCCGTGGAGCTCGCGCTCGACCTGGAGCGACCCGAGGGGTCCGAAGGCCCGTTCTGGGCCCACCTATCTGCTCTGACGCTCGCGCTCGAACCGAGCGACCGCGCGCTCGTCGATGGCAGCTACGCCTGGCGCTCCGGACGGAAGCGCGGGCTCGCGCCCGGGGGCTACAGCCTGCGCGCCAGCACGCGCGTCCACACGGAAGTGGTGCAGGACTTCGAGCTCGAGCCTGGGCACGTGCACTCGATCCGTGTGAACCTCCAGTTCGCCCGCGGCGCGCGCACGGTCCACGGGCGCGCGCGCACGGAGTCCGGTGCAGCCCTGCCGAAGTTCAGCGTCTACGCGTACCTCCGCGACGCGCCACGCAAACAGTGGTCGGCGCACTACTTCACCGAAGTCCAGATGTGTGGGACCGGCATCGATCACTTCATCGGACTCGAGGCGGGCAGCGTGCCCGAGGTGGGACGCTTTCGTTTCGAACGCGTACCCGCCGGGCCCCTGATCGTCCGGGCCTCCACGAAGGGCCGCGCCTGCACCGCGACCCTCACGGAGCGACCCGACGGCGACCTCGACCTCGACGTGGTCGTGCACGATCGTGCGGACAGCCCGGGCATCGGCTTCCGGGTCGAGCGCGCGGAGGGCGAGTCCTCACCCGGCATGTTGACCGTCTCCACCCGTGCTCACGACGGGGGCCCGGGCCTGCCGTGGATCGTGTACAGCGGCCAGATCCTCGCCCGCGAGGGCGTCCTCGCAAGCGAGTTCGAGTGGTCCGTCACGGCGAACGGCCGGCGCCCGGTCTACGGCACGCAACACGACTTCATCCCCGAGACGGCCGGCCGCGCATTCGCACGCGTCCACCTGGAACGCGGCTGGGGCACGCGAGTCCTGGTGCGCGATCTCGCAGGCGCACCACTCGCCGGGCTCGCAATCCTCGTCGACGGCGAGCTCGCCGGCTACACGGATGCGGACGGCATGCTCGAACTCGCGCTCGACGAAGCGCCCGTACGAATCGAAGTCGACGCACCCGGGCTGCGTCCCATCCCCGCCTACCCTGAGGTCCCGCGCGGCACCCGTAGCAAGGGGTGGCACGAGATTAGACTGGGCCAGTAGGCCCACTAATTGGGGCGGAACAGCCCGATGGCGATCCCGAGCGGGGCCGGGCCGCGGTCCTCGTCGCGCTGGTTGAAGCGCGCGGCGCCCTCGCGCTCACCGATCGAGATCAGGTCGAAGGACTCGAAGCGCTCCTGCTGCGTGTTCCAGACCGCCTGGCCGTAGAGCCGCGGCTCGTAGCGCTGCGTGGCCGTTTTCATGCGCGCGTGGCCGCGGTACTCGATCGTCCGCAAGTGGCCCTTCGTCGCGATGACCGCCATCGACAGCTCCGCTTCCTCCACGGCGTCCGCGCGCCACGCGGGGTTCTGGCCGCGGACGTTGTCGACGAGCGCGCGCCGACAGATCCGTTCGACGACCGCGGGCGCGACCGCTTGCGGCTCGCGGCCCTCGGGCACGAGCGCCGTCGGATCCGCGAGTGTCAGCCAGTTCTGGTTCCACGCCCAGTTCATGAAGTTGATCCACATGCCGTTGCGCGCATCCGCCGCGTTGAAGCGGCGGCCCGAGTCGTCACCCGCGGTCCGCGGCAGGTCGCGCAGGTAGACGATGAGCGCCAGGGGCGCGGACGCCACATCGGGCGGCGCGACGGCATCCCCACGCGGGACCGGCGCGTTCGCGTAGGACTTCACCTTGGCCAGCTCCCGCCAGCGCACGAGCGCCCGCTCGAGCCGCCGAACGAGGCGACCCGCGTGGCCGCTCGCGGCGTGCAGGCCCTCGAGGTACTCGCCATCGGGCCCGAACATGTAGATGCCCTGCTTCGTTCCGGTCGCGTTCCAGTCGGCCTCGGGGACCGACTCGCTGTAGCGCTTGAACAGCAGGTGACCGGGGTCGTCCTTCAGCCGCGCTAGCGCGCGCGCGCTCTCCGGATAGAGAAAGTGGACCTCCTCGGCCACGGGCACGAACTCGCGCGACAGCTCGATGATCCTCGGGTCTGACCAGACCAACTGGCGCCCGCGGACGCCGTTGTTTCACGTACACCCGAGCGGGTGTCCGTTCATCGTCCAGAGCAGGACAGGACGGCCCAACTCGCGCGCTTCCAGGATCGCCGGCCAGAATTCGTTGCGCCATCCGATCTGCTCGAAGCGCCGCTCCTTCGCGCTCGGCCGAATGAACTCGCCCCACGCCTCGAAGTTCTCGGGCCCGACCTCGAGCGAGGCCGGCGGTCCATCGGCGGCTTGGCACACGCGTGCCGGCCCGAACGCCGGCGCCGGAACAGTGAGAGCTGCAGCGAGGAGGGTGATGGGCAACATGGTGGGAGCGGAGGGTACGCGTCAGAGGTTGCTTGATCTCGGTATTGCCGTCGAGCGTGAACGGATGATCCGCCGGCTGTGAGGCGTGACCTCCTCGCGAACGCGGCGATGCTGGACGGTTTCGCGTGCGAGCATCTCGGGCCGGTGGTGGGCCCTGTAGGACTTGAACCTACGACCAATCGATTATGAGTCGACTGCTCTAACCGACTGAGCTAAGGGCCCCTCGGTCAACCAGGGTAGCCGGGTCACGGGGAAAGGCAACGAACGCGCTGCAGGCCATGCCCAGCCTCCGGAAGAGGCCTCCCCGCCCCGGCCGAGGGAGTGCGACCTGGGCGGGGTGTAACGCGCGGCCGCGCTTCCGGATGGGGTGGTTCCGGGGGCCGATCCGGCCCGACGGATACAATCGGCCCCCAGCATGCGACCGCCGGACGACCCCGCCCAGTTCGAGCACGTCCTCGTCTCCTGCATCTCGCGAATCGAGAGCGACGGGGACTCCGGACTCGAGGCGATCTGCGACGAGTACCCGGTCTACGCCGAGGAGTTGCGCGAACGCATTCGGGACCTCGTCGATGCGGGCCTGCTCTCGCTCGGGGAGGCCGACGACGTCTTTCCCGAACGGTTGGGCGAGTTCCGCCTGATCGAGCGCCTCGGGAGCGGCGGGATGGGGGTCGTGTTCCTGGCCGAGCAGGAATCGATGGGGCGCCGCGTGGCGCTGAAGGTCGTCAGGCACGAGCAGCTCTTCGACGCCAGAGTGCGGGCCCGGTTCGCGCGCGAGGTTGCGACGGTCGCGCGGCTGGCCCACCCCGGGATCGTGCCCGTGTACGCGGTGGGCGAGGACCAGGGCCTGCCGTACTTCGCCATGGAGTACGTGCGCGGTGCTTCGCTCGAGCGCGTCGTCGCGCGATTGCGGGACAAGCGACCCGACGAGCTCACGGGAGCGGACCTCCTCGCGGCGATCGAGGCCGTCTCCGGCCTGGAGGCCGAAGCCGGCGCCGCCGCGCGACCGCCGTTCGACGGCAGTTGGGTCGACGCCTGCCTGTGGATCGCGCGCGAGGTCGCGCAGGCGCTCGAGCACGCGCACCAGCGCGGCGTCCTGCACCGCGACATCAAGCCCTCGAACGTGATGCTCACGTTGGGCGGGCGCGTTCAGCTCGTCGACTTCGGCCTGGCGCGGAGTGTGGGGAGCGACTCGATGACGCGCACCGGGGCCCAGCTCGGGTCGTGGCACTACATGCCGCCGGAACACGTGGCCGGCGAGGCCGGCGACCACGGGCCGCACACGGACGTCTACTCGCTCGGCGTATCTTTGTTCGAGCTCCTGGCGTTGCGGCTGCCTTTCCTGGGCGCGACGGTGCGCGAGCTGTGCGAGAACATCATGGCGGCGCGCCATCCACGGCTCACGAAGCTCGTGCCGGGCATCTCGCGCGACCTCGAGGCCGTCGTCTCGGTCGCCATGGCGCTCGAGCCGGAGCGGCGCTACGTGTCCGCGGCGGACTTTGCGAACGACATGACGCGCGTGATCGAGGGTCGGCCGGTCGAGGCGCGCGCCACCGGGGCCTGGGTCCAGCTCGCGCGTTGGACGAAGCGGCACAAGGGTGCGGCTGCCGCCGTGGGGATCAGCGCGGCGGTGGCCGTCGTCGGTCCGCTCCTGTTCGGGTGGCAACAGGTGCGGGCGAACGAACTTGTCATGGCGCAGATGGTTCGCGCGGACACCGAGGCCGGAATCGCGCGCGAGCAGCGCACGATCGCGGATCTGGAACGCGAGGAAGCCGTGGCGCAGAGCCGACTCGCGGAGCAGAACCTCACGGTCGCACTCGAGGCCGTCGACACGATGCTGATCCAGGTCGGTAAGGAGCGGCTGGCGGACATTCCGCGGGTCCAGGAGATCCGACGCGAGCTGCTCGAGACGGCGCACGAGTTCTTTGGAAGGCTCGATGACCAGGCGGGCGGCAGCCCTTCCATCCAGCGCTCGCGCGCGAGCGCCGGGTTGTCCCTCGCGCTGCTCGAGCGGCGCCTCGGCAGGGAGGCCGAGTCCGAGGCGACCCTCTGGGATCAGGTCGAGATCGTCGAGGGGCTCGTCGCGAGCGAGGCGCGCGAGCCGGCCGACTACGGGATGCTCGCGCTGGCGCTGCGCAGACTCGCGGTGTGCCGGCTCGATGAGAAGGACGCCGAGGGCGCGCTCGAGCTCACGGATCGCGGCCTGGATGCCCTGCGGGACTCAGGCGTCGATGAGGACGAACCCCTGAGCGTACGCATCCAGATCTACAATACGCGTGCCCAGGCCTTCTTCGATCTCGGACGAGTGGAAGCGGCCATCGCCGCCTCCGAGCGGGCGATCGAGCTCGGTCGCCGTCAGTGCGACGAAGCGTCCGAGAGCGGGTTCGTCTGCACGGACCTCGTGGTCGCGCTCAGCAAGCTCGGTGTGGTGCTCTTGCGTTCGGATCCCGCCCGGAGCGCAGCCGTGCTGGAGGAGGCCTGGGAGCGTCAGCTCGCGCGGATCGATGCGGATCCCCTGAACGCGGAGGCGCGCCGGACCCTGTGCAAGACCGGCACGAACACCATCCTGGCGCTGAGTCGGGTCGGGCGCCACGAGGACGCGCTCGTGATCGCCAACCAGGCTGTCGAGGTCGCCGAAGAGCTCGTTCGCGACTACCCGGCCGTGCTCCAACACGCCTCCCAGTTGGGGATGTTGCGGCTCAACCTCGCGTCCCAACTGGGCGAGTTCGGACGGAACGAGGCGAGCCTCGCCGCCTCGGAGCAGGCGCTCCCAGTTCTGCGGCGCCTAGTGGACGAGGAACCGGAGAGCGTCATGCGCCTCCATACCCTGGCCGCCGGGCTCACCACGCAGTCGTCCGCCCTCAAGGAGTTGGGACGCTTCGAGGAGTCCGGTGTCGCTCTCGACGAGGCACTCGTGGCGCACCGTCAGGCCGTCGCGATCCACCCCTCGCCGGAATACCGGTACCACCTCGGCATCGCCTTGGCCAATCGGGCGAGCCTCGTGATTTCGACCGGCGACTACGAGCTGGCCGCACCCATCCTGGAGGAGACGCTGCCTCTCTTGCGCAAGAGTCTCGGGAATCTCTACTTCATTGCAGTGCAGTGGATGCGCGCTTCGGCCGCGATCG
>SMVQ01000165.1 GCA_004357655.1 Planctomycetota bacterium
GAGCTCCGGCTGAAGGGCACGCCGTACTCCCACTTGTTGCCGTCCGAAGCGAGGATGGTGATCGCGATCTGATCGTCGCCGTCGACGGGCTCGACCGTGTACGAGACGACTTCGAAGTTGGCCATGCGGAGGAGTCCTTGGAACGGCGGAGAGGAAGCCAGGCCAGGGTACCTCCCCTTCGGGTGTACTTGTCCACTGACTTTCCTATCCGCAGGTCTGGTCCACGCGTTCCAGCGCTGCCGCCGGCACGGTCGATGAACGTCTCATGGCCGCCCAGCACTCGCCCGTGACGCGCCAGAACCAGCGTACCGTGGGCCTCCTGCTCCTGGCCGCGGCGCTCGGGGGGCTCGGGATCGGGCTCGCCTTCGCGCGTCGCCCCTTCGCCGACGCGCTGGTGTTGGCGGGCGCCGTGCTGGGTCTGGCCGCGGCGGTCTCGGGTCTCGTCGCCGGTCGCCATGCCGTGCGCGAGGTCGTCGCGACGCGGTGCGTCGAGTGTCGCCATCTGCTCACGTTCGGGGTCCTGGGCGCGGAGGTGTGGTACGCCTCGTTCCTCCTTCGCCTGTAGAAGATCGGGCCCAACGAGAGGGAGTTGCCGAGGCACGAGCGTCCGTTCCGGGCCGAACGTCTCGCTCAGCCCGGTCGGCCGTGGTCCATCGTGCGGCTCGGACCGGACGCTCCGCCGTGCCTCTCAGCCCCCCGGACAGCGCTCGCTCGGGCCTGACAGTCGCACCGGCTCGACCTCCGGGACGGGCTCGAGACTGGGACGGTGCACGACGGCCTGCCCCGGCCGTAGCTCGCCCCCGGCGCGGACGCTGCAGACGAAGCCGCTCCGCCCCACCATCAGGTTCGGGAAGCGCCGATCGACCTGCTTCAGGGTGCCGCACGGTTCGCGCACGTCGAAGATCTCGAGCACGACGGCTTCCCCGACCTCGAGCAGGTCGCCCGGACGCAGCGCCCGGAAATCGAGCCCTTCCACGAGCAGGTTTTCGCCGAACGAGCCGGGGCCTCCGATCGGGACCCCGTCGCGTTCGAGCGCGCGGCAATCCTCGATCGAGAACAGGCACACGGCGCGATGGACGCCGCCGTGCAGGTGGAAGCGGTGGGCATCGCCCGCGAGCCCGCGCTCGTCGACGAGCGCCGTCGGCACGGGGTGCTTCGGGACTCCGCCTTCGCCGATGCAGACGGCGAGGACCTGCCCGGTGTTCTCCGCGCCCCCGGCCACGGCCGGCTAGCGCTTCAGGAACATGTAGATCATCTGACCCTCGGCGCGCGTGGCGCCGGCGCGCGCTTCGGCATCGGGGCCGATGCCGAAGTAGATGTCGGCGCGTCCCGCCGTGCGGATGGCGCCGCCGGTGTCCTGATCGAACAGCAGCTTCTGGAACTCGACGAACCCACCGGTAGGCAGGGGAATCCGCGTGTCCACGAACACGAGCGCGCCTCTCGGGAACAAGCGCTTGTCCGTGGCGAGCGTCCGCTCCGGTGTCACTTCGACGTTCAGGCTGCCGCGGGGATTCCCCTCGATCGGCGTGAAGAAGACGTAGGAGTCGTTGCGGGCCAGGTATTCCCGCACGAGCTCAGGGTGTTCGCGACCCCAACGACGGATCGCCACGAGGCTGATATCCGAGTCGTCGATCCAATCGTCCCGCACGAGCTCGCCGCCGAGCGACGTGTACGGCTGGCCGTTCTTCCCGGAGTATCCGAGGCGGTAGAGCGACCCATCGCCGATTCGGATGAACGCCGATCCGTTGACGTGCGCGATGAACGCGTCGAGCGGATCGCGCAGGTACGCCAGCTCGAGCCCGCGTCCCGCGAGCAGCCCGCCCGCCTCGATCGCCCTGCGCGTCGGGTACGGCTCGAGGCCGTTCGAGCCCTGCCTGCCGAGCGTGGCGCCCAGCTCGTCCTTCACGAGGTCGGGTGGGAGCGCGTACAGCGGGTAGCGGTACATCTCGTCGCGCACGGGCCGCCCGTCGAGGATCGGCGTGTAGTACCCGGTGAAGAGCACCCCGCCGCCGGCGCCGTCCCAGCCCGCGCTCTTGTAGAAATCGAACTCCTGTTTCACCCGGCGGTCGAACTCCTCCGGGGTCTGGCTCGTGGCGAGCAGCTCCTCGAACCGCTCGAGGCTCGCGAGCGCCCGCCCGTGTGAGATGCCCGCGGTCGGGAAGAACTGTTCCGAGTACCGGGTGCGGGTCCAGAGGATCGAGCGCTCGAGCGCCGCGGCGAACATGTACCGTTCGAGCCACGTCTGACGGAGATCCGGCGGCGGCTCGTTGCCCCGCAGGGGGAGGAGCGCCGGCGTGCCGAACGGCAGGGGGCGGCCGTAATCGGGCTGCGGCGGCTGTGCTCGACAGGCCGCGAGGCAGGTGAGGAGGAGAGCGGTCCGGAGAGTCTTCATGTCGCGGCCCGTTCCATCGGGACTGGGCGGCCGGGGACCGGGCGGTATCGGGATCAGCAGGGTAGCGGTCGGGGTCCGCGCGCAATCCAACAAACTGCCCGGGTTCCGCGGCCCGCGCTCCAACTTGCGAGCCCGCAGATTGCAAGCTCGCAGAGTCGAGGGCACCTGGGGTAGTGGATCGCCGCGGGGGTGCCCAACCCCAGGCTGAAGCCGCCCCGGATGGCGCGCTGAGCATCGGTGCGAGTGCCCGCCCAGCGACCGGCCGGGCCCAAGCCCTTGTGCCACAGAAGGATCCGAGCGACCGAGGCTCCCCGGAGCTCACGCGACCCGGGCCGTCCGCGCTGCATTTCGGGTGCACGCGGGGGCGGCGTCGAGTTCACTCTGCCCCCGTGACCGCCCTCCTCAAGGTCCTCGTCCTCCCCCCGCTCAGCCTCTTCCTCCTGGCGGCTCTGGGTCTCCTCGTCGCCCGGCGGCGCCGGAAGCTCGGGCTCTTTATCACCGGCGGCGCCGCTTGCCTCCTCGTCCTCCTCACCATTCCCTTCGTGTCCGCGGGCCTGCTCATCTCGCTCCAGACGGCGCCGGCGCTGCCGCCGGAGGGCCCCTACCCCAACGCCCAGGCGATCGTCGTGCTCGGGGCCGACGTGAACCCCCGCGCCCCGGAGTACGGCGGCGCGACGGTCGGGTCGCTCTCCATGGAGCGGCTGCGATACGCCGCGCGGCTCGCGCGCGCCACGGGCTTGCCCCTGCTCACGACCGGTGGTTCGCTGATGGAGGGGACGCCCGCTGTCGCCGAGTTGATGGCGCGCGTGCTCGAGGACGAGCTCGCGACGCCCGTTCGTTGGACCGAGATAGGCTCGCGTACGACGCGGCAGAACGCCGACTTCACGGCGGGGATGCTCGCGGGAGAGGGCGTCCGGCGCGTCTTCCTGGTCACCCACGCATGGCACATGCCGCGGGCCCGCGCGGCGTTCGAGTCCGCCGGCCTCGAAGTCGTGCCCGCGCCCACGGGCTTCCGCATCTGGCCGGACCTCGTACCGCGCTCGTTCCTGCCGTCGGCGCGGTCGATGCGCCAGAGCTACTTCGCGTTCCACGAGTGGATCGGGCGTCTCTGGTACGCACTCTCCTGAGCCGCCCCCTAACCGACAGTACTGTCGGTTACGGGTGCGCGAGCGCCGAGAGCCGCGTCGCGCGGTCCGCGGCGAAGCGTCGCATGCCCTCCATGAGGTGCTCGGCGTCGAGGTGCGCCTCGACGATCACCTCGTCGAGGCTGCCGCCCGTGCGCCAGCGGTTGTCCCAGTCGGTGCTCAGCGCGTACTGCTCGGCCACCTTGTGCGCGAGCCAATCGTGCATGCCGCGGCGCGCGCCGTTCGTGATGACGGTCGAGTCGAGCCAGTCGAGCTTGTTCAGGACTCTGTCGCGGTACTCCTTCGGCTTGCGGGCGAAGAGCTCGTAGGAGACGGCGCACACGAGCTTGAGGTTCGGCGCCTCGCCCGCGAGGAAGCTCGGCAGGAGCTCCATGATCGAATTCATCGTCGCGGTGCCCTGGATGATGACCGTCCCCTCCCTGGGGCGCGCGGGGTCGTAGTCGTGGATGACGTACGCGCCGTTCGCCGCCTCCATGTAACTGGGCATGCCGAGCGCGGCGCGGTCGGGGATGACGAGCGCGGGCCGCGTGAGGTGCAGCGCGACGATCGGCACGTCGGTCAGGAGCGCCGCCGCGAGCGCGGGCGCGACCTCGTTGTGCTCCCAGGGGTGCAGGTTGATGACCTGGCCCTCCGGGAAGAGCTGCGTCACGATCGGCGAGAAGACGCCGAAGTGCGTGCGGCTGTCCTCGGCGGTCTCGGGTCCGGAGTGTCCCGCCACCCAGATGACCTTGCCGACCTTCAGCTCGCAGTCCTGCGCGAGCTGCGAGAACAGCCGCATGAGGCCGTACTTCAGGTACGAGAAGGACCCGTAGGTCGAGCAGGCGCCCCAGTATCCGAGGAACGTGTCCTCGGGCGTGGGCGACATGTTGACGGACGCCGCGCCGCAGACGAGGCCGGAGTTCGTGAACTCCGTGATCTGCTGGGGGAGCAGCGAGCCGCCGGGGTTCTCGGTGCGGGCGTACCAGCCGAAGCCCTCCTTGAACCCGGAGATCGCCGTCGAATCAGCGAGGTCCGCGGAGCACGCGAGGACGAGCGGGCGGCCCATCGTCTCCGCGGCTGTCGTATTCACCCAGGCGCCGAACTTCTTGAAGCCGTCCTTGTTCGCGCCCTTTTTCCCCGGCGCCAGGAACAGGCTCTCCGGCAGCTTGTCCAGCGCGAGCCACGACCGGTCCTCGTGCATGTTCACGGGGCGCTCGAAGCGGAAGCCACTCGGCCGATCCGGAATCGAGTCACCGAGGTCGACCAACGTGGTCGCGAGGTACTCGGCGAGCCCGTCCCCGTCCCGCAACACGCTGAAGACGGTCTCGAACCACCCCGCGGTCTGCTCGCGGCAGGCGTCCTCGCCCGGATCCGTCGCGTCACCGAAGCCCGCGAACGACACGCCGTACTTCGCCTGGAACTCCCCGCGACACTTCCAGAAGAGCTCGGAATTGCGCTTGTGCGCGGCGCCGTGCGAGGCGGCGTCGAACTTGTGGTAACCGCGGCCCTTGCGCGTCTTGAACCACACCATCCCGGGTCGCCCGCCGGTGTCGTCCGCGTGCACGATCGCGAGCATTGCGCGCGTGATCTCCGCGTAGTCGTCGCCCTTCTCGGTCCCCGCCGTGCGCCAACCGTACGCGTCGAACCATTCACCGGGTGTCCCGTGCGACACCTCGGAGTTCGCGAAAGTGTCGATGCCGTGATCGTTCCAGTCGAAGAGATAGATGAGGTTGTCGAGCCCGAGTCCGAAGGCGGAGTTCTTCACCTCGTGGTGCGAGCCGGCCGTGTGCCCGCCCTCGCCCTCCATCGCGAACACGCGCGTGTCGGTGCCCGCGTGCTTCAGGGCGAGCGCCTCGCCCAGCGCGGCCGGCGCACCGTGGCCCGAGGGGCCCGTGTTGAACTTGAAGAAGAGCGTCTTGCCCTCCATCTCCGCGTGCCCGGGCAGGTGGCCGTTGTGACGCAGCCACAGGAGGTCCTCCCAGGTGAGCTGGCGCTCGTCGGCTTTCGGCACGAGATACCGTGCGTCCCCGGAGCGCTCGTGCACGATGCGGAGCGCTTCGTTGTACACCGCGAGCATGGCGTAGGTGCCCGGGTTGCAGTGGCCGGCGATGAGCACGTACCGGTCGCCGAAGGGATGCTCGGGGCGGCGGATGTCCCAGCGCATGCCCGCCCCGAGGGTCGTCGCCACCATGATCGGGACCTTGGAGCGCGAGCCGCCGGGGTGTCCGCTCTGGCGCAGGTTGAGCATCAGATCGATGCACTGGTCGATCATGTCGCCGATCTTCTCCCAGTGGTGGAAGTTCTGGCTGAGCGCTTCGAACGTGGGCTTCTCTTCGAGGATCTGCATCGGGAACGGTTCGGCGGCGGGGAAAAACGGGCGGGCACTATAACGGACCGGGGTCCGCACCCGGACCCGGGATCCCCGCCCGAACGAGCGCAGGCCCCCCCGGCCTGAACCGGGGGGGCCTGCGAACCGAAGCCGTCTGTACGATTTGGATCCCGAGTGGCTCAGCGCCCGCCCGCGCCGGGCAGTCCGCGCTCGACCCCGGGGGCCCCATGGCGATAGGCGCCGACTTCCTCGCGCAGGCCGCGGACGTCCCCGCGGAGCTCCTCGAGGTGGATGCTCATGTCCTCCATGAGCGCGAGGATCTCGGCCAGGACTGCGCCGTGGCCGTCGAGTTCGTCCCCGCCGCCCCTGGCCGTGAAGTTCACGAAACCCGCGCTCGTGCCGGGGACCCATCTCGTGCCGGGGACCCATAAGGAGTACGCCTGCGGGGAATCGCCCGCGGGTTGCGTGGTGCTGTAGAGCTTCCAGGCCTCGCCGAATGGATCGCTGCCGAAGAGTTGCGGCGCGTACTCGGCGTCGGTCCCTTCCAGCGCCTCGCAGGGGTCGTCCGCGCCATCGGGGGAGGCCAGCGGCGCGACCCACCTGGGCGAGAAAGCGGGGAACGTGAACTCGCCCAACGCGAAATCAGTGATCACGGGTGCCATGAACGTCGGGAACCGGAAATCGGTCGGCGTGGGGAAATGGAGCCCGGAGACGCCGCCGGCGCTCGGCTTCGCGTCGGCTTTCGGCGCGTCGCTCGCTCCGCAGCGCGGACACGTGCTGCAGCAGCAGCAACCGTCCGCGCCTGACGCGGCGTCGTGTGGCGGTACGGCGGGTGCCGGCGGGGGGCAGGGCGTTCTCGCGGAGAAGTCGTGCTGCACTCCGGGTGAGTAGAGCAGGTACCGGGGCTCGCGGGGTGTGCGGGGCTCGCGCGGCTCACGGGGCGCGCGTGGTGCCCGCGGCTCACGCGGTCTCACGGCCCGCCCGCGCACACGCTGGCGCGTCGGCTCGGGGGCCGCGTGCACGCCGCGCTTCGCATGGAGCGCTCGGCACGCTTCGCAGTGATCGCAAGTGCCCGGGTGCTCGGGCGTCGAGCCCTCCAGCCCGAGCTCGGCGAGCCGGCGGTCGAGGGACCGCAATCGCTCCACGACCGCCGATCGGCTGCCCTGGCGCGCGCTGCGCCAGGCCGAGATTGCGTTCTCGCGTTGCTCCGCGGACCCGGGGGCACTCCGCAGCCGTTCGAGGGCTTGGACCCAGCGGTCGCTCCGGCTGAACTCGCCCTTGGACTCCGCGAGTTGTCGTTGGGCGAGCTCGAGGGCCGCGCGCAGTTCGACCGCGGGATCGAGCAGCAGTTCGAAGCCTTTCCGATCCTGCCGGAGTCGGCTGTGCACCCGGTCGAGGTTCCGGCCCTCGAGCTCCTGCTGTGCCTGCTTGAAGGCACGCATGGCGGCCTCGTACTCCCTGCGCACGTCGCGCTCCCGGGCCTCCGCGTCTCGTCGTTCGAGTGCTGGCTCGAACTCTCGCGCCAGAAGCGCCTCTTCAGCGATCAGCGCGCGGGCGTCCTCGGCCTGCTCGAGCTGGATGAGCGCTTCCTCGAGCTGGCGTTCGGCCAGGCCGCGCTCGCGCTCGGCGTGCTCCAGGCTGCGCCGGATGTCCTCGTCTGCGAGGCGCGTATTCTCGGCCTCGCTCAGCTCGAGCTGGCGCAGGACCGCTTCGATCTGGCGCCCGGCCTTCTCGGCGTCGCGCTCGGCGAGCTCGGCGTCGCGCTCGGCGAGCTCGCGGTCGCGCTCGGCGAGCTCGCGGTCGCGCTCGGCCTCCTCCTGCACAGCCTCGGCGAGCTCGCGCAACACTTGCGCTTCGTCGTCCTGCTCCTGGGCGACGGGCGAGCGGAAGACGCGATTCAGCGCGGCGATCACGCCCTCACTCCGGGCCGCCTCTAAGGTGGGCGTGGTCGCGGCGCTCTCGGCCTGCGACCAACGCGTGTACGCGGTGCCCGCTAGCATCAAAACGGCGGCCGCGCTACAGACATGACTCTTCATCATCTTTGATTCCTCTGAGGTGCGACCCGTCCGGGGGTCGCCGAGTTCACGTGGGGCTGGGGTGAGGCCGCCGTGGCGCGCCCCGGGTCTTGTGCTTCGGAGCGCATCAAAATGGCGAGCAGCTCTCGGATCCGTGCGTTGCGAGCGCGCGCCTCGCGCACCTCGCGCTCGAGGCCTTCGACCTGCGTGAGCAAGCGGTGCGGCGCGCCGAGCTCGAGGGCCTCGCCGCGGATGTGCGCGAGCTCGCCGTCGAGCGCCCCGAGACCCTCGTCGAACGACGCGAGCAGCTCTTCCGCGGCGGCGTAGGGGCCCGCGGGCGTCGGTGCGTCGTCGTACAACTCGCGGATGTCGAGCACGGGGCGCGGCGCGGAAACCAGCGGCGGATCGTCGAACGCGGACTCTTCGCCGGCCCGATCGGGCACGGGCGCCGCGAACGAGAAGCTGGGCGCGACGAACACGGTCGCGGAGAGCAGCGCGACCCCGGCCGGTGCGAGCCAGTGCGCGCGGCGCTCCTGGCCGGAGTCCGCATCGAGGATGCGCTCGACCCGCTCGCCGAGCGGCGAGTGCCGGTCCGCCATCCCGCAGACCGTGATCACCCGGCGCTCGCCGAGGATCCAACCCGCAACCTCCGCGAGGCAGCGCGCGAGGTCGATGCGGTTCCCGGTGTAGTCGACGGCGAGGTCGTCGCAGAGGAACTCGGAGCACTCCTGTAGGCGTTTGCGCGCCAGCCGGTTCAGGGGCTGGAAGAAGAACACCGTCTCGAGCAGCCGGCAGAGCCCGAGCCACAGCGGATCGAAGCGCGCGATGTGCGCCACTTCGTGCGCGAGCATCGACTCCTGCATCGCGCTCGAGAGCCCGGTGAGCGCGCGCGGGGGGAGGCACACCTGCGGCAAGAACGTGCCCATCGCGATGGGCGCCTCGAGCCGTGGCGAGACTGTGAGGCGCACGGGCCGGATCAGGCCGGCGCGGCGGCGGACGAGCGCGAGCAGGCCGGGCAGGGGCCCGTCCTCGATGCGCCGCCGGTCGGCGAGCCGATCGTGCAGGCGCCGCCGCGCGCCGACGAGTACGAGCAGGAGCAGCGCGCCCACAGCCAGCCAGGCTCCGAGCACCCATTGCGTCCAGGCGACGGAGCCAGGCGCGCGCCCGTCGTCCCCGGTGGCGGTCGCGCGCAGCGGCGCCGGGCCGGCCGCCGAGAACGGAACGTCGCCGACCTCCGGGCCGAGCGTGCCGAGGGACGCGGAGGTCGAGAAGTCGGCGGTCGGGATCGTGGACGCGGCGCTCGGGAGCGAGCGTGTCCACTCCGGCACGACGAGCACCGTCTCGGCCGCGGCCGCGGGCGACGCGAGCCGGAAGCGGCCGCCGAAAGGCTCGATGCCGAGCCCGACCTGCACGAGGGCGGTGAGCACACCGCCGACGATCGCCGTCTTCCAGATCATCTCGCGCACGCGCTCCGAGCGCACGCCGCGGCGCGTGGTCAGGAACCACGCGCCACCGAGCAGGACCGTGCTGTGCACGCTGTACGTCATGAGCCACTCGAGGGCGCGCAGGCCGAGAGCTTGGGAGAGCATCACGCGCCCCCCCGCTGCGCGCGCTGTTCGATCAGCGCCGCGATCCGCGCGAGCTCGTCCGCGTCGATCTCCTGCGCCGTGAGGAGGTGGTTCACGAGCGCCGCCGCGTCGCCCGCGAACAGGCGCTCGGTCAGCTCGCTCACCATCGACCGGTGCACCTGCTCCTCGCTCACCGTCGGGCGGTAGACGTAGTGACGCCCTTCCGAGCGATGCTCGACGACGCCTTTCTTTTCCATCTTCGAGAGCATCGTCGCGATCGTGGTGAGCGCGAGCCCGCGCTCCGTGCGCAACGCTTCGTGGACGTCCGCGACCGTGGCTTCGCCCGCTTTCCAGAGGACGCGCATGATCGCGAGTTGCAGGTCGCCAAGTTGGTGCGAGCGGGTCATTTCGGGGGTGTCTCCTACGGGTCGGCTATCGACTACCCCGGTAATACTACCTGAGTAGTTTCTCCGCTAGTGGGGACCGTGCGTCGATCGTGTAAATGCGCGCAAGAAGAGATCATGAAACGAGTTACGGCCGGCGTCGAACTCGCTCCTGGGCTTGCGCCAGGCGCGGGAGCGGTCGGGCCGTGAGACGCCCGCCGATCGATGCACTTGGCCTGCAACCGGAGCGCGCTGGGGGCGGTCCCTTCCCCCTGGGGTGGTTGGGGGTGGTGGTGGGATGCAAAACGGAGCGAGCGGTCCAGACCCCTCGCCCCGTGCATCGCGCCCCCGGTCCCCGGGCCTACTGCTCCTCTTCCGGCGCGATCCCGTTCAGGCGATCGAGCGTCTCGCGCAGCGCCTTCGCCGTCACCTCGTCCGCGTCCGGCAGCATCCGGATGAGGCGCGGGATCGACTCGACGGACTCGAACGTCGCGAGCGCGCGGATCGCCTGGATGCGGACCTCCGCATTCTCGTCCTCGAGCATGCCGACCAGGTCCGTGATCGCGCCGTCGCGCGTCTGACGCGACGCGCGGCGCGTGGCAAAGTGGCTGCGCGCATCCTGGAAGTCGCGGATCGCGGCGAGGCCCGCGAGGCAGGCGCTGCGGGCCTCGAGGCTGCCCGCCCCCGTGGCGACCGCGAGCAGCACTTCCGCCGCCTCGTCGCTCATGTAGTTGGTCACCGCCTCCACGGCATCCAGCCATTCCGAGTCGCCCGGGTTCGCAAGCAGCTGCTCCAGCGCGGGCAGGAGCGTGGGGTCGTGGAGCTTGCCGATCGACTCGAGCGCCGTGCCGCGGAGCTCCTCTCGACCTAGTGCTTCGACCAGGACTTCGAGATTCGCCGAGGCCGGGTACGATCCCATCCTTCGGATCGCGGACCGCAGGGTGTACTTGGCGTAGGCCGGTGAGGCGCTGAACCACCGGTCGAGAATCTTCTCCGTGATCGCGTCGGCCAGGGGCGCCTCCCAGGCGAACTGGCGGGCCACCATGGCTGCGAGCTCGCTGTCC
>SMVQ01000166.1 GCA_004357655.1 Planctomycetota bacterium
GCGGACGCTCCGTGTTCCCAGGGAGCGGACGCTCCGTGTTCCCAGGGAGCGGACGCTCCGTGTTCCCAGGGAGCGGACGCTCCGTGTTCCCAGGGAGCGGACGCTCCGTGTTCCCAGGGAGCGGACGCTCCGTGTTCCCAGGGAGCGGACGCTCCAAGCGCACCGCGAGCGCCTCCATCGCCGACAGGATCGGCACGTCGTAGATCGCGCGGGCGGCCTCGGCGACGATCGATGGGTCCGGGTCGTCGAGGAACCGCGCCACCTCGGGCCGTTCGTGGCGGCGCAGGACGACGAGCACCGCGCGGCGCACGGCGGCGGACGCGTCGTCCGCGAGCGCGAGGACCGCCGCCTGGTCCGCCATGCTGCCGAGCGCGAAGATGCCGGCGTACCGCAGCCACGGGTCGCCGTCGTCCGCCGCGCGCAGCATCTGGGCGACGGGCCCGATCGACTCCGTGCGTCCCAGCTTGCCGAGGGCCATGGCGGCGAACAGGCGCGCGCGCGGCCGTCCACCCGCGAGCAGGTCCGTCAGGGCCACGAGCGCACCGGGGTGGCGCCCGTCCCCGAGCACGCGCGCCGCCTGACAACGGACCTCCAGATCGTCGCTGCCCAGGAGCTCCACGAGCGGCTCGAGGTCGATGCCGCCACTGCGCGCGAGCTGCCCGAGCCCCCAGATCCCGTGCAGGCGCGCCAGGGGCACGTGGGCGTAGCGCGCCGCCTCGAGCAGGACCGCGTAGCTCCCCTCGCCGCGTCGGACGAGCTCGAATTGCGCCGCCTGCCGCACGCGCTGGTCGGCGTGGCCGAGGAGCGCCGCGAGCGCTCCGGGCGCGTGCTCCGCGAAGCCCCGCGCGAGAAGCGATGCTGTCTCGCGCGCGCGCTCGTCCTCCGCGAACGCAGGATCGGAGATGCGGTAGATCCGCCCCTTGCCCGTCTTGTTCCAGCCGCTCACCCAGTCGCTGACGTAGAGGTCGCCGCCCGGACCGAACTCCACGTCGGTGACGAGCACCTTCCAAAGGAAGCGCTCGGCCCCCACGAGCTCGAACCCAGCCCCTTTCGGCTGGTTCCGAAAGGTGTGCACGCCGCTGAGCGCCCGATCGCCGCGGAAGTCGCAGAGGAAGAAGTGACCGCGCCACCGGTCGCCCCAGCCCGTGCCCGGATAGACGGTGAGCCCCGATGGGCCGTCCGCGATGTTGGCGATCGGCGGATTGATGTACGCGGCCTGACCCGCGAACGGCGGGTGCCAGAGCTGCTCGGCATTCCACGGGCCGCGCAGGTTCGGCCGGGTAATCCACTGGTAGGCCTGGCGCCAACCACAGTCCCCGCCCTCGAGCACCCACACCCAGCGCGCCTCGTCGCCGCCGTCGGAGTTGTTGTCGCCCGTGAAGAGGTCACCGTGGTCGTCGAACACGAGCTCCTGGGGATTGCGCAGCCCCGTCGCGAACACCTCGAGCCCCGAGCCGTCGGGTTCGCAGCGCAGCACCGCGCCCGTGCGCGGGTGCGCGAGCGTCCGGCCCTCTGTCTCGACGTGAAAACCGCGGTCGCCGATGGAGAAGTACAGCCGCCCGTCGGGCCCCATGCGCAGCCCGTGCAGGTCGTGCCCGAGGAGCGCGACCCGTACTCCGAAGCCCGTGTGGAGCACTTTCCGCACGTCGGCGCGGCCGTCCCCGTCCTCGTCCCGGAGCAACCACAGGTCCGGGATGCACGTGTAGTACACGTCGCCGTCGCGCGCGAGCAGCCCCGCCCCGATGCCGGCCGCCGGATCGTCGAAGCCGTCGGCGAACACGGTCGCTGTGTCGGCGCGCCCGTCCCCGTCGGTGTCCACGATGAGGCGCACCTGCTCGAACGCGCGCGCGTACCGGTCGTTGAACTCATCGCCCTCGTTGCGCGCGAACATCGCCACGCGATCGGCGACCGTCTGGCTCGCGAGGTCCTCGTTCAGCCAGTCCATGTGTTCGCGCATGTCGGTGACGCCCGCGTGGTGCCGGAACGTCTCCCCGACGAAGAAGCGACCCCGCTCGTCGATCGTGAAGCAGACAGGGTTGGCGAGCAGGGGTTCGGCGGCGAACAGCTCGACCCGGAAGCCGGCCTGGACCTCGAAGCGGGCGATCGCGTCCGCGCCCTCGCCCGAGGCGTCCATGACCTCGGGCACGAAGCCGCCGTCCTCCGCGTCCCCCGCGTCCTGTTGCGCGCCGGACGCGGACGCGATGAGGAACAAGGACGGGAGGGCGATCTGGGTGAGCGTATTCAGCATGGGTCCCGCATGGTACCGCGTCGCTCCAGGGGACCGAACGGACGAGGGGACCGTGCCCCCGCGCGGCCCAGGCGCTATCCTCCCCGCATGGGTTTCCTCGACACGCACGCCGCCCGCCGTTTCTCCCCCGAGAAGCTCCAGAAGGTGAACCTCTTCGAGACGCCACACTTGTTCTGCGACGTCTACTGCCTGGAGCCGGGACAGTCGCAGAAGGTGCACGCGCACCCGGGAGCGACCAAGTTCTACTTCGTCGTCGAGGGCACCGGCACGTTCACCATCGGGGACGAGACCCGCGCTATCGGCCCCGGGGCGGTCGCCTGGGCCGCGCCGGACGAGCCGCACGGCGTCGTGAACGAGAGCGCGAAGCCCCTCGTCCTGCTCGTGGCGATGGGTCCGAATCCGAACCGCGCCTGACCCGCTACAGCCCGGACGCCCGGTAGTCGGCGATCAGGAGGTCGACCATCCGGCCGTAGCTCTGCGTCCCGTCCCTCTGTCCCTGCGTCTTGAGGTACGCGTTGTTCACGCTCACGGAGAACGTGCGGACGACGTGCATCGTCGCCGTCTTCGGGCGCCAGAACCGTTCGATCTGCTCGATGTCCCGCTGGACGCCAGGGTCGAGGCGCTCCTCGAGCGCGCGCGCGCGGCTCCCGTCGATCCGCCGCAACGCGCTCAGTGCATAGCGGAGCGCCGCCAGCGTTCCGGCGTAGCGCAGGTCCGGATCGCCGGAGACCGCGCACGCGCGATACGCGATGAAGTTCGCCTCGTCCTCACGGGCGAAGCCGCGCTGGTGCGCGACCTCGTGGCAGGCGTGGAACGGAAACGAGGCGTCCGGAATCTCGCCGTTCACGTGCGGCTCACCCGTGAAGGGCCAGAAGATACCTGTGATCCCGAGCGCTGTCATCGCGGGGGAGAGCAGCGGCAGGCGTGGGACCGGCGGGCGGCCCCGGAGGAACGGGTACTCGGCGCTCACGCGCTCGAAGGCGTCGGCGAGCTCCGCGAGCGCGCCGGCCTTGCCCGCCCGCAGCCGCATGACACCGTCCTGGTCCTCGACCACACCCGCGCGCAGCGCATTCGTCTGCTCGACGAGCGCGCGGGCGACCGCCCCCAGCTCCGATACCGTCGCGGGCCGCACGTCGAGCCCGGCGCTCTCGGCGAAGGGCAGGCGCGCGTAATTGAGGCCCCAGACACCGAGGAAGAACGCGTACAGGAAGCCCGTGGTCGCCAGGAGCTTCGCCCCGGCGTGAGCAGCCAGGTTCGGAAGACTGCGGTCGCCGGCGCGCCAGCGCCCCAGCCCGCGCGCGACACTCACGAACCAGAAGGCAGCGAGCGCGGCCAGCATCGTCTCCCCGACCGAGAACGGCACGAGCCCGGCAAAGGCAGCGACGGCCCCGTGCAGGACCGGAAACACACCGCGCGAGTAGAGCGTCTCGGTCGTCGCCGGCGCCCGGGCAGCGAGCATCTGGAGCAGGAAGCCCAGGGGCAGCAGCGCGCCCAGCACGGCGACGCGCCGGCGCGCGACCGGGCGATCGCCCGGCGCGCGCAGGCGCTCCCCGGTCACCCGACTGTCCATCACGTCCTTCATCGATCGGTCGTCGTCAGGACCCTACTCCCCTCCCCCCTCATCCCTGCCCCTTCGATCCGGCTTTCCCAGCTCTTCCAGTCCGTCATGACGGAAGGGCTTTCAAGAGTCGGAGATAGGCGTCATAGCGGGACCGCGGCAGCGAGCCACGGTCGACGGCAGCACGGACGGCGCACGCGGGCTCGGAGAGGTGCGCGCAGTCGGTGAACCGGCACGCCGCGGCGATCGCCTCCAGCTCGGGGAAAGCCGCGAGCAGCCCGGCCTGGTCGAGCTCCCACAGGCCGAACTGCCGCACGCCCGGCGTGTCGATGACGCGCGTTCCTGCCGGCAGCTCGTAGAGCATCGATGCCGTCGTCGTGTGCCGCCCCTTGCCGTCGCTCGCCCGGACGGCGCCGACGTGGCGCGCACCGTCGGGATCGAGCGCGTTGAGGAGCGACGACTTGCCGACTCCGCTGTGCCCGACGAAGACGACGGTGCGCCCGGCGAGCGCGCGCCGCAGATCGTCGAGGCCCGCGCCCGTCGCCGCGGACACGAGGGCGTATCCGACGCCGATCGCCCGGTACGGTTCGAGCAGACGCTCGACCGCCCGGAGCTCCCGGTCGTCCTCCAGGAGGTCGAGCTTGTTGATGCACAGGAAGGGCCGCACGCCGCCGCGCTCCACGGCGATCAGGAACCGATCGATCAGGCCCGGCTTCAAGGGCGGCGCCTTCACGGACAGCACGACGACCGCCACGTCGACGTTCGCGGCGATGACCCGCTCCCGGTGCGCATTACCCGGGTCCGCGCGCGACAGGCTCGAACGCCGTGGGTGGACGGCCAGGATCCGCGCGGGACCGCCGGGCGGACGATCGAGGGCCACCAGGTCCCCTACCGCGAGGCTCGTCCCGCGATCGCTCGCGAGCTCGACGGCGAGGAGCGCGTCGAGGGTCTCGCCGTCCACGAGGACGCGGGCCCGCGTGCGCGCGACGGACAGGACGAGCGCCTCCGCGCCCTGCGCGAGCATCTCGCCGTCCGCTTCGGGTTCCCGCTCGGGGCCGCGCGACCCCTGGTCGTTTGCCGCGCGCGTCGGGAGGAGGTCACTGCTCGAGGTCATGCGCTCGAGCTGGAGCTCATCGCCCTCGTCCTCGAGCCAGGCATCCGCGGCCCGCCCCCGGTTGCGTTTCGGGATGGCAGCGCGCCGCGCCTTGGCCTTCTCCTTCAGTCGTTTCGTGTCCTCGAGCGTCTTCGCCTTCGACATCCCGGCGAGGTGGCGGCGGACAGTCTGGTGTTTGGTGGAACGTTTCCAGTCGGTGTCTTCGTTCAATGGATCGATCTCGGTGAGTCCTGCATGGTTCGGCCGCGTACGGGACGCGCCTCGGGCGAGGAACGCGTCGGACAGGTCACGCGCCTGGTCCGGAACCCTGGAGAACTCGGGACGTACCGGGGGCGTGCGGCGATCTCTCGACGCTCCGCCCTGATGCTCGAGCCTGCACCGGGATCCTGGGATCCCGGTCGGTCGTCAAGCGCGGGCGGAGGCGGACACGGCAATCTCTGTCGTGGTATGCATGAAGCGCCTCCGTTGGTTTCCCGGTCCTGCTAGCGGTCGCGCGACGCCCGAGTGCGCCGCGCGGGTGACGAGGCTACCGCACCGTGCCGCGGGCGCAACCCCCTGCCGCGGTTCACCGGCCTTGGAGCACCGTCGCGACCGTCCCCGCAAACGTCCGTTGCGGCAGGCCCGCCAGGGCCCCGCGGTACCCTTCGCCGTCCTTCACGACCTCGACGAGTGTCTCGGAGTCCCACGCCTCCGGGCGCTCGATGACGTCGTCGCGGCAGACGAGGAAGTCGGCGCGCATGCCCTCGCGCAGGACGCCCGCGTCGTCCTGGCCGATCTCCTCGGCCGCGAGCCCGGTCGAGCCGTACCAGGCCTGGAGCGGCGCGAGGCCGTCCCTGACGAGGTGCACGAGCTCCATCCAGTTCCGCCCGTGCATCCCGGCCATGACGGCATCCGTGCCCATGAGGATCCGCAGCCCCCCCTGGCGCGCGAAATCGACGGCGCGCGAGTGGACCTCGTGGACCTGGGCCGCCTTCTCGCGCACGAAGTCCGAGAGACCCGTCGCCGTCTGCAGCTCCGACATGACCCACGAGGTGGGCGTCACGGTGCAGCCCTTCGCGTAGGCGCGCTCGACGAGCTCCTCGTCCATGAACGAGATGTGCTGGATGTCGTGCACGCCGTTGTCGATCGCGAGGCCGATGCCGCTCGCGGAGTGCGCGTGGGCGGCGACGCGCAGGCCCCGCGCCCCGGCCTCCTCCGTGATCGCCTGGATCTCCTCCGCGCTGAAGTCGCGGTGCTCGAGCTTGTCACTGGGCGACGCCACGCCCGGGCTCGTGCAGAGCTTGATGAGGTCCGCCCCGCACGCGGCGATCTCGCGCACGCGCTTCCGGCACTCCCACGGTCCGTCGACGATGCTCGACGGCCGTCCGGGTCCGGGCGGCCAGAGCTTCGAGATCGTAGCGTGGCAGCGGTCCGGACCGCGGAAATCGGCGTGGCCGCCCGAGGTCGAGAGCATGCAGATCGCGATTCGCAGCCGCGGCCCGATCATCACGCCCTCGTCGACGAGGCGCTTCATCCGGTGCGTCGCGCCGCCGATGTCGCGCATCGTGGTCACGCCCCCGTCGACGAGCGTGCGGTAGAGCACCTTCTCGACGAACACCATTGCGCCGGGCTCGTTGCTCAGCTCCAGTGCCGCGCTGTCGAGCCCCAGCGCGGTGACGTGCCCGTGGCAGTCGATCAGCCCCGGCGTCACCGTGAACTCCGAGCCGTCGATGACCGTCAGGCGCTCGCGCGCCGTGAGCGAAGGGTCGTGCGGGCCGAGCTTGGCGATGCGCCCCGCATCGACGTGGAGATCGACGTTCGCGTGGACGGACGTGGCGCCGTCGGAGGCGCCGTCGTAGAGCTTCTTGATGTTGGATAGGACGAGCATCGCGGTAGGGTCCGTCGGGCGGGAGGGGCCCGAGATCATCCACGCCAGGGAGCGCGTGGAAAGCCCCCCCCCGGAATCCACCCGGTTCCCGCCTCGGACAGCTATAATGGTCCGGCACCTCCGCGGCCGGCAGCCTTCCGCGATCGAGGTGCGACGATTCCCGCGTCCGGAGGCCCCAGATTGGAGATGAAGACCGTGCTCCATCCTCGCACCATCACCCTGTTCCCGCCCATCGTACTCCTCGCGGGACTCGCCGCGGCTCAGGGGTCCGAAGCCCCCCAACGGTCGCCGCTCGGCGAGAAGCCGAATCGCACGGTCCTCGTGCCGGAGCACGAAGCGGGGATCCTCGAGGTGAAGTTCGTGCACGGTTCGGGTGTGCGCCTGGTCCAGGAGCGGTTCCAGGGCTCGGCGGACGGCCTGGACGCGGTCGATGCCTACCTCGACTCCGTCGACGCCGTCCGGCACCGCCTGTTCGCGCAGCCCGACGGCTGGCTCGAGGCCTGGCGCCTCTCGGGCGAGCTCGCGAGCGGGCGCGCGCTCCACGACCTCACCCTGTTCTACCGCATCACGCTCGAGGGCCCGACGGCGCTCGTGGCCGAGGTGTGCGACGCCCTGAACGCCTTCGACGTGGTCGAGCTCGCGTACCCGATCGGACGCGTCGAGGACGCCACCGCAGCGGTCATGGTCGCGCCCGCGGGCTCGGGGACGCCGGACTTCGAGGCCTTGCAGGGCTACCGGCGCGCCGCCCCCTTGGGCATCGACGCCGACTACGGTCAGACGTTCAGCGGCTCACACGGCCAGGGGACGACGATCGCGGAAGTCGAGACCGGTTGGACGGACGATCATGAGGACATCGCCCACGCGGCCGAGGGCAACTACATCGGGCTCGCGCCGCTCCACTATCCCTGGAACCACGGGACCGCGGTGCTGGGCGAGCTCGTCGGCGACGACAACGGGTTCGGCGTGCGGGGCATCGTGTACGAGGCGGACGTGCTCCTGTCGACGCACCAGGGGTCCGGCGCGAACATCCCGACCGCCGTCGCGAACGCGGCCGCGGCGGTCGGGCCGGGCGACGTCGTCGTCATCGAGGCCCAATGCTTCGGCACTCCGCCCAGCCCGTTCCCGTGCGAGTTCGTCGCCTCCACGTTCGCCACCATCGAGACGGCGACCGCGAACGGGATCCACGTATTCGCCGCCGCGGGCAACGGCAACGTCAACCTGGACGGCGCCGCATTCGGCGGCGCTTTCGACCGCGACATCCGGGACTCGGGGGCGTTCATCATCGGGGCGTCGGACGGCTCCAGCTTGAACAAGGCCAGCTTCTCGAACTACGGGTCGAGGCTCGACGCGCACGGCTGGGGCTCCACCGTGACCACAGCCGGGTATGGCGACCTGTTCGGCGCGGGCTCGCCCGTGGAGCTCCGTGAGTACACGGCCACCTTCTCCGGCACCTCCTCGGCGACGCCGATCGTGACGGGTGCCGGGATCATGCTGAACGGGATCTATCGCGGGGCCTACGGCACGAACCTCGACCCCTTCGCGCTCCGCGACCTCGTGACGCTGACCGGTACGCCGCAGGGCACCGGAGGCCAGATCGGCCCCCGGCCCGACGTCCGCGCCGCGATCGCGCAGCTCGGCATCCCGCGGATCGCGGTCGCCGGCAATCTCGTCCCGGGCGGAAGCTACACCGTGACGCACACGGGCGATGCGGGCGATCTCTACGTCATCTGCTTCTCCCCGGAGTTCCTGCTGTCGCCGATCCAGATCCCCCCGTACGGGTCCCTCTACCTCGGCAGCCCGTTCTTCCGCATCCAGACCGGCGTGCTGTCCGCATCGGGAGAGGCCTCCTACAGCGCATCGATCCCCAACGACGGCACGCTCGCGGGCACGACGATCGGCTACTACGAGAGCTGGCAGCGCTTCCAGTCCGGACCGGGCGGCGGGACGTTCACGAACTACGTCCCGATCGAAGTGCAGTAGCGTCTCCTCCCCCTCCGTCCCGTTCCCTTCCTGTCTTCCTGCTATGCCTGCTTCTGGTCAGGCATGGGCGGCCGCCCATGCCTGACCAGAAGCAGGCATAGCAGGA
>SMVQ01000167.1 GCA_004357655.1 Planctomycetota bacterium
GAGCTCGCCCGGCGTCTCGCGGCGGCGCTCCCCACCCCCGGAGCGGGGCCCGTGCGCCTGCTCGACCCCGCCTGCGGCGACGGGGCGCTGCTCGCCGCTGCCCTCGAGCGGGCCGGGGGATCGGCGACGTACGCCACGGAAAACCTCTTCGGCATCGAGCTCGACCCGGAGCTGGCCGAGCGCGCCCGCCGGCGGCTGCGGGCGGCGGGCGGCCTCCCGCCGGGCACGCCGCTCGACGGCCACATCGTCACCGGCGACGCCCTGGACAGCGGTGCGCGCTGGCCGGAGGGCACGTGGATCCTGGCCAACCCGCCCTGGCTGTCGCTCTCCGGGCGGCACGCCGCGCACGACCGCAAGGGGCGTCGACGGGCGCGCGCGGGCGGCTGGCCGGCCCTGCACTCGGCCTTCCTCGAACGCATCGCCGAGCACGTCGCCCGCGAGGGCACCGGGGCGGCCCTGCTCCTGCCCGCGGCGACGACCGAGCTCGACGGCTACGGACCCGTCCGAGCCGCCGTCACGGCCTGGACGGACCTCGTCGATGCGCCTGTCGAGCTGGGCGAGCGCGCCTTCGACGGTGTCACCGAACCCGCCGTGATGATCACGCTCATCGCGCGGGCGGACGCGGGCGCGGGCAGCGCGCGGGCCTGGCGCTCGATGCCCGCTGACAGGGCCGCATTGCTGACCCGGCTCGAACGCCACCCACGCCTGCCGGCCAAGTCCTTCGCCGACCCGGGCGTACACACCGGGAACTCCGCGCGGCAGCTCGTCGTCGCGCGCGACGAACCCGGGGCCGCCCCCGTGTATCAGGGCCGCGACCTCCACGCGTTCCAGCTCGGCGAACCCTCCGCCGGCCTTCGTACCGATCTTCGTCCCAGCCCCGAGCGGCGCTTTCAAATCGGCACCCTCGACCGGTATCGCGCCTTCCCGGTCCTCCTGCGCCAGACCGCCAACCGCCCCATCGCCGCCTTGCACGAGCGGCCATCGTACTTCCGGAACAGCCTGCTCGCGTGCCGGCCCGTCGCCGGGCTCGACCCGGCCTTCGTCGTCGCGGTCCTCAACGGCCCGGTGGCGAGCGCCTGGCACCGGCTGATGTTCCGCGACTCGCGCCAGCGCGCGTTCCCCCAGGTCAAGGTCAACCACCTCGCCTCCCAACCGTTTCCCATCGCGACCCGGGCGGACAACCCCGCGCTCCACGACGAGCTCGCCGCCCGCGCGCGGACAGTCGCTGCCGGTGATCGGGCCGCGGCGGGGGAGCTCGCCGAACGGACCCTGGCCGCCTTCGCGCTCGATGCCGGCGAGCGGGAGCTCGTCAGGTCACTGGCGGAGTGAGCACCCGATCGCGGCGCGCCGCCCCCCGGGACGGCGGCGTGGCGGAAGACCGCAACCGCGGGGCAGCTCGGGTGGTCCTTCCCAAAGAGGGCGGGCGGGGGAGGTGGTGGGCCATCGATCAAGGGGCGACCGCCGCACGCCGCGCAGCGGTCGTCACCGTCACCGTCACCGTCCCAGCCCCCTTCCCCGGCCCCGACCCTCACTCCCCGTGACGGTCTGCCGGCGCAGCAGGGCGCCCGGCCGCGGGATCGGTCAGCCGAACAGGCCCGCGGTCGACGTCTTCCGGATCTCCTCTTCGTTGGACCAGATGAGCTCGCCGGTCTCGATGTTCACGCAGTTGAGCACGAACTGGTAGTAGACGTCCTTCGTCTTCGTGAGCAGGGTGCCGAACGAGCGGCCCTTCTTCTTCTCGATGGAGCGCAGGGTGCCGTAGATGATCACGTCCGCTCCGAGCTGCTTGCCGAAGGCTTTCGCCATCTCGGGATTCACGCGGCCCGAGCCTTGCTGGAAACGCACTTGCTCGCCGATCTCGTCCTGCCCGGGCTCGCCGGCGACGAAACGGAATCGGCCGCTCTGCAAGAGCGCCGTGCGGATGGAGTCGGTCACGCCGCGCGTGTTCACGTGCTCCTTCGTCTCGTTGCTGACGCCGCCCATGAACGCGATGACGCGCATGTCATCGCCCTTGGCCGGGCCGGCGAAGTAGCTGAGGGTCGGCGATTCGAGCAGCGATTCGACCATGTGCTGCGAGAAAGTCTGGAGGTCGGTGGAGCCCCAGTCGACGTTGACGGTCTCCTGGGCTTGCGCGTCGCCGTACCGCGTGGAGCTACAGCTAAGGGCGGTCGCGACGACTAGGGATGCGGACAGGGCTGCGATCAGTTTCATGACGGACTCCAAGGCATTCAGTCTCGAGGGAGGGCCGCCGCGACAGGCGGCTCCGGAGCGGGTGATGGGGCGGGGCCGCCGCCCACGACGTGGGCGTGCAACCGGTGGCCGAGCGTGCGGGCGAAGATGAACTGGGTCTCGCCCGGCGCGAGCTCGAACGTGCCGAGGGCGACGCTGTCGCCGCCGACGGCGCGCAGCACGAGCTCGTGCGAACCCGGCGGGAGGAACAGGCGGCAGGCCTGCCACGTGTCGGGCAAGGTGCGCCAGGACCGCAGGTCCGCGCGTTCGCTGACGAAGGTGAAGAGGATCCCAGCGAGCGCGCCCCAACCGCCGTGGTCTTTTTCCAGCCGTTTGGTGAGTTGGAGCTTCATCACGCCCCGTACCGCCGACTTCGCCGTCAGCCAGGCGATGCGGTCCGCGAGGTTCTTGCGCGCGACTTCCGCGACGTTCTCGATCACGACGGACCGGATGGGCGGGCCTTCACCGACCACTTCGAGCTCGACGCCGGGCACCGGCTGCGGCTTGCTCTCGTAGACGGGGATGGAGAGCTGGAAGATGCCGTCCTCGAGCGGGAGGACGAGCGTCCCCTCTCTCTTCTCGGGCCCCATCCCGATGCCGGCGATCACGATGATCCGCGCGGCGTTCTCCGGGCGCTCGATGTCGACGCCGAATCGCGCCTCCCAGCGCTCGGCCTCGTCGGTTCGGGAGAGGGCGCGCGCCAAGCGCACGAGCGACCGGCCTACGAGCTCGCCGCCGAGCCCCTTCGCCTCCATCCGCTCGTAGTCGATGTACGCATCGTCGGGTCGACCGACGAGCTCGTACCCCACGGCCGAGATGAAGTGGCCGAGGCCGCCGGCGCCGTACTCCTTCTCGTACAGCTCCTCCTCGTGCTCCAGGATCTGGTTCGCGAGCCGGACCTCGACCAGCGCGTCCTCGACGGCGCCGACGGCCAGGAACGCGAGCGCGTAGCTCGAGTGCATCATGACGCGCTCATACCCCTCGCCACGGTACTCCTTCATGCCCTCGTTGAGGACCCACGACATGAGGAGCTCGCCCGTGTTCGTGGCCGAGAGCAGCGCCTCCGCTTCGAAAGCTGCGATCGCATTGCTCGCCAGCCCGAAGTACTCGAGCGCTGCGTCCCAGTCTCCGGCGGCCAGTCCGGCGGTGCCGGCCTCGGCGCCCGCGAGGAAGGGCGAGTCGACGACCTCGCCTTCACCATACGTCGTCATCGCCGCCTTGAACCGACCCTGCTCGAAGTCGCTGAAGGCGGCGTTCGTCTTCTGGTTGTAGGTCTGGCAGGCGGCGCTGGAGAGGACGACGAGCCCCACGGCGACCACGCCGGCCGCACGCCCTCGGCCCCGCGCACAGGGGGCTGTTCGCGGCGTGGGAGGGGTAGCGAGGGTGTAGCGCATGGGCGAGGCGGCGGAACTCAATGCTCGTTCGTCGTCAGGGCATCTTCAAGCGCTGGAGCGAAAGCCGACTCCATATGGCCCGCGAAGTGGCCCGCGAAGGCTCGCGCCGGCTCGCAAGGTATTTGCAAATCCGGTGCCAAGGGCCCTTCAGGCGGAAACCTCGCGGCGCGGCGCGGACGACGCTTGGTGGGTCCACGAGCGGCGACTAGAGTACTTTCGATCACGCGGAACGGTGATACGGCGGTACGGATCGTGCGCCCGAAATCGCCGCGGTAGGACACCCCTGACCTCGCGGCTGGACGAACCCGGCGCGCGGCCTCCTATGCAGCCGAACACGACAACGGGCGCCCAGGCGCGGAAGGCCGGGTCTTCGCGGACCAAGGTCACGATGATGGATCAGTTCGCGCGGGCGAAGCAGGAGCAGCCTGACGCGCTCCTCTTCTTCCGCATGGGCGACTTCTACGAGTTGTTCGGCGAGGACGCGAAGGTCGCCTCCCGCGAGCTCGGGATCGCGCTCACGTCGCGCGCCAAGGGGAAGGACGCTCTGCCCATGGCCGGCGTACCCGTGAAGTCCGCGCAGTCGTACCTCATGCGGCTCGTGTCGAAGGGCTTCAAGGTCGCGATCTGCGAGCAGATGACGGACCCGCGCAAGACGAAGGGCATCGTCCACCGCGAGATCGTGCGCGTCGTGACCGCCGGTACGATCACTGAAGAAGACGCGCTCGACGCGCGCGAGAACAACTTCCTCGCGAGCCTCTACGCCGACGAGCGAACCGCCGGTGTCGCGTGGCTCGACGTCTCTACCGCGCGGTTCCTCGTCACGGAGATCCCGCTCGCGCGCGTCGAGGACGAGGTCGGGCGGATCGCGCCGGCTGAACTCCTGTGGTCGGAGGCGCTACCGGAGTCCCACCCCGAGCTCGCGGCGGCCCTCTCGGCCCAGCTCGGACCGCGCATCGGCGTGCGCGAGCCATGGCGGTTCGAGCGCGACGCGTGCTTTCGCGCGCTGACGAAACAGTTCAAGGTCAAGACGCTCGAGGGCTTCGGTCTCGAGGACGACTCACCGATGACCCGCGCCGCGGGCGCCCTCATCGAATACCTGCAAGAAACGCAGCGCGGAGCATGCGACCACCTGACGAAGATCGAGTGCGTCGACTCCGGGCAATACCTCGTGCTCGATCGCGCCACCCGGTCCTGCCTCGAGCTCGTTCGCACGCAGCGGGACGGCCGCGTGGAAGGGACGGTGCTCTCCACGATCGATGCCACGCTCACCTCCATGGGCGGCAGGCTGATGCGCGAGTGGCTGCTGGCGCCGCTCCGCGACGTCGAGGCCATCCGATACCGGCAACGCGGCGTCGCGGAGCTCGTCGACGCACCCTTCCTCCGGGAGGATGTCCGGGAGTTGCTCGCGGGCGTGCTCGACATCGAGCGCGTCGTGGCGAAGATCGCGACCGGCCGCGCCAATGCACGCGATGTCGTCGCGCTCGCCGGCTCGCTCGAGGTCGTGCCCCCGCTCGCAGCGAAGCTGCTGGAGGTCTACTCGAAGATGCTCGGCGACCTCCAGACCGGCCTCGATCCCCTGGAGGACCTCGTAGGGCGGATCCGAGCCACGCTCCTCGAGGCGCAGCCAACGGCGATTCGCGAGGGCGGGATGGTGCGCGAAGGGTTCTCCGAGGAGCTCGACGAGCTTCGCCGACTCGCGGGCGACGGCAAAGCGTGGATGGCGCGCTTCCAGGCCGAGGAGCTCGAACGAACAGGTATCCATGGGCTCAAGATCGGCTTCAACTCGGTCTTCGGGTACTTCATCGAAGTGCCGCGCGGACAGATCGATCGGGTGCCGGAGAACTACATCCGCAAGCAGACGATCAAGTCGGCGGAACGCTACATCACGCCCGAGTTGAAGGAGTTCGAGGGCAAGGTCCTGAAGGCCGAGGAGCGTTCGATGAGCCTCGAGTACGAGCTGTTCATCGAGCTCCGCGAGGCGCTCGCGCTGGAGGTCCGGAGGATCCTTGCCACCGCGCACTGCCTGGCGCAGATCGACGTCCTCGCCGGCCTCGCGCAGACCGCGGTCACGAACCGATACGTCGCTCCGAAGGTGGACAAGAGCGACGTCTTGAAGATCGTCGACGGCCGCCACCCCGTGATCGAGAGGACGCGGCCGGATGAGGCCTTCGTCCCCAATGACTCCGAACTGAACCGATCCGACCGGATGGTGGGCTTGATCACCGGCCCGAACATGTCCGGCAAGTCGACCTACATACGGCAGACCGCGCTCATCGTCATGCTGGCGCAGATCGGCTCGTTCGTCCCTGCGAGCGAAGCGCGTATCGGCATCGTCGACCGGGTGTTCACGCGCATCGGCGCAGCCGACGACATCGGACGCGGCGCGTCGACCTTCATGGTCGAGATGGTCGAGATCGCGAACATTCTGAATAACGCCACGAGCCGCTCACTCATCGTGCTCGACGAAGTGGGGCGCGGGACGAGCACGTTCGACGGCCTCGCGCTCGCATGGGCGATCGTCGAGCACCTCCACGAGAAGATCCGCGCGCGAACGCTCTTCGCGACGCACTACCACCAGCTCACGGAGCTCGCGTCCCGCATGAAGGGCGTCTTCAACCTGAACGTGAGCGTGCGCGAGTGGGACGACGAGATCGTGTTCCTGCACACGATCGTCGAAGGCGGGACGGATCGCTCCTACGGGATCCAGGTGGCGCGCCTGGCGGGCGTGCCCCCCGAGCTTCTGGCGCGCGCGAAGTTCATCCTTCATGACATCGAAGGCGAGTCGGAGGACCTCGCGCCGCGGATCGCCGCACACTCCGGCGAACGCGTGCACGAGCTCGTCCCCAGCGGTCAGTTGAGCCTCTTCGAGACGGGCACGAGCGCAGTGGAGCGCGAACTCCGGAAGATCGACATCGACCAGACGACGCCGGTCGAGGCGCTCGTGCGCTTGAAGGAGCTGAAACAGCTCCTGTAACCGACAGTCCTGATCCGCACGATCTCCACCCGCTCTCTACCCGCGGATGGAGCGCGGGTAGAGAACATGCGGATCAGGACTGTCGGTTGCGCGCTGCGTCCGCGGCCTCGATCGCGCTCCGGAGGATGCTCTTGCGGTTGGTCCGGTGCGCGGGGGAGTGCTCGAGACACTCGACGGTGCGGCGCGCCACGCGCGCCGGGTCGCACTCCTCGCTGACGAAGCGTCGCGCCGCCGCTTCCTGCGCCGATTGGCGCGTGGCGTCGGACGCGAGAGCCGTCAGGTGTGCGGCGACCGCCGCGCTCTCCGCCTCTCCGTGGGGCACGCGCAGCGCGCAGTCCTCGGGCAGCTCGCGGTTCTCCTCGAGGTCGGAGACGAGTACGCCGCGGCCCCGCGCGAGCGCCTCGTGGACGCCCTTGGACGCGCCCCCCATGGACGGCCCGCGCAGGTGCACGCACACGTCCGCCGCGTGGATGAGGTCACCCATGTCGGCACCCTCGGCGCGGCCGATGGTCCGGACCGCTCCCGCGAGTGAAAGCTCCCGGACGAGCCCGGGAACGTCGAGGCGCTGGGTGCGCAAGTCGCCGCCGAGCAGGAAGTGCACCGTCGGGTCCGACTTGTGCGCTCGGGCGATCCCGCGCAGCACCGCGTCGATGCGCTTGTGGTCGCTCACGTCGCCGACGGACACGACGAGAAAACCCTCGACGAAGGCGGGTGGCAGGCCGAGGCGCGTGCGCGTCTCGCGTCGATCCGCTTCACGCCACTCCGGCACCATCGGGCGGGGGACGACTCCGATCGGCGTCGCGGCGTTGCGCTCCTCGAGGATGCGCCGCCGCATCCACCCATTCGGCACGAGGTAAGCGTCCGCCAGGCGGACCACGGAGCGGTTGAGCGCGAGGTGCACGCGACCTTCGATCGCCGGAACCCCCGGAGGGGCGGCCCACAGAGCGCGGGCCTCCGCGAGCCCGCCCTCGCGCAGGCCCGCGAGGAACGCCCGTGCGCCGCCGCGCTCCAGGGCGGGATGCGCGGCGTGCGCGAGCTCGTGAAGCACCCAGTCGTTGAGCGCGACGGTGCCGCCGAACCGCCTGATGAGCGGGAGCATGAACGCGTGGGCGCGCTCGTTCCCGAGCGCGTAGAGGATCCGGTCGAACGCCTGAGGACGGAGCTCGCGCACGGATCGCGAAGGCACGCCGGCGATCTCCTCGCCCGCGGATTCCGGAGGAACGAACGTCTCGACTTCGACGTGCTCCCGGAGGTGCGGAACCAGGCGATGCGCGCAGGATCCGACCTCGGAGACCGTGGAGGGTGCGGTCGTGACGAGCGCGACCTTCACGCGCCTCCCCCGGCCGGCGCGCGGGGCGCGTTCATCAGGCCGTCAGGATCTCGACCCCGTCGGGACCCAGGTACATGGAGTGCTCGGTCTGCGTGACCATCACGCCCTCGTCCTCGATGAGCGGCGGGTAGCGCATGAGCGAGCCCTGCTTCGCCAGCTTCGAGATCGTGGTCTCCAGCGCCTGCGAGTCGTACTCGCAAAAATACCGCCGCGCGATGGGGAGACCCCGCCACGAGTCGATGGCCTTCAGGACATCCTTGTCCAGCCCCTTCGCGCTGCGCGGTGGGCGAATCATCATGAAGACCTCGGCCTTCCCTCGCTCCCGGATGAAGCCGCGCCCCGTGCTCGCGAACGGCTCGATGGCGAAGACCATCCCCTCCTTGAATCGCCCGCCGGAGCGCTCGGCGTAGTTCGGGATTTGCGGCGCCGTGTGAACCTTCCATCGGGCGAGCCCGTGCCCCGTCAGGTTCCGCACCGGTTGGAAGCCCGCGGCGAGAATGGTGCGCTCGATCGCCGCACCCACGTCGCCCACCGAGACTCCGACGCCGACCGTCGCGATCGCTGCCGCGAGGGCGTCCGCGGATGCCTGGACGAGTGGCGTCCACCTGCCGTCGGTGGAGAGGTCGACGCTCGCCGCCGTGTCGGCGATGTAGCCGTCGATGTGCACGCCGATGTCGACCTTGACGCAGTCCCCCTCCTCGTACCGCAGCTCGTCACCCGGCGGAGAGCAGTAGTGGGCGGCGACATGATTGCGCGACGACTGAGCCGGAAAGCCCGGCTCTGCGCCGGCCTCACGGATCATCGCCTCGACACGCTCGAGGATGTCCCTGACGCGCACCCCGGGCTTGATGTTCTCGCGGGCCCATTCACGGCACCTGGAGGCGATCTTCCCCGCACGGCGAGTGCACTCGAGGCCGTATTCGTCCACTGGGTCGAACTATAGGCCCTGGTGGAACTTACGGCAATGGCAGCGGACTCCGCGCAATCGTGATGGACGTTTCCGCCGTGCCCGGGCCCCACGCGCCGGGCACCCGGGACCGGGCCTGCAGGAATCCAACGATCCGGCCGATACGTCCCTCCATGCGGACTGCGCTGCTCTCCCTCCTCCTCCTCGCCGGTTGTATCACGACGGCGAAGAGCTCACCCCCCGGCCTCTCGAGCGCCATCGTGCGACGCGCACGGCCCACCGCGGCGTGGGGCGCGGTCGAGCATCGGAGGATCACGGGGTACGTCGTGCGCTTCGAGCCTCCCGGCGACCCCGCTCGGTTCATCTACTCGGTTCGCAACGAGCATCAGCAAGACCTCGGTGTCATCGACTCGTTCGGACGCGTGTACCGCTACCGGCCCCACGCGGACGAACCGGAGTGGATCGGCTCGGGAACGGTGCTCTTCGGGGTTCGCCGGATCCTCGGATCCGGGGCCGGAATGCGCCTGGTGGACGTCGAGCTCGTCGACGAGGGGGCGGATCCGCCCACCATCGAAATGGAGCCTGTAGACGAAGACGCCCCCCGCGGGCGCTAGGCCCAACGCCGTTCACTCTGGCAGCGGCGGTCTTCCCGACGTGCCCGAGACCGAGCCCGGACGGACGGCCTTCGCGCTCGCCCGCTCACTGGCCGGCACCCCGGTCACCAGAATCCGGCCAGCCCGCCGGCTCGCCCGACCGAATCGCACCGTCGCCCTCACTCGCTACAGACCCCCTTAGGGCCTCCTGGCCGGGGCTCTGAAGTCCTTTCCGGACGAATCGGCCCCAGGGCGGCCCGAATCCTCGGAACTGGGGATCCCCACGAAGGGATTGACTCAATCCGAGCCGGCGATCACTCGATGAATTGGGACCGGATGCCAAGGCGCGCATCCACCCTCAACAGGCGCCAAGGATCTCCCCCATGATCAAGCTGGAAGTCGGTGAAAGAATCGGAGCCTACCGCGTCTTGGACTTCATCGCGCGCGGGGGCTTCTCGCTCGTCTACCTCGCTGAGGACGAGGCCGGCCGCAAGTTCGCACTCAAGCTCGGTGACGTCGCCGGCGGGGGTCGCTACGTGACGCGCTTCCTCGAGATCACGAGCCGGCGCCGACCCGAGGGCATCAGTCCGGATGAGACCCCGGCCGAGGCGATCTTCTTTCGCCAGGACGGCGTGCGCATCGACTTCCTCGACGTCCACGAGATCGACGATCTCATCCGGAACGAGGCCGACCTGCTGGAGAAGGCCGGAGGGCAGAACCTCGTCAAGGTCCACGAGTGTTTCCAACACGAGGGGCGGCCCGTCACCGTCATGGACTACATCCGCGGCAAGACGCTGCGCGAGAAGATCCGCGCCCTGGAAGGGATCCGCCTCAACTGGTTCCTGACGATCGTGCGCGCGCTGCAGAAGCTCTCGAAGTCGAACCTGCTCACCTACCACGGCGACCTGAAGCCGGAGAACATCATCATCAAGCCGTCCGGCAGCGTGGTCATGGTCGACCCGGCGATGCGCGCGGACGAGCGCGGCGTGATCACGACCACGCCCCACTACAACCCACTGCTCCTGCGCGACAGCAAGGCTGACGTCATGGGCATCGGCGTGATGCTCTACGAGATCCTCACGGGCGTCCTGCCGTTCGACGAGGTGCCGTGGCAGTACGCCGGGCGCGAGCAGGGCGGTGAAGTCGAGCGCATGAGCCTCTCCTACTTCCTCTCCTACCCACCGGCGAAGGACCTGAACCCGAACACGCCCGAGGCGCTGGCGCGCATCGTCTACCATTGCCTCACCGTGCCGGACTACGGACTCGCCGAGCTCGAGGTCGACCTCGTCGACTTCCTGCGCAAGGACTGAGGCTCTGACGCGGACCCGATCCTCCGGGCGGGGTCCTCGACGCTAGAGCTCGAACGCGCGTTCGAGGGTCTGCCCGACTTCGAGCTCGAACGGGAACTCGACGCGGTCCCCGCTCTCCAGCACGATCCGCACGTTCCCGCGCGCCGAGGGCAGGCCGTCGATCACGACCGCCCCGGCGTCGAAGCTACGCTCGAGCCGGATCCCAGCCGGCACCAGGCCGAACAGGAAGTCGGAGGCGACGCGACCCTCGAGGTAGAGCGTTCCGCCCGACGCCGGTCGTCCATCCGCCCGCGTGAGGGTCACCCTGAGGGTGGCGCCGGGCGGCAACACGAGCTCCAGCGGCTCGGGCAGCCGGAGCTCGCCTTCCTCCGTGAGGTACGAGACGCCCCGCACCACGCGCTGGAAGTCCCCACCGCCGGCTTCGAGCAGGTAGTAGCCCGCGATGGGTGGCGCCGTGATCTCGAACCGCCCGCGCGCGTCCGTCCGCGTGCTCCCGTGAATTCTGCGGCCCGCCGGACCTACGAGATGGAGCTCGAGCGTGTGATCGGCGACGGGCCGACCGTCCTCCGTGACCAGGCGACCCGTGATCCGGCCTCCGGGTTGATCCCCGCTCGGCACCGTCGCGAGGGAGCTCGGGGAGTAGAGCTGCGCGACGACTGCGAGCGGCAACCCGAGGCACACGAGGATCGCGACGATCAGCACGCCCCTGCGCGGCGTCGTTCCGTTCACCGGAGGTTGCTCGGGTTCGCCTGCCATCTGCCCGCGGCCGTCAGGGGCTTGCCATCGTGCCCGGGCCCGATCCGGTCGCCGTCTCCGGTTTCCGTTCCGGGCCCCGACCCAACCTCAACTCCCGACCATCACCTACATCGATCATGGGCGACACGACGTCCATGCGGGCGCGATCGATCGGTGGGATGGCACGCCCGGTCGGGCTCGGGCCCGAGGAGGCTGGAAGACTCGGCGTCGGCCCGACGGGAACGGCAGATGAGCGGCAACAGTCACGCCTTCTCCACGCGACCAGCGGCCAGGCGCTCTGCTGCAAGTCGCGCCGCGGCCTCGTTGGTCGGGATGTCCTCTGCTTTCGAGATCGCGAACACGCGCTTGAGGTTGTCGTGAATCCGATCGATGCGCTCGATCGCGAGTTCCTCGTCGTAGCCGCCTGGGAACAGCTCGATGGACACGTTGATTATTCCGCCGGCATTGATCACGTAGTCGGGCGCGTAGAGGATCCCGCGCTTGCGCAGGGCGTCGGCGTGCCGCGGTTCCAGGAGCTGGTTGTTCGCGCAACCAGCGACGATCCGGCATGCGAGCTTCGGGATCGTCTCGTCGTTGATCCCAGCACCACGGGCGCATGGGGAGTAGACGTCGCACTCCACCTCGAGGTGCGTATCGTCCGGGACGGACTCGAAGCCGTACTGCGCCTCGAACTCCGCGACGCGCTTCTCGTTGATGTCGCAGATGATGACCTCGGCGCCGGCCTCCTTCAGTCGGATCGCGAGCTGTCCTCCCACGGCACCGATCCCCTGCATGAGGATCCGCCGGCCCTTGCACTCGGGGTCTCCGAAGGCCTCCTCCAGGGAAGCCCGGATGCCCACGTAGCACCCGCGCGCGGTGTAGGGGCTGGGGTTCCCGGAGCTGCCCGAATCGCGCGCGAGACCCGTCACCCATCGCGTCTGCGTCTTGACGAACTCGAGATCCGGGATCCCGATGTTCATGTCCTCCGCGGTGATGTACTTGCCCTCCAGGGAGTCGATGAACCGGCCCATGGCCTCGAAGAGCGCGCGCGACTTCCGGGTCTTCGGATCGCCGAGGATGACCGACTTGCCGCCCCCCAGGCCCGTGTCCGCGACGGCCGACTTGTAGGTCATGCCCCGGGAGAGTCGGAGGACGTCGAAGAGCGCCTCGTCCTCCGAGGCGTAGGGCAGCATCCGCATCCCGCCGAGGGCCGGGCCCAGCGTCGTGTCGTGGACGGCGATCAAGGCGTGCAGACCGGAAGCCTCGTCGCGGCAGCGCACGACCTGCTCGTATCCGTCGACCTGGATCTCTGAGATCTCCATGGGGCTCCTGTGGCCGAGGGGGGGTGGCGGGACCCGACCGTCGCGCGGGGACAGGGGCTGGACATTCTACCCCAGGGTGTCCACGAACCCGGAGCGCTGTCCTCCGAGTCGTACGAGTCCCGCAGTCGACGGCGCGCAGCGCGCTGGCGCCCTACTCGGTGCTCACGCCGTCGGCGGGCCCGGCTTGAACGGCTTCACCGCCGGCCACCGTCGCCTCGCCGTCGTCGTCCGGAGTCTTCGACGGATCCATCGTGTTCTTGCACTTCGGATAGGCCGAGCACGCGATGAATTCCTTGCCCCAGCGGCTGGTCTTCACGACCATCGGTGCGCCACACATGCTGCAGGCTTCGCCCGTCTCGCGCGGTTTCTCGCGGAACTCATCGGGGAGCGGTTTCGCATTGCGACACTTCGGATAGCCGGAGCATGCGAGGAAGGGTCCGCGGCGCGAGCCCTTGATCACCATCTCCGACCCGCACTTGTCGCACTCGATGCCCGTCTTCTTGGGCTCGACAATCTTGTCGTCGTCATCGACCGAGGCGGTGCTCTTGCACTTCGGGAAGCCCGTACACGCCAGGAAACGGCCGCGTTTGCCCGTGCGGATGACCATCGGTTTCTCGCACTTCGGGCACGTGTAGTCGGTCTCGATGACCTCCGCCTTCTCGCGCGGGCCGTCGACCGGCATCGTGTTCTTGCACTCCGGATAGTTCGAGCAGCCGAGGAACTTGCCGCGCTTGTTGTACAGCACGGCCATCTTCGAGCCGCACTTGTCACACTCTCTGTCCGTCAGCTCCGGGTCGAGCTTCAGGTTCCGCATCGCACCTTCGGCGCGCTCCAGGTCCGTCGCGAAGACTTCGTAGAAGTCGCGCACGACGCGATCCCACTTCAGCTTCCCCTCCTCGATCTTGTCGAGGTTGGCCTCCATCTTCGAGGTGAACTCCGTGTTGATCACGTCGCCGAAGTGCTCGACCAGCTGGGTGGTCACGATCTCGCCGAGCTCCGTCGCGACGAACGCCCGACTCTCCAGCGTGACGTAGCCCCGATCCTGGATCGTGGAGATGATCGTGGCGTAGGTCGACGGCCGGCCGATCCCCTTCTTCTCGAGCTCCTTCACGAGCGTCGCCTCGCTGTACCTGGGCGGCGGCTGGGTGAAGTGCTGGGTCGGGTCGATGCTCGTCGGCTTGAACGCCTCACCGGCCTTCAAGACCTTCGGGAGCGCCTGCGAATCGCGGTCCGGGCGCCCCCCCTGCTTGAAGATGCGCAGGTGGCCGTCGAACACCTCGATCTCCCCCTGGGCGACGAAGCGTGCGTCCCCGTGCTCGAAGACGGCCGTCGTCACGTTGAACACCGCGGGCTTCATCTGGCTCGCGACGAACTTCTCCCAGATCAGCTTGTAGAGCTTGAACTGGTCGGCGGTGAGCGAGCTCCGCATGGCCTCCGGCGTCCGGGACACCATCGTGGGCCGGATCGCCTCGTGCGCCTCCTGGGCGGACTTGGAGCGGTTGGCGAACTGGTTGGGCTTGCCGGGCAGGTATTCCTTCCCGAGCTGGCCCTCGATGTACGCCCGCGCCTGTTCCAGGGCGTCCTTCGAGACGCGGACCGAATCCGTGCGCATGTACGTGATGAGGCCGACCGAACCCTCGTCCGGCACTTCCATGCCTTCGTACAACCGCTGCGCGATCATCATCGTCTTGCGCGTGCTGAAGCGCAGCATCGTCGACGCCTTCTGCTGCAGATGGCTCGTGGCGAAGGGCGGCGTGGGCCGGCGCGTCTTGGGCTTGCTCTCGAGCTCGACCAGGTTCAGGGGCTCGGAGCCGATGCGCTCGACCACGCCGCGGGCCCGCTCCTCCAGGAGGTTCTTCTCGATCCGGTCTCCGCCGAGGCGGCGCAGCTCCGCGTCGAACGGGTGCCCGTCCAGGTCGAAGTGCGCCGTGACGCGCCAGTACTCCTCCTTGATGAAAGCCCGGATCTCCCGCTCGCGTTCGACGATCAGCCGCACGGCGACCGATTGCACGCGCCCCGCGGAGAGTCCTTTCGCGATCTTCTTCCAGAGGAGCGGCGAGAGCTTGTAGCCCATGATCCGGTCCAGCACGCGGCGCGCTTGCTGGGCGTCGACCTTGGCCATGTTCAGCTTGCCAGGCTCCTCGAACGCGTCGAGTATCGCGGTCTTCGTGATCTCGTTGAAGACGACGCGGAAGACGCGCTCCTCCGGCACGTCGAGCAACTCGAAGAGATGCCAGGCGATGGCCTCGCCCTCGCGGTCGAGGTCGGGCGCCAGGTACAAGAACGGCGCCGACTTGGCGAGCTTCTTCAGCTCCGAGATGACCTTCGCCTTGCCGCGGATGGTCGTGTAGTCGGGCTTGAACCCGTGCTCGATGTCGATCCCGAACTTGCCCTTGGGAAGGTCCCGGATGTGGCCCATCGACGCGCGAACGACATAGTCGCTGCCGAGGTACTTGTTGATCGTCTTCGCCTTGGCCGGGCTCTCGACGATCACGAGCGACTTGCCCCGCGCCTTGGCCGGCTTGGCTGCCTTGGTCGGCTTGGCTGCTTTGGCCGGCTTGGCCGGCTTGACGGCCTTGGCCGGCTTGACGGCCTTGGGGCTCTTCTTCTCGGGCTTCCCGGGCTTTGTCTGTGCGTCGTCCTTCACCATGTCGATTGCTCTCGGCCCCTGGCGGGGGGCGATATAAATAGGTGGAGTCGATTCCGAGTCAAGGCTCGCGGTGCGGCGCCGGCCGGGCTCGGCATGGTCCGCAGTCCGCCACCCGCCGGCTGCAAGTGCTGTATCGGACGCGGTTTAGGGTTCCTGCACCGGCCGCGCCACGCAATCGAAGCGGCGCCGGCCGCCATGGAGCCCTAAGTCATGATACATCAATGGTTTAGGAGCAACCTTCGCGCCGCTCCGATTTCCTCTCGGGTCGGACGGACCGATCCCCCCACGCGACCTCGACGTCCCCCTCCGCGGAGATCCGGGTCCGGTGGACGGCGACGCAAGCGGCCAGACCGTCGGTGTTCCGGCCCGTCGCGAGCTCGAAGTGCCAGCCGTGCCAGGGACACGTGACCTCGCCCTCCAGCACCACCCCCAGGCCCAGGCTGCCGCCCTGATGCGGACACGAGTCGTCGATGGCGCGCACCTCTCCATCGACGCTGAAGAGCGCGACCGCGCGGCCTGCGACCTCGAGCGCCAGGCCGGTCCCATCGGTCGGCAGCTCATCGCGCCGGACAGCGCGCACCCAAGCGGTCCCCTCGGTCGCGTCCAGCGTGTCATCGGCGGGCATGCGGAGTAGTCTCGGAGCAGCGCGGCGCAGGGTCAACCCACCAGGTCCGGGCCGGGCACGCCTTCGATCATGATCCAACACCGCCCACCGCGCGGGCCGGGGGACGGCCTGGACGCTCCGCCCGCTCCCTGGACACGGGCGGTGGGTGGCATCGCGTTCTGCTCGCTCTGGACGACCGGGCCGGACACGACGCTCGACAGCGTGTTTCGGTTGCTCGCCATGCGCGCGGGTGAGGCGGGTGAGGCCGGCGCGTGGCGCGTCTTCGACGAGACGTGCGACCCCTTCCCCTCCGAGCAGGACGCATCGGCCACGGCCACGGCGCGCATGGCGCGTGAGTACGGGGTCACGCGCGCCGAGCTCGCGGGCGCGCGCGAAGCCAAGGACGCGTGGCGGGCCTTCGTGGAGTTCGTCGGCGACGGACCCGTCGTCGTCCCCGACGGCGAGGCGTTCGTGACGTGGTGGGAACACCTCTCCGGGGCGGTGGGGAGCGCGCCCGCGTGCATCGGCCTCGACGAGCTGGCGAGCCTCTTCACGCCCGGACGTCTGGCGGGGAGGCGCGGGGCGCTCGTGAAGGCATTGCTCCCGAGCGCGAGCGGACCGCCGCGCGCGATCCACCCGCCGGAGCTCCAGGCGGCGCTCGGTGAGCTCACGCGGCGCGTCCTCGCCCGGGACCCCCGGGTGCTGGAGGTTCTCGCGTTCGGACTCGGGCGGGCCTGGAGCGAGCTGCGTGCGACGGACGAGCGGGCCGCGGAACGGCTCGCGCTCGCCCTCACCCTGCTCGAGCGGCCCTCGGCCTGGGCCGGTGCGTCGAACGATCTGTTCCCGGCGGCGGGCGAGCTCGCGGACGGCGCGCTCTCCGAAGCCGCAGCGGCAGCGGGCCGCGAGCCGCCCGCGCTGGAAGACCTGCAGCCGCGGTGCGCGGTGGTGTACGAGGACTGGGGCGGATTCTCCACGGTGCCCCCGTACTCCGAGGCGCCGACGCCGTTCGACGCGGCGGACGAGCGCCTCCTCGACGACCTCTTCCGCGTCCACCTGCCGGGGCAGTTCCGGGACGACCAGCCCGGCGCGCCGGACGATTTCTACCGCGCGTCCCAACACGCCGTCGCGACCGAGGTGGCGCGCACGCTCGGCGCGCCGGAGCTCCTGCTCGTCCACGCGCCCACGGGCACGGGCAAGACCCTCGCGTACCTCCTGCCGGCGATGTTGTGGGCACGGCGCAACAATGTTCGCGTGGGCGTCGCGACGTACACGCGCGCGCTGCAGGAGCAGGCCATGGAGCGCGACGTGCCGCGCGCGCTGGGGGCCCTGCACCGGGCGGGCGCAGGTGACGGGATTCGCGTCACCGTGCTCAAGGGCCGCGAGAACTACCTGTGCTGGCGCGCCCTGTGCTCACTCGCACCGGCGGTCGACGAGGACGCGGAGACGTGGCTCGCGTGGAGCAGCCTCGCGCTCTTCGCGCTCACGGACGAGCACGGCGACCTCGACCAATTCCCGTTGCGGCCGCCGGTCCGGCTCGCGTCCTCGAAGCGCTACCGCAAGCTGCTCGCGACATTCGTGCGGCACGTACGAGCGCAGACGGGTTGTTGCACGCGCGAGTCCGACCGCGAGACGTGCGCCGCGGAGGTCGCGCGCCGGCGGGCCGAGCGCAGCCACGTCGTCCTCACCAACCAGAGCTTCGCGCTCGCACGTCAGGACTTCTTCAAGCACATCATCTTCGACGAGTGCGAGCACCTGCACGACCAGGCGCACAGCGCGTGGAGCCACCGCCTCTCGTTCCAGGCGGCGCGCGACGTCCTCGGGCGCATGCACGCGCCGCGCCGCGGCACGTCCCGCGCGCCCCTCGACCGGCTCGCGCGCCAGCTCCAGCCCACGACGCGCCCGCGCGCGAGCCTGGACGACTGCCTGAGGGCCTGGGAAAGCACGGCGCATGCCTTCTCCGAGCTCGAGACGGCGACGGGCGTGTTCGAGGGCTGGCGCCAGCGCGCGAGCCGCAGCCGCACGGAGCGCGACGAACACTCCCTGTTGCGGGAGTACGTCGAGTCGGGCGATGCGGAGGAGCTGCTGCTCGCGCGGCGGCGCGTGACGGCCAACGGAAACGAGCTGGATGCCTCGCTCGCCGAGCTGGCCGAGCACCTCGACCAGATGATCGGGGGCGGGCGGACCGTCCGGCGCGGCCTCGATCTCGCCCGCTCCGACCTGGCGGACGTGCTCGCCGCCGTCGACTCCTGGCTCCCCCTCCAGGACGGGCAGGCCGCGTTCCGGCCCGAGACCTTCTACGACGTGGAGACGAACGCGCGCGGCGAGCACGTGCTCGCCGCGCGGGTCCTGCTCCCGAACGAGTACCTCGGCCGCAACTACTACCCGGGGCTCCGCAACGGCGTGTTCCTCTCGGCGACGACGTGGCTCGGGGGCGGCTTCGAAGCGGCGAAGGGCTACCTCGGACTCGACCGGGCGGCGGAACCGGCCGAGGACGAGGAGCGCGTCGGTTGCACGGTCCGCACCTTCCGGTCACCCGAGGTCTTCGACTACGGCCGCGTGCTCGTCGGCGTCCCGCGCGATGCGCCCTCGTTCGCGCGGGACAAGCGCGCGTTCCTCGCGTACGTGCGGAAGTTCATCGCCTTTCTCGGAGAGCGGACGCGAGGGCGCATGCTCGTCCTCTTCACCAACGCGATGGACGTGAAGCAGGTCGGGGAAGAGCTGCGCGGGTTCTTCCGCGCGCGGAACATCCCGCTCTGGTACCAGGGCATGGAGGAGGCCGGGAAGGAGGAGCTCGCGGGCCTGTTCCGGTCGCACGTGGACTCGATCCTGCTCGGTGTCGACACGTTCTGGTTCGGGGCGGACTTCCCGGGGGAGACGCTCCAGTACCTCGTCATCGTGAAGCTGCCCTACGGCGTACCCGACCGCTACCACCACGCGCAGTGCGCGGCTCTCGGCGCTGACGACCAACGTCGCCGCATCTACCTCCCGCGCTCGCTGGCCAAGTTCCGACAAGGCTTCGGGCGCTTGATGCGCAAGACGACGGATCGCGGGTGCGTGTTCATCCTGGACGGGCGCGTGCTCGAGCCCCGCCACCGCATGTTCCTGCGCGAGTTGCCGCTCGCACAGGGCCCCGTCAGCGGGGCCGCGGACGGCGGGGCAGCGGACGGCGAGACGGCGGCGAAGTTCGTGCGCGGCGACACGGATCACTGCGTCCAGGCGGCGCTCGCCCACATGGACATGCTGAGCGACGTCCGGCGGCGGGGCCTCACGAGTACGTTCGGAGGGGGCAGCGCGGAGTCCCTCGTCCGCGAGACGCCGGTCGAAATGGGGCCCCCGAGCCACAGCGGGCCCTGGGTGGACGGGGGCGAATCGTCTCCGCGCCGGAGGCCCGAGCCGCCGCCGTTCGACATCCCGGTCGAGGACCTGCCGTACTGAAGCGCCGCGACCCTTCCGGTACTCTCCCGCCCCGTGAGAATCCTCCTCCTCGCCCAACGCGTCCCGTACCCGCCCAACCGGGGCGACAAGATCACGACATGGCGCCTCATCGAGCGGATGAAGCGCGAACACGACGTCACCGTGATCGCCTTCGCGCACGACGAGGCGGACCTCGCCGCTGCCCGGACGCTCGCGGAGCGAGGCTTCCACTGCATCGCCGTCCCCCACCGCGAACGTGTCAAGAAACTGCTCTCGCTGCCGCTGCTCCTCACGACGAAGCCCCTGACGCTCGGCGTCTACAGCTCGCGGGCGCTCCAGGCCGAGGTCGACCGGCACGTCGCGGAGGCCGATGTCGCGTACGCGTACTCGTCCTCGATGGGCGCGTTTCTACTCCCGCACAGGATCCCCTGGGTGATGCACTTCGCCGAGCTCGACTCCGACAAGTGGCGTCAGTACTCGCGCCGGAAGGGCTTCCCCATGCGCTACGTGTACGAGCGCGAGTGGCTGACGCTCCTCGCCTTCGAACGCAAGCTCGCGGCCGCCGCGCGGACGAACGTGTTCTGCACGCCGCTCGAGGAGGCGGTCTTCCAGCGGGACGTCCCCGGCTGGCCTTCGGTCGTGCTCCGCAACGGCGTCGACCTCGAGTACTACCGGCCGGGCGCGGGCGAGACCGAGCCCGGGCACCTCGTCTTCGTCGGCGTGATGGACTACTACCCGAACGTCGACGGCTGCGTGCACTTCGTGCGCGAGATCCTGCCGCGCGTCCGCGAACGGCACCCGAAGGCGCGCTTCACGATCGTCGGCTCCCGACCCAGCCGCGAAGTCGAGCGCCTCGCCGAGGAGCCGGGCGTGGAGGTGACGGGTTTCGTGGACGACACGCGCGAGTACCTCCGCAAGGCGGCGGTCAGCGTCGCTCCGCTCCGGATCGCGCGCGGCATCCAGAACAAGGTCCTCGAGGCACTCGCGATGGGCCTCCCCGTCGTCGGTACCGAGTCAGCGACGCAGGGGGTGGACGGACAGCCGGGCCGGGACTACGTGCGCGCCGACTCCGCCGAGGATCAGGCGCGCGCGATCTCCGAGCTGCTCTCCGACCCCGAGAAGGCGCGCAAGCTCGGGCAGAGGGGCCGGCGGCTCGTCGAAGCCAACTACGATTGGGACGTGACGCTCGCGCCCCTCGACGACATCTTGACAGACTGCCTGCAGCCGGCCCCAGGGACGGAATCATGAGCCACGAGAGGATCGCCGAGACGTTCGACGAATGGGCCGAGTCGGGGCGCGCCGAAGGCATGGAGCGCGGGCACGGGGACGTGGTGGGCCAGGTCGTCCGTCAGATGGGGATCCGACCCGGCGACCAGATCATTGACCTCGGCTGTGGCTCCGGCTGGGCGACTCGGATGCTCGCGAAAGCAGCACCTGGGGCCGGGGCCGTCGGCATCGATGTCTCGCGGCGCATGATCGCCCGCGCGGAAGAGCTGCACGACCTGACGTCGCGCGCGCGCTACGAGCACGGGACCTTCGAGGCGCTCGACTTCCCGGACGGCCGGTTCGAGCGCGCATTCTCGATGGAGGCGTTCTACTACGCGGTCGACCTCGAGCGGGCGCTCGCGGAGCTCCTGCGCGTCCTGAAGCCGGGCGGGACGGCAGACGTGGTCATCGATCGGTTCGAGGAGTCGGTGCATACGGAGGGCTGGAGCGCGACCGTGCAGCTCGACATGCACTTCCTCCCCGAAGCGGGATGGCGCTCAGCCTTCGAAGCCGCCGGGTTCACGGACGTCGTGACGAAGCGCCTCCTCGACTCCCGCGGCCCCGGCGACGAGGCGAGCTTCGTGCCCGACGCGCACTGCCCCGACTACCGGACGCGCGTCGAGTTGCACGAGGCGGGGAGCCTCTGGATCCACGCCGTGAAACCCGCCTGACGGCCCTGGTCGGCCGGGAATCGGTCAGCCGAGCCGGGTCGGGGACGCCACGCCCCGGGAGGGCGGCCGAGCTTCCAGAGGCCCTCCGACTCGTCCCGGGGGCGCGGCGTGTCACCTTGATGACGTCGTAAGCTTAGCGACCACAGGATGTTGCGACGATTCCAGGGCTTGTGCCCGCGAGCCCCTTGCGCGATATGGTGCTATAGTCCACCATAGCACCATAGCAATGCAGACCCCGCTCCACCTCACGATCTCGCCCGGCGCTGACGCCCCGATCTACCGCCAGATCGTGCGCCAGGTGCGCGAGGCGATCGCGGGCCGCCGGTTAGGCCCCGGCGACCGGCTGCAGTCCCAGCGCCAGCTCGCACAGCAGCTCGTCGTGTCGCCATTGACCGTCAAGAAAGCCTACGACGAGTTGGAGCGGGACGGCCTGATTCGCACGGCGCGCGGGCAGGGCACGTTCGTCGCGCACGATCTCCCCACCCCGAGCCGGGACGCGAACCTCGACGGGCTGCGGCCGATCGTGCGGCAGCTCGTGCACGAAGCGCGCCTCTCCGGCGTGCCGCCCAAGGCGCTTTCCGCGCTCCTCGCCGAGGAGCAGACGCGCATCGCGGCGCATCGCGGCGACGACCCCACCGAAACGGAAACATCATGAATGTACTCGAGTTGACGGGCATCCACCGCACGTACGAGCGCGGCGAGGAGGTTCTCTCGGGCGTCGACCTGACGCTGGAATCAGGCGCGGTCGTCGGCTTGCTCGGCAAGAACGGTGCGGGCAAGACGACCCTGCTGCGCATCGCGATGGGCATGATCGAGCCACAAGCGGGACGCGTGCGCGTGTTCGGGATGGAGCACCCGCGCGACGCCGTCGCGATCAAGCGCCGTATCGGCTACGTGTCCGAGGACCAGATCCTGCCGGCCTACCTGCGCGTCGCCGACGTGCTCGCGATGCACCGCGCGATCTTCCCCGGTTGGGACCGCGCCCTCGAACGCCGGCTGTCCGAGCGCTTCGAGGTCCGTGAGCGCGCGAAGATCGCCACCCTGAGCAAGGGCCAGGCGCGGCAGGTCGCAGTGCTCTGCGCCGTGTGCCACCGGCCCGAGCTGCTCGTCCTCGACGAACCGGCGGGCGGCCTCGACCCCGCGGCTCGCCGCGAGTTCCTCGAGGTCGCGATCGACTCCCTGCACGACGGCGGGAGCACGATCCTGTTCTCCTCGCACTACATGCAGGACGTCGAGCGCATCGCCGGGCGGGTGGTGCTGATCCACGCCGGCCGGGTCCTGATCGACCGCGGGCTGGACGAGCTGCGCGAGGAGCTGTCGCTCGCCGTGCTGACGCCGACCAACGGCACCACGGTCCAGCGGCTGCGCCAGACCGCGGGCTGCCTCGCGGCGCGCGCGCACGCGGGCGAGTTGCGTGCGGTGTTCGGGGTCGACCCGGAGGTCGCCAGAGCGACCCTGCAGAGCGAGCTGAAAGTCTCCGCTCTCACGGTCACGCGGCTCGGGCTCGAGGACCTGTTCGTCGAGACGGTGGAGGGTCAGGCGCGATGATCGGCGTACTCGTTCGCAAGGACCCGGCGATCCGCGCGTTGGCGTGGGCCATTCCGACGAGTCTCTGCATCGCGGGCATGCTGGCATGGTCGGCCTCGCGCGTCGCCACGCTAGCGCTGGACGGCCCCGGCGACTCGATGGCTGGGTTCTTCATCTTCCCGATCGCCTTCCAGTGCGTGGCGCTCGCCGCCATGGTCATGATCGGCCCGGCCAGCATGCGTAGCCGGTGCAGCGAGATGCAACTGGCGTTTCCGATCGATGCCCGAACCTGGGTCGCCCTGCGCCTCGGCGCGTGCGCCCTCGTCGGCTGGCTGCCGCTCGCGATCGCCGCCCTCGTGTACACGACCATCGTCGGCACCGACATCCTGCACGAACCGACCTTCATGATCATGCCGGCTGCGGCCGCCGCCTGGGCGGCATGGATCAGTGCCTGTTTCGCATGGCGCCCGGAACGCAGCCGCATCGACTCGCCGCGTGCTCTGGCAACGCTCGTCACGCTGGGCGTGGGCCTGATGGCGCTCGCCTTCTGGCGACCCATGATCTCCCTACCCGTCTCGCTCGCCGCCACCGCGACCGCCGGCGTGTGCATCTGGCGCGGACTGCCGCGCGCACTCCTGCTCGTCGCGACGAGCGCCGCTGCGGGAACCGTCGCCGATGGGAGCACCGGCCGGGGCGCCGAATCGATCGCCGCCGGCCGCGACGTCCGGCCGCGCGGCCTGCACTTCTGGCTCGCCCGAAGCACGGTGCTGCAGCCGCGCGCACTCGTGCTGTTCGTCGCTGGAGCCTTCATGGCCGCCACGGCCCATGGGGCCACTTCCGCGTTCTTATGGTTCGGCCCGTACGCCGTGGGAATGGCGATGTTCTGCGCCACGCGTATCCTCCGCGAGACGGACCATCTCCCGATCCCCCGTGCCCGCATCGCGCCCTGGGTGTTCCTGCCTGCGGGTATCGCCCTCGTTGGAGGGATGCTCTGCGGCTCGTTCTATCAGCCACTCACCTCCGCCGAGATGCGCGAGCACGTCGACATGGTGGGCACCGGTCCGAGGCTGGCCGGCGGAGTGGCGCGGCAACAGAGCATTCAGGTCCCCGGGTCGCTATGTCGGTTCACGGTCAGCGATGAGGTGCGCGAGATCCGATCGCCATGGGGCGAGGTCGCGCGCGTCGAGCCGCCGCGGGTCCTGCCCGGCCTGCCGCTGCGCATAGTGAACCCCTATGCGATCGATAGTGAGAGCTCGATCGACTTCGTCGCCTGGCAGCTCGCGCGCGCGCTGCACGCGGCCCACGGCGTGGAGGTGGACGCCGATTCGCTGCGCGACGAGTACCTGGGTGTGCTCGAGGGACGGGTGATCGGCCCGTTCTTCGGACAGAGGTTCGTCACGGCGCACCCCGCGCTCGACCGCCCCGCGCGCCCCGGGCTGGCGACGGCGGCGGGCCTCATCGGCGTGCTGTTGTGGCTGGCCGCGGGGGCGCTGGTGACGCGCAGGGGCGTTCCACCCCGGGATCGCGCGGGCTGGAAACGCAGGCGAGCCGCGACCCTCGCCATGTACGGCGCCGGCTTGGCGGCCTTGGCGGTGACGATGTTTCCCTTCCTGCTCGGGCTCCACTACCCGAGCCTGCCACTCGTCGCGGGTGCCACCCTCGTCGACCTCACGGGCGGCCACTTGTGGAGAGTGGTGCTGCTCACCGCGGTGATCGCGGGTGCCGGCTATGCTTGGCTCGGGCGACGGTTCGAGCGCATGGAGGTTCCGCCATCGCTCCCGCGGCCGTACGTATTCCGCTGATGATGTCGACACTCAAGAGGGTATGGAGAACTGTCCACACTGCCTGGTGCGCATCGTTCCCGCCTCCGTACTACCTGGCTCCGATCCCTGGAGCACCGCCTCCGCCGGCTCGAAGGATGATCCTCCCGGTCCGTAGCTGCACTCGCCGCGCCTTCGTCGCGCTCATGCTCGGCTGCCTCGCGTGCTGCACGACGTCCGACCCCGTGCCGACGGAGGTCGATGGTGAAGGGCCCGCTCGGGTCGTGATCGACACGCGCGCACCCGACGCGTTCGCGGCCGGGCACCGTGCCGGCGCGATCAACCTGCAGTCGGGCTGGAATCAGCTCCGGGACCGGGTGCGGGCGTACGTCCCCGACCGCGCAACGCCGATCGCAGTGCGCGCCAAGGACGCGCGCGAGGCCCGGAACGTGGCGGGTGTGCTCGCAGAGCTCGGCTACACGGACGTCGTGCTCGTCAGGCCCGGCGCGGACGAGGCCACCCTCTCGACGCTGCTGGTCTCCGAGTTGCTAGCGCGACTCGCGGATGACGATCCACCGGTCGTGATCGACGTGCGCACGGCTGGGGAATGGGCGACCGGCACGATCGACGGCGCACGGCTCGTCGAGCAGGACGCCGCTCCCGCGCTCGTCGCCGAGCTCGATCCGACGCTCGAGTACGCGGTCATCTGCGAAGGTGGTTACCGCTCGAGCCAGCTCGCCAGCCTGCTCCGCCGCGCGGGGTTCGAACGCGTGCACAACGTCATCGACGGGATGGCGGCCTGGCGCGCCGCGAGA
>SMVQ01000168.1 GCA_004357655.1 Planctomycetota bacterium
GAGGCCGCCGAAGGCGCGCGCGAGCGCGTCGAATGCGCGATCGATCGCCACCTCGTCGGTCAGGTCGCACGGCAGCGCGAGGTGATCGGTCTCGTCACCTGGCAGGTCGGCCCGCACGCGCTCGAGCTCGTCCGTCCGCCGCGCGAGCAGAGCGACCCGGTACCCGGCGCCGGCGAGCAGGCGCGCGACGGCCTCGCCGATGCCCGAGGAGGCGCCCGTGACGAGCGCGCGACGCCGGCCCTCGCTCAACGGTCCTTCGTCTCGCTGAGCGACCGGAGTGCATCGGCCCACTCTGCGCGCGTCCGAACGACGCGGCGCACGAGCGGGTCGCGTTCACCGTGTTTCTCGATCAGCACGAGCTCCCACTCAGCGGTGATCTCGAGTGCGCGTGCGAAGGCCGCGCGCGCGGCCGCGCTCTGCTCCCCGAGCGTGCGGGTCCGCCCCTCGGCTTCCGCCGCCTCGGCTTCCGCCGCGTATGTCCAGCCTTTGTCCGCGAGCTCCTGCGCCTCGATCCACGCCGGCTCGGCCTCGATTCCCGCCGGCTGGTTCCGTGAAACTCTCGCCCGTTCGTCCGCGGCGCGCCGCAGGCGCGGGGGTAGTTCGTCCGGGATGTGGGCGAACGGGTCGACCTCCTCTGCCTCCGCGGCCACGCGGGTTTCGGTCGCCTTCAGCTCCTGCTTGCGACCGAACAGCCAGCCCGCGGCCGCGATACCGCCCCCGATGAGCACGACGAACATGTAGAGGGGCGTGAGATCGGTGCCCATCGTCTTGCGGGGCGGGCGGCGGTCGATGGGCGGTTCAGGCATGAGGGCACGCGGAGGCATCCTACCGCGCCGTCATCGCCCGCAAGTGGGCGAATTCCTCCACCTGTGGGATCGTGTACTCCGAGCGCTATTCTGCTGGTGATGAAGAGGCCCAATGGGATCCGCCGTGGGTGAGCTGCACGGGCGCACCGCGGTCGTGACCGGAGCGAGCCGCGGCATCGGGCGCGCGATCGCCGCGGAGCTCGCCGCGCGCGGCGCGCACGTCGTACTCGTCGCGCGGACCGTCGAGCGCACCGCGGAAGCGTGCAGTGACATCGAGGGCTCCGGAGGCCGTGCGACGGCGCTCGCCGCCGACGTCGACGACCCCACATGGCTCGCACGCCTCGACGCCACCGTGCCCGAAGTCGACGTGCTCGTCAACAACGCCGCGGCCTTCGCGCCGTACGGACCGGTCGAGGAGGTCCCCGAGGTCGAGCTCGAGCGCGTCCTGCGCACGACGCTCCACGCCGCCCTGCGCCTCGTGCGCCACGTCCTGCCGGGCATGAAGGCGCGCGGCTTCGGCCGCATCCTGCACATCGGCTCCGTCGCCGCGAGCCTCGGCGCCGCGCACCAGGTCGCTTACTCGACGGCGAAAGCCGGCCTCCTCGGTCTCAACGCCAGCGTCGCCGCGGAATGCGGTCGCGCGGGCGTCACGAGCAACCTGCTCGAGCTCGGGCTCATCGCCACCGAGCGCGTGCTCGAGACGATCGATGACGAGACGCGCGCGCACTTCGTGCGCAACACGCCGGTCGGCCGAGCGGGGACGCCACAGGAAGTGGCGCACGCGGCGGCGTTCCTCGTCTCGCCGGGCGCGGGTTTCGTCACGGGCGCGGTCCTGCCCGTCTCGGGCGGCCTGGGACTCGGGCTCTATCCCGAGCAGCTCGGGTAGTCGCGAGCCTGCCTCCGCTCTCGCCCAGGAGCGCGCGGCCGACCTCCCCGACGAGCCGCTTGCGGGCGCTGGCGGAGAGGAGGCCGAGCTCCCGGCCGATGTTCGCCACGGTTCCCAGGCCGACGATGGCCCAGGCGACGAGCGCCGGATCCGTGGCCGCGGGCTCGGGATGGCCCTCGCGGTGGGCCTTCACCTGCTTGTGGATGAAGCGCTGGAACCGCCCGTAGAGGCGTTTCAAGGCCTTCGCGATCTCGGGGTCGTCGGTCTCCGACAGGCCGGCGAACACGATCCGGTAGAGGCCGAACTCACCGTGGTGCGTGGACTCGTGGTCCAGGATGAGCTCGGCCGGGCTGGTCCCATCCTCGGCTTGCGCCAGGATTTCGTCCCAGGTCGCTTCGGAGACCTCGTAGACGAAATCCAGAGCGGCGACGAACATAGCCCGCTTGTCGGGCCACAGCCGATACAGAATGTTCTCGCGCACACCACAGCGCCCGGCGAGCTCCGCCGTGGTCGTCCGGCGGTAGCCGAGGTCCGCGAAGGTGCGCGCGAGGATGGGGACGAGCTCGGTGCGGCGTTCCTGGCTCTTGTTGGGTCGCGGCATTCGCGTCTCGGATCAGGTTGGTCTCTGGGGACTCAATCTACCTCCTCGATCCCCACCTCGTCGATCCACCGGCTGCACGCCCACGATTCGCCCCTGCACCCGGTGATTCCCCGCTCAGTGGTCTCCGAGCTGGTCGAGGGGCACGGGCTCCTGCGCGACGATCTCCCGGATGCCCTGCAACGTCTCTGCGCTCGGGTCGAACTCGGCGGTGAGCAGGTCCGTGACGTCGACGAACTGCGCCGTCGGGCCGCGGTAGGCCAGGGCCCACTTCGAGACGATCACTTCCACTCCCGCCTCTGCGGCGATGGCCGGCAGCTCGTCCGCGATCCGTGCGATGATGTCGTCCACCGGGGCCGTCCCGAATCCCTGCCGGTGAATCCGCTGCTGCAACTCCGGCCCGAAGGCCTCGAGCTCCGCGATACGCTTCTCATCTCCGGCCGCCTTGGCTCGCGCGAGATCCGCATAGAGTTCTTCCATGGAGTCCTTGAATGCATCCGAGCCGACGTAAGCCATCAAGACGGCCCGCGAATCGAACGTCCCCACGACGACCGCCGGATGCTTGCGCGCCGAGGCCGTGTCCTGGGCGTTCAGCGTCAGCACGAGGAACCCTCCAAGGACGATCCCGATGCCTGCGTGATGCTTCTTCATCTCCGTACTCCCTTTGTGAAAGGCTTCCGAGCGGCGAGGGCCCTGTCCCTCGCCAAAAGTAAGTATCTACTTACGTTTCGGCTGGTCAAGCCACAATTCGCCAGAAATCACGGCAAACCACGGCGTGGAGCCGGAACGGCATGGGGCTCCGCGTGAACGAGCAGCGCCGCGTATCCGCCGTTGGCCGGACCGGCACCCCCGGGCTGTGCGGGTAGGGCGCTCCGCTCGCCGATGAGCGCCAACTCCGGGTGTGTCCCGAGGAATGCGCGCACGCGGCGCTCGATCTCCTCCAGCTCGGGGCTGCAAGTGGACCAGATGAAGCGCCCACCGGGGCGAGTGCGAGCGGCGCCTCCCTCCGAACCGTCGACGTGCGCCGGGGCGGGCGCCGAGGACACCGGTGTTGCCGCACGGCGCGACGACGAGCACGGCGGCGAGGAGGGCCGCGCAACTCCTGCCCGCGACAGGGCGGACGTGCCCCGTGAGTCCCAGCCGGCGCAGGCCGGGCAGGAAGCGCGCGTGCCGCGACGCGCTCCCGTCCACGGCTACGACGGCCGCGTCAGGGCCTACTCGATCTGCAGGAGTCGTCCCTCGCGCAGGCTGTAGAAGAGCGGTGCGACGACGACGCCACCGCCGCGGCGGATGTTCTCCGCATGGTCGCGAACGACGGTGATCGCGTCCGGCACGTTCCAGAAGTCCACATGGTCGTCGAAGTAAAGCCCAGCGGACCGCGCATCACAGCCGGTTCGCTCCACGAGCCGATCGACGAACGTCTGGCGCTTGTCGTGCAGGCGGGTCATCGCACAGTCCTCGTGCGCGATCAGGGCCACGTGCCGGAGGCCCATCACGGAGGTCAGGAATCCAAACTGGAACAGCGCCTCGTCTTTCAAGTTCACGCCGGCTGTCCGGATGATGAAGGCGCTACCGGGTGGCAGCCGAAGGTCGATGCGCGGATCGATGCACGTCGCGACGACGAGCTGGGGCTCGCCGGAGAACTCGAACTCGACGCCGAGATTCTGAGCGAGGAGCAGCGTTTCGATCGGCGTGCCCCGGTAGGGCCCCAGTACGTCGTCCGGCGAGGTCACCGGGCGCAGGGTGGGCCGCGGCTCGTCCGCTCGCTCGAGCGGCGGCAGCTCGCTGCCCGGGCTCCAAGGCGTCTGGTCCGTCATGAGCACTTGCCCGGCATATGGAATCAAGTTAGCCGGCACGTACGATCAACGCCGCGTATCCGCCATCGATGGGGCCGGTCCCGCCGGGTTGTGCGGGCAGGGCGCTGCACTCCGCGGCGAGCGACCAGTCCGCGTGCTCCGTGAGGAATGCGCGCACGCGTCGCTCGTTCTCCTCCGGCTCCAGGCTGCAAGTGGACCAGACGAGGCGGCCGCCGGGGCGGGTGCGTGCGGCGCCTGCAGCGAGCAGTTCCGTCTGAACGGCGGCCAGCGAGCGCATCGCGCTCGGGCCGAAGCGCCACCGTGCGCCGGGTCGGGCGCCGAGGACGCCGGTGTTGCTGCACGGTGCGTCGACCAGGACGGCGTCGAACACGGCCCTGGGGAATGCTGCGCAATTCAGGCTCGCGACCGGCTGGACGTTCTGCGCGAGTCCCAATCGGCGCAGGCCCGGCGCGAGCCGCGCGAGCCGCGACGGGCTCCTGTCCGCGGCGACGACGGTCGCGCCGCTCGCGGCCAGCACCGCGGTCTTCCCGCCCGGCGCGGCGCAGAGGTCGAGCACTCGCTCGCCGGCCTCGGTCCTCAGAAGCTCCGCGGCGGCCAGCGCGGTCTCGCCCTGAACCGTGAGGCGGCCCTCCTCGAAGGGCGCTGAGGAGAGGAGCGTCTCCGTGGCGTCGGCGTCGAGGATCAGAACCTGTGGGTGCGCGCTGTCCCGCGGAGCGAGCTCGAGCGCCTCGAGCTCCGCGCGCGCGGCCGCCCGTTCGCCGCGTGCGACACGCACGGACAGATCGGGCTCTTCGAGGTACGTGCGCCCGAGCTCGAAAGCGCGCTCCTCTCCGAATCGTTTCGTCCAACGCTTGATGAGCGCGGACGGCATCGAGAGCGCGTCCTCGGCCCAGAGCAGCGGATGTTCCCGGGGGTCGCGGAACACGGGTGACTCGAAGGTCCAGTCCCGGCCGACGATGTCGCGCGTCGGGTCGCCGGATGTGCCCGAGCGACGCGCGCGCAACGCCGCGCGCAGGATCGCGTTCACCGTGCGGCCCTTCGACAGCCCGACCGTGTCGGAGGTTGCGCGCACCGTCTCCGAGACGGCGGCGTGCGGCGGGACCCGGTCGAGGAAGAAGATCTGCGCGAAACCGAGCCGCAGGTGCGCGGCGAGGTCCTGGCTCAGTTTGCCGTGCGCGAACGCGCGGACGATCGCGCGCAGCGTGCCGCGTCGGCGCACCTCGGTACCGAGGATGCGGCGCAGGAGCGCGCGGTCGCGCGGCTCGAGGCTGCGACGGTCGGCCTCGCGGTCGACCGCGCGCAGGGGCGTCTCGGTTCCCGAGCGGAGGACGTTCCAGGCGGCTTGGCGCGGCACGTCAGACCCCGAGAACGTCGCCGGGGACGAGGCGCGCGCCGCGCAGGAAGGCGGCACCCGCCATGGCGGCCTTGCCCGCGGGCTTCACCTCGAGCAGCTCCAGGGCGCCGGCAGCGGTCGCCACGGTGAAGCCGTCCGGGGCCCCGAGGACGGTTCCGGGCGGGGCCGGGCCATCCCCCTCGGGCGTGGCGATAGCCCGGGCCCCGAGCAGGACGAGGTCGCGGCCGCCGGGGAGGGTCGTGCGCGCGCCCGGCCAGGGTGTGACGGCGCGCAGGAGTCGGGCGATGTCCGCGGCGGGCTGCGACCAGTCGACGACGCCGTCGGCCTTCGCGAGCTTCTTCGCGAGCGTGACGCCCGCCTCGTCCTGGGGCGTGAACACCGGCGCACCGGAGGCGAGGGCGTCGAGCGCGAGGACCGCGCACTCGCCACCCAGTTCGGCCAGCCGCGCGGTGAGCTCGCCGGCAGTCTCGGCGGGCCCGATCGGTGTCTCCCGCGCGAGCAGGATGTCGCCCGCGTCGAGCGCGCGCACCATGCGCTGGATCGTGATCCCTGTCACGGCATCGCCCGCGAGGATCGCGTTCTGGATCGGGGATGCGCCGCGCCACCGGGGCAGCAGCGACGCGTGCACGTTGTAGGCCCCACGCGGTGCGAGCTGCAGCACGTCCTCACGGAGGATCTCGCCATAGCTCGCGACGAGGAGTGCTTCGGGCTCGAACGCCGCGAGCTCACCTGGAAACTCCGCGGTCCTGGTCGAAGTCGGCTGGAGGACAGGGATGCCGTGCTCGCGCGCCATCGTCACCAGGGGCGAGGTCGCAACGGCGCGCCCCCGACCGCGCGGGCGATCCGGCGGCGTGACGATGAGCGCGACGTCATGCGAGCTCGCGCGGAGGTGCCGCAGGACGGGGATGGCGAACGGCGGGGATCCGAGGAAGACGATTCGCACGTTCGGGTTGCCCGGTCCGTTCGCGGCACGCGGCTACAGGTGCGGCTCGACGGCTTCCTTGAGGGCTTCGTACCTCTGAGCGCCGACGATCTGTGCTGCCACCTCTCCGTTCTTGATGACGATGAAAGTCGGGATCGAGTGGATCCCGTACTTCGACGGCACC
>SMVQ01000169.1 GCA_004357655.1 Planctomycetota bacterium
CGCCGCGGCCGGGCGCACGATCGTCGAGACGCTGATCCCCGATTACACGGGGTCCGATTTGGCCACGCTCATGGCGGCACGCCCGGACGTCCTGGGGCACAACGTCGAGGTCGTGCCGCGGCTCCAGCGCCGGATCCGCGATCCGCGCTGCTCGTTCGAGCGCTCGCTCGACACGCTGCGCGAAGCCAAGGCGCTCGATCCCGCCGTGTTCACGAAGTCGAGCCTGATGGTCGGCCTCGGCGAGAAGGAGGGCGAAGCGCTCGATTCGATCCGCGCCTTGCGCGCGGCGGGCACGGACTTCCTCACGATCGGCCAGTACCTCCGGCCCTCTCCGAACCATGCGCCCGTGGTCGAGTACGTGACGCCGGCCCGGTTCGCCGCGCTCGAGTGCGAGGCGCGCGACATGGGCTTTCTCTACGTCGCTTCGGGACCCCTCGTCCGGTCCAGCTACAAGGCGGGCGAGTTCTTCGCCACGCGCCTGGTGCGGGAGCGGCGCGCGAGCGAGGGTGAGCCGGCCCGCGCCTAGGCAAGCCATGGACGGCACCGACCTACTCACCCTGATCGAAGGCAACGGCGACGCCCCGGAATTCGATCCGGGCATGTCCGACGAGGAGCTCCTGTACTGCTACGGAACGATGCTCACCGTGCGGGCCTTCGACGACATCTGCCTGAAGCTGCAGCGCGGCGGCCGCATCGGTTTCTCGATCCCGAACAAGGGCATCGAGGCGACGCAGGTGGGCGCGGCGAGCGCGATGCGGAAGAGCGACTGGATCTTTCCGAGCTACCGCGACTTCGGGATGGCGCTCTACCACGGCGTGCCGCCCGTGCAGATGATGCACAACATGTTCGGCAACGCGGAGGACACCACGCGCGGCCGGCAGATGCCCGTGCACTTCAGTTGGACCGAGCCGATCCACTTCGTCTCGATCTCCTCGCCGATCGGCACGCACATCCCGCAGGCGGTCGGCGCGGCGCGTGCGTTCCAGTATCGCGGCGAGGACCACGTCTGCCTCGCGAGCTTCGGCGACGGCGGCACTTCCAGCATCGGCTTCCATTCGGCTCTGAACTTCGCCGGGGTCTGGAAGGCGCCCGTCGTGTTCCTCTGCCAGAACAACGGTTGGGCGATCTCGTGCCCGAGCGACGAGCAGACGGCTTCGAAGGGCTACGCCATCAAGGCCCAGGCGTACGGCATGCCCGGCGTGACCGTCGACGGCAACGACCTGCTCGCGGTACGCCAGGCGACGCTCGAGGCGGTCGCGCGCGCGCGCGCGGGCGACGGCCCCACGCTCATCGAGGCGCTGACCTTCCGGATGGGCGGGCACTCGACCTCCGACGACCCCTCGAAGTACGTGCCCAAGGAGCAGCTCGAGGAGTGGGCGAAGCGCGACCCCGTGACGCGCATGCAGCGCTACCTCGAGCGGCGCGGCATCTGGACCCAGGCGGTCGAGGACCGGATCCTCGCCGAGGCGCAGGAACGGGTGGCCGAGGCCGCGCGCATCGCCGAGCACACGCCGCGACCGGGCCTGGAGACGATCTTCAGCGACGTGTACGCGGACCTGCCCGCCCACCTGCGCAAGCAGGGCGAGGCGGCGTTCGATCTCGCCAAACGCAAGGGCGACGCCGTCGCGGGCGGCGGCGAATTCCCCCTCTGACCATGCCCACTCTCACCTTACTACAGGCCGTCAACGACGGGCTCAAGACCGTCATGCGGAACGACCCGACCGTGCTCGTCTTCGGGGAGGACGTCGGGCCGAAGGGCGGGGTGTTCCTCGCGACCGAAGGCCTGACGGAGGAGTTCGGCGTGGAGCGTTGCTTCGACACGCCGCTCTCCGAGGACGGCATCGTGGGGGCCGCCATCGGGATGGCCATGAACGGCCTGCGCCCCGTGGCGGAGATCCAGTTCCAGGACTTCATCTACCCCGCGTTCGACCAGATCGTCTCCGAGGCGGCGAAGCTGCGCTATCGCTCCGGCGGGCAGTACACGGCGCCGATGGTGATCCGCACTCCCTACGGCGGCGGCATCCGCGGCGGGCTCTACCACAGCCAGTCGGGCGAGTCGTACTTCGCGCACACGGCGGGGCTCAAGGTCGTCATCCCCTCGACGCCGCACGACGCGAAGGGACTCCTGATCGCTTCGATCGAGGACCCCGACCCGGTGATCTTCATGGAGCCGAAGGCGCTCTACCGCACCCTGAAGGGCGAGGTGCCCGAGGGCTCGTACACGGTCGAACTGTCGACCCTGCGGGAGGCGCGCGCGGGCAAGGACGTCACCGTCTTCTGCTACGGGGCGATGGTCACGGTGGCCGAGAAGGCCGCGGAGCAGGCCGCGACGGGCGGCATCGAGGTCGCCGTGGTCGACCTGCGCACGCTCCTGCCGCTCGACGAAGAGGGCGTGCTCGACGCGGCGAAACGGACGGGGCGCGTCGTCGTCCTGCACGAGGCCCCGCGCTTCTGCGGGTACGGCGCGGAGATCAGCGCCCTCATCGCCGAGCACGCGATCGAATACATGGAGGCGCCCGTCGTGCGCGTCACGGGCTTCGATACGCCCTTCCCGAATACCCTCGAGCACAACTACATGCCCGACGACCGTCGCGTCCTCGACGCGATCGAGCACGTCTACAACTTCTGATCGCAGCCATCGACATGATCGAATTCAAGCTTCCCGACATCGGTGAGGGCATCGCGGAGGGCGAGATCGTCAAGTGGCTCGTCGCGGAGGGGGCCTCCGTCGAAGAGCACCAGCCCATCGTCGAAGTGATGACCGACAAGGCCACCGTCGAGGTGCCCGCGCCCGCGGCGGGCCGTCTGGTGAAGTTCCTTGCCGCCGAGGGGGAGACAGTCCCCGTCGGGACCGTGATCTTCCATCTGGACGACGGGGCGGGCGGCTCGGCCGCAGCCGCGGTGCCGGCTCGCGCCGCGGCCCCGGTTCCCGCCGCGGCCTCGGTTCCCGCCGCAGCGCCGGCGGTTGCGGCAGCGCCGGCGGTGGCCGCAGCGACGGCGGTCGCGGCGGCGCCGGTCGCCGTCACGGAAGGCCGCGTCATCGAATTCAAGCTTCCCGACATCGGCGAGGGCATCGCGGAGGGCGAGATCGTCAAGTGGCTCGTCGCGGAGGGAGCCTCCGTCGAAGAGCACCAGCCCATCGTCGAAGTGATGACCGACAAGGCCACCGTCGAAGTGCCGGCGCCCGCGGCGGGCACGCTCACGAGGATGCTCGCCGCCGAAGGCGAAACGGTGCCGGTCGGGACGGTGATCTTCCACCTGGCGACGGCGGGCGTGCCCGTCGCCGCCGCGCCCGCCGCCCCGGCGCCGGCTGCGCCCGTGCCGGCCGCGCCCCCGTCCCGAACGAACGGCAAGGTGCTCGCCGTTCCCAGCGCCCGGCGTCTCGCGCGCGAGCTCGGTCTCGATCTCGCGGCGGTGCCCGGCACGGGGCGCAACGGCGTCGTGCGCCGCAAGGACGTCGAGGCCTACACGGCGAGCGCGCCGGCGCCGCCGATGGCCGCGCCCGCGCCGCCGCTCGCGCGCCCCGCCGTCCCGGCGCCGGTCGCGCCGGCGCCCCTGCCCATCACGGGGGAGGAGGTGCGCGTGCCCTTCCGCGGCGTCCGCCGCAAGATCGCCGAGGCGATGGCACGCTCGGTCTACACCGCCGTGCACTTCACGGTGGTCGAGGAGCTCGACGTCACGGAGCTCGTGGCCCTGCGCGCGAGGGCCAAGGCCCTGGGCGCGGAGTCGGGCATCAAGGTCACGTACATGCCCTTCATCATGAAGGCGGTCGCGCTCGCGCTGGCGAAGTATCCCGCGCTGAACGGGCGGCTCGACGAGGAGGCCGCGGAGATCGTCCACCCGCCCTACGTGAACCTCGGCATCGCGATCGACACCGCGAACGGGCTGATCGTGCCCGTGATTCCCAACGTGCAAGCGAAGGGGCTGCTGCAGCTCGCGACCGAACTGCAGGACCTCGCCGAGCGCACGCGCGCGGGCAAGGTCAAGTCGGAGGAGCTGCGCGGCAGCACGTTCACGGTCACGAACGCCGGCAACATCGGCGGGACGCTCGCGACGCCCATCATCAACTTCCCGGACATCGCGGTGCTCGGTGTACACCGCCTGATGAAGCGCCCCGGCGTCGTGGAGACACCCGAGGGCGACAAGATCGAGATCCGTCAGTACATGAACCTCTCGACGAGCGTCGATCACCGCCTCGCGGACGGCGCCGACGCGTCGCGCTTCCTGGCCTACATGCGCCAGCTCCTCGAGCATCCGGGCCTGCTCGCGCTCTGAGCCGCGCCGGCCCCGGGCAGCCCCCCGTGAAACCCACGACACACTCAGAATCGACTGGCTCCGCGCCGGCGGGGCGGCACGGGCTCCGAGTCTCCACGACATTCGAGTCGAGGCGCCTTGCCGGCCCGAACTCCGCCACTCCCGAGTGCGCCGTACGTTCCGCCACGGGCTGGTTGCCGTGACCGCCGAGCTCCAGCACCTCGCGCCCGACGGCAGCCCGCGCGGAGACGTGCCCGAGCTCGAAGGGACGTTCCTGCGCGAGCTGTTCGTCCACATGATGCGCGTGCGGTGCACCGACGAGCGGATGCTGAAGCTGCAACGCGCCGGCCGCATCGGCTTCGTCGGCACGGCGAAGGGCCTCGAAGCGGCGATCATCGGCTCCGCGGCCGCGCTCCAGGCCCGCGACTGGCTCTGGTCGGGGCTGCGCGAGGGCGGCGCGGCGGTGATGCGCGGCCTGCCGCTCTCCGAGTACGTCGCGCAGATGTACGGCAACTCGCACGACACGGCGAAGGGCCGCCAGATGTGCAACCACTTCCAGCACAAGGCGTCCCACTACCCGAGCTGGTCGTCGGTGATCGGGACCCAGCTCGTGCACGGAGTGGGGGCCGCGTTCGCCTCCAAGCTCCGGGGCGAGGACGCCGTACACGCGGTGTACTTCGGCGACGGAGCGACGAGCTCGAACGGCTTCCACAGCGCCTTGAACTTCGCCGGCGTCTGGCGCGTGCCGGTCGTGTTCGTCTGCATCGACAACGGTTGGGCGATCTCCGTCGCCTCGTCCCAGCAGACCGCCGCACGCTCGTACGCGGACAAGGCCGCCGCGTACGGCATGCCCGGACGCGATGTCGACGGCAACGACGTACTCGCCTGCTACCAGGCCGCGCACGAGGCGATCGCGGCCGCGCGCGAGGGCGGCGGACCGAGCCTCCTCGTGCTGAAGACGTACCGGATGCTCGGCCATTCCAGCTCCGACGACCCGACGAAGTACCGCGACGACGACGAAGTCGCCGCCTGGGCCGCGAAGGACCCCATCGACCGGTACGAGCGCTACCTCGTCGAACGCGGCGTGCTCGCAGGTGGCGAGCGCCAGGCGATCGAGGCCGACCTCCTGCGCGAGCTCGACGCGGTGATCCACGAGGAGGAGACGGTGCCGCCGATGCCCATGCGTACGCTCGTCGAGGACGTCTACGCTGAAGTTCCGCCGCACCTGCGCCGCCAGTTCAACTCGTTCATCGCCGTCGCCGAGCGCCTCGGATACGCGCGGCCGGGGGATGGGGCGTTTCCCCTCTGAATGCCGGCGCCGCGTCCCCGAGACCCAGCCCCTGAGAAGTCCATGAGCTCCCCCCGCAAGGTCGTCGTCATCATCGGTGCCGGACCCGCCGGCTACGTCTGCGCCATCCGGTTGGCCCAACTGGGCCAAC
>SMVQ01000170.1 GCA_004357655.1 Planctomycetota bacterium
CGAGAAGCGCATCATCGCGCTCGAGGCGCGCGTGGAGAAGCTCCACACCGAATGCACCAAGGAGGAGGTGTACCGCGACCCCGAGCGTCTGCGCGATACCCAGATCGAGCTGTCCGAGGTCGAGCACGAGCTCGCGCTCGCCAACGAGCAGTGGGCGAGCTGGGGCTAGCGTCCGCCCTCCCCGGACGCCCGCCCAATTTCCGACCAGAGCTCCTCCCAGCCTGCGCGCTCGCCCGCGGGCAACTCTTCGAGTCCGTCGCCCCGCACGGAGGCGAAGTCGGGGTCACCCATGATTTGCTGCAAGCGACGGCGGGCTTCAGCCGCACTCTCGCCGCCTTCGTCGATCCACCTCTGGCAGCGACCAAGTTCGGCGAAGAGCCACTCGCGCGCCAACTCACGCATGCGGGAGCGCTCGTCCGCATCCGGCTCGGGCGTGGATTGGGCAGCGAGCAGAACGGCCGCGCTCGCCGAGGTGTAGAAACCCTGTTCGCTGTCCTCGACCAGCTCGGGCGCGCTCCACAGCGTTTCCTCGGTGAGCGTCACGACCTCCTGGAAGCGCCGCTGGAGGTACCCCCCCGCGACGGCTCCTGACCACTCCTCGCTCGAAGTTACCGCCCGCTGACCCGCGAGGACCTCGTCCAACGCCGGGCCCAACGCCAGAATTCGGCGGACCTGTTGGGCCGCGGTGCCGGAGGAGGCTTCCCATTTCCGCGCGACCGGCGTGTCCAGCCTGGCGTAGAGCTTCTGCGCTCTCTCGAACGACTCCAAGGCCGCTTCGAGGTCGCCACCATCGCGGAGCGCAATGCCATGGTTGAAGTGGACCGAAGGGAAGTCCGGATCCAGCTCCAAGGCACGTTCGTAGCACGCTCTCGCCGCCGCGAACTCACCCTGAACACGGAGTGCGTTCCCTAGACAGTTGTGAATGTTTGCTACTGCCGGATCGATGGCGAGCGCCGTTCGATAGCACTCGATAGCATCCTCGATCTTGCCCAGACCCTGTAGCGCGTTCCCGAGGTTGCAGTGGGAACTCGTGTGTTCGGGATCGACCTCGAGAGCACGGCGGAAGTACTCACTCGCCGTGTCGTACTCCTCCCGGGCGTAGTACACGGCCCCGAGATTATTGATCGTACTGAACTGGCGCGGATCGCTATCGAGTGCCCGCTCGTAGGCGTCGATCGCATCCTCGTACTTTCCCTGCACCCAGAGCGTTCTCCCGAGGTGATGGAGCGCAATGGGCTCCGTGGGCTCCCTGGCGAGGAGCAGACGATACGTCCGCTCGGCCTCGCCATGCCGCCCGAGGTGCTCCAGCGCCATCCCCAGGCGGTGCAGAACCGCGCCGTGTTCCGGCCACAAGGCGTTCGCGATCCGGTAGGTGGCGACAGCCTCCTCCCAATACTCCGGCACCGGAGTGAACGTCCGCCGGTACCCGCCCGAAGCCTCGTTCCAGCTACGCTCGTCCATCAGCTCGAGTCGTAGTGCGAGGCGAAAGCACAGGTTGAAGTCGCGAGGGTGCGTCTCCTGGGCGCGGCGGAGGGTGACGAGAGCTGCGTCCCTCTCCCCGGCACGCCACAGCGCCTCAGCGAGCACTCCGCAACCGGCGGCGGTCAACGACTCGAACCCCGCCTCCTCGGCCAGCGCCCGCAGCCGCGTCCCTTCCCCTGCGGCGTTCGGCAGCAGCGTTCGCAATTGCGCACGCCACCGATCGTACGGATCGAGGAGCGCCGCGATCTCGCGGATGCGCCCTGTCCCCGCGAAGTCGGGCGCCCCATTCGTGTCGCGCAAGCTGTCCCTGACGAGGCCCCAGTGGTCGAGCGAAGTCGCGAGCTCGAGCTCGATGTCGCCGTGGCGCAGAGCGGCGAGCGACAGCTCGGACGGCCACTCGAGCAGCGAGCTCCCGCCCAGATACTCGGTGAAGGCGCTCGCGTACTCGGCGTCCAAGCGGCGCGAGTCGCGCTCGTCCCAGCCGGGGGTGGTCACGGCATCTTCGGTGGGGATACGAAGGGTCGTCAGCCGCGCGAGCATCGCGGCGTCGCGCTCCAGGCGCTGCACCTCGGTCTCGGCGGCGCGAGTCTCGACCTGGACGTCGCCGAGAAGCGACTCGGCCTCCGCACGCGCGCCCCCGTCCACGTCGTCCGACTCCGTGAGCGAGAGGAGCTGCTCGGCACTCGACACGGCCGCGGCCCACAGCGTGCCATCCAGGCCCGCGGCCTGGGCCTGGCCGCGCGCGCCGCTGGCGGCGCTCATCGCGGTCGCGACACGCTGCATGGCCTCGGCGCGGCGGGTCTCGGCCTGGTCCGCGTTCCAGATCCACGCGCCGGCTGCGAGCATCACGACGACGAGGCCCGCTGCAGCGCATATCAAGGTCGTCCGGTTCCGATAGCGCGCTTCGGCCGCACGCAGCTCCGCCTCGCGCGCCCGCTCCTCCACCGAGGTCAAGTACGCGCTGACGCGTTCGGCCACTTCGGCCGCTGATTCGGGTCGCGCGCGCCGTGCGCGCGCGAGGCACTCGGTGCACAGCGTCACGAGTGCTTCGTCGGCGCCGCACTCGCGCAGACGCTCGAGTGCTCCGTCGAGCGCACCCGTCGCCGCCTGGCGCACGAGCTCGCCGTCCGCTTCGCGGTACGGCGCCTCGCCGGTCAGGATCTCGCACAGGATCGCGCCGAGCCCGAACACGTCGCTGCGACGGTCCAAATGGTCAACGTCGCCATTCGCCTGCTCTGGCGACATGTACGCCGGTGTCCCCAGCACCGAGCCTGCCACCGAGTTCGAGCCCGGCGCGCTGCGCACGGTCTCGATCACGCTGCGCTCGCTCGCGCGCGTCAGCGACTCGGTTTCGTCGGCGACACCGCCCTTGGGCAGCACTCTTGCGAAGCCCCAGTCGATGACCTGCACTTCGCCGAAGGCGCCGATCATCACGTTGGCCGGCTTCAGGTCGCGGTGGATCACACGGCGCGCGTGCGCATAGGCCATCGTCTGGCACACCTGCTCGAAGATCCCGAGCAGCCGGCGGCGGTCCCGCGCGGGATCACCGCGGCGCGCGAGCTGGGCGGCGAGCGTCTCCCCCTTCACCAGCTTCATCGCGAAGTACGGCCGCTCGCCCGCATGCAGGCCGAGCTCGTACACCGGCACGATGCCGGGGTGCTGGAGCTGGCCGCCGATCTGCGCCTCCTCGACGAAGCGCGCGAGCACGTCGGGACGGTCCGCGTACTCGTCCTTGAGCACCTTCAGCGCGACGTCGCGCCCGAGGTCTGAGTCGCGGCCCTTGTAGACGATGCCGACTCCGCCGCGGCCGATCTCGCCCAGGATCTGGTAGCGCCCCGAGGGATCGCGCAGCGCCTTGACCGCCTCCGTCACCTTGACCGGAGCGTCGTCCAGGCCCTGCGAGTCGAGGTGCACGCCGAGCGCCGAGTTCGCACGCGCCTGCAGTGCCTGGAGCACGCTCGTGGCAGGTGGCTGGACACCACTCGGGCCGAAGGCGGCCGCCAGGCCTCGATCGATCGCGTCACCGGAGCTCCGGCTCATCGCCGCCCCTCCCCGCGAGCGCGTCCGATCTCCGACCAGAGCTCCTCCCACGCGTCGCGCTCGGCCGCGGGCAGCTCCTCGAGCGCGTCATCCCGCACGGAGGCGAAGTCCGGGTCGCTCGCGGCTTGCGCCAGGCGCTCTCCGGCCAGGGCGGCGCGGTCACCGCCCTCCGCGATCCACACCTGCCAGCGCTCGGATTCGCGCGCGAGCCAGGTGAGCGCCAGGTGGCGAACGCGGGCTCGCTCGTCCGCGGTCGTGCCCGATGAGGAGTCGGCCGCGAGCAGGGCCGCCGCGCAAGCCGGGTTGTACGCACCCCATGAGGAGCCGCTATCGATGAGCTCGGGGGATCTGGAGAGCGTCTCCTCGGTGAGCGTCACGACCTCCGCCCAGCGCCCCGCCTGGCAACCGATCAGGACGGCCACGTCCCACTGGTCGCTCGACTCGGCCTCCCTCCGGCCGGTGAGCACTTCTTCCAAGTCATCGGCTCCCTCGAGCCGCATGAGCCTCCGACGCGAGCTGCCTAACTGGGGGTCGGCGTCCAGCGCATTCCGGTAGGACTCGATCGCATCCTCGAACCGGCCGACCGCCTCGAGCGTGACGCCCAGGTTGTGGTGCGTCCGCGCATGGTTCGGCTGGATCTCGAGCGCGCGGGCGTAGCACTCGATCGCCCGCTCGAAGGACTCAGCCGCCTTTCTCGGCTTGCCGAGACGTCGCAACGAGTTTCCCAGGTTGAAGTGGATCCACGAGTCTTCGAGACCGAGCTCGAGCGCGCGCTCGTAGGACGCGGCCGCCCGGTCCATGTCGTTCAGATTGGACAGCGCGTTGCCCAGGTTGGCATGGGCACTCGCGTAGCGTGGGTCGAGCTCGAGGGCCCGCTGCAAGCTCTGGACCGCCGCTTCGTTCTCGCCCGCTTCAAGGAGTGCCGTACCGAGGTTGAAGTGGTGGACCGCGAGGGTCGGGGCGAGGACGATCGCGCTGTAGTAGGTCTCGATCGCCTCATCGAACCGGCCCGCTTCCAAGAACTGGGCACCGATCATCTTGTAGGAGTCAGCTTCCCCGGGGGCGGCCTCGAGCGCGCGCTGGAAGAAATCCATCGCTGCCTCGGACCTCCCCTGGGCAGCCAGCGCGACCCCGACGTGCCGCATCAGGTGCGAGTCAGTCGGATCGCGCGCCAGGCCCCTGCGGAAGACCTGCTCCGCGTCTGCGTGCCGCCCGAGGTTTTCGAGTGCTACCCCCTGGCGGTGCAGAGCGCTCTTGTGCTCGGGCTTCAGGGCGTGCGCGATCCGATACGTGTCGAGCGCCCCTTGCCAGTCGGGTTCCGGGAGCAGCTCGAGGTGCATCGCGAGGCCGTAGCAGAGGTCGAAGTCCTGCGGATGCAACTCCTGCGCGCGCCGCAACACTCTCACGGTCGCGGGCTTGTCTCCGGCTTGGCACAGGGCCTCGCTGAGAACGTGGCAACCTGCCGGCGTCAGCGATTCGAAATCGGCCTCGTCCGCCAGCCGTCGCAACTCGGCCACCGCTCCGTACGCATCGGGGAGCAAATCGCGGAGCCGAGAACGCCAGTGCTCGTTCGGATCCAGGAGCATCGCAAGTTCGCGGATGCGAGCCGTGCCGGTGCGATAGGAAAGTACGCCCGAGTCCGGGAGGTTCTGGCGGGTGAGGAACCAATGATCGAGCGAGGTCGAGAGCTCGACTTCGATGTCCCCGAGCCGCATCGACTCGAGCGTGCTCTCGATGGACATCTCGAGCAGGGACTCGCCTCCCAGGTACTCGGTGAACGCGCTCGCGTACTCGGCGTCCAGGCGACGTGACTCCCGCTCCTCCCAGCCATCTACGCGCAACTGGTCCTCGATCGGAATGCGCACCTCGACGAGTCGTTCGCGCATCCGGGCGTCGCGTTCCAGGCGCTGGGCCTCGGCTTCGGCATCCCAGCTCTCACTCCGGATCCGTCCGAGCAGCGACTCGGCCTCGGCGCGCGCGTTCGCGTCCACGTCGACCGAGTCCGTGAGCGCGACGACCTGCTCGGCGCTCGACACGGCCGCGGCCCACCGGACGGCGTCCAAACCGGCGGCCTGCGCCTGGCCGCGCGCGCCGCTGGCCGTGCTCATGGCACCCGCGACGCGCTGCATCGCCTCGGCGCGGCGGGTCTCCGCCTGGTCCGCGTTCCAGATCCACGCGCCGGCGGCGAGCATCACGACGACGAGGCCCACTCCTGTGGATAGCAGCGTCGTGCGGTGCCGATAGCGCGCTTCGGCCGCGCGCAGCTCCGCCTCGCGCGCACGCTCCTCCACCGAGGTCAGGTACGCGCTGACGCGCTCGGCCACCTCCGCCGCCGATTCGGGTCGCGCGCGCCGCGCGCGCGCCAGGCACTCGGTACACAGCGTCACCAGTGCCGGGTCGGCCCCGCACTTCCGCAGCCGCTCGAGCGCGCCGTCGAGGGCGCCCATCGCGGCCTGGCGCACGAGGTCGCCGTCGGCTTCGCGGTACGGCGCCTCGCCGGTCAGGATCTCGCACAGGATCGCGCCGAGGCCGAACACGTCGCTGCGACGGTCCATGCGCTCCACGTCGCCGTTCGCCTGCTCCGGAGACGTGTACGCCGGCGTCCCTAGCACCGAGCCCGCCACCGAGTTCGAGCCCGAGCCCGGCGCGCTGCGCACGGTCTCGATCACGCTGCGCTCGCTCGCGCGCGTCAGCGACTCGGTCTCGTCGGCGACCCCGCCCTTGGGCATCACCTTCGCGAAGCCCCAGTCGATGACCTGCACTTCGCCGAACGCGCCGATCATCACGTTGGTCGGTTTCAGGTCGCGGTGAATCACGCGCCGCGCGTGGGCGTACGCCATCGTCTGGCACACCTGCTCGAAGATGCCGAGCAGGCGGCGGCGGTCCTGCGCTGGATCGCTCCGGCGCGCGAGCTGGGCGGCCAGCGTCTCGCCCTTCACGAGCTTCATCGCGAAGTACGGGCGCTCGCCCGCATGCAGGCCGAGCTCGTACACCGGGACGATGCCGGGGTGCTGGAGCTGGCCGCCGATCTGCGCCTCCTCGACGAAGCGCGCGAGCACGTCGGGACGGTCCGCGTACTCGTCCTTGAGCACCTTCATCGCGACGTCGCGCCCGAGGTCTGAGTCGCGGCCCTTGTAGACGATGCCGACGCCGCCGCGGCCGATCTCGCCCAGGATCTGGTAGCGCCCCGAGGGATCGCGCAGCGCCTTCACTTCGTCGGTCACCTTGACCTGCGCGTCGTCATCGTCCTGCGCGTCGAGGTGGACGCCCAGAATCGAGTTCGCACGCGCCTGCAGCGCCCGCAGCACGCTCGCTACGGGACGCTGAACGCCTCCTCCGCCGAAAGCCTCGGCCAGGCCTCTCTCGATCGGGTCTTCGGACATCGCAATCGGACCTCGCGCCAACGATCCAGGGTCATCCGATCTTCCCGGCTCCGGCGCGTTTCCTCCCGAGAAACCGGCAAAACCTGGGGAAGCTCAGCCCAGGAGCTCGAAAACGCGCTCGACCTCGCGGTCCAGGTCCACCTCGGAGCGCACCGCGTGCTCGGCCACGACTTCGCGCAGGCACGACTTGAACTCCGCCCGCGCCTTGGCGTAGGCACGGTGCACGGCATCGGGGTCCTGCTCCCACTGCGCGGCGATCGCGCGGATCGGCATGCCCTCCGCAAAGCGCAGGCGTAAGAGTTCGACGCGCAATCGCGCGCCGGGCGTGCCGCCTTCGGCGTTGGCGCGCATGCGATCACCGGTCAGGCGCATCAACGTTCGCGCCCACTCACGATCGAACACGATCGACAAGCTGGGCTCGCGCGCCTGGACGGCGTCGAGCATCGAGCCCGTGGCCTGGTCGCGGGAGTGGCGCTTGCGGACTCGCTCCTCGAAGCGCGCGGCCACCTTGCGGGTCACGCCGTACAGGAGCCCGCGCAGGTCGCCCCGTTCGGGATCCGCGCTGGACAGGACGCCGTTCTCGCGCAGGCATTCGATGAACACCTCCTGGACCGCGTCGTCGACCTCACCGGCGAGCCGCGTCGAGCGCCAGCGCGCTTCCAAGAAGCTCCTGACCACCGGCAGGTAGCCGCGCGCGAACACGCTCCGGGCACCGCGTTCGCCAGCCGCGGCGCGTGCGATGAGGCTCCAGCTGACGTCCGGATTGTGCGGTACTTCCAAGGTAGTCAGCGGCTCTACGGTGTCGGCTCCGGCAATACGGTGTCGCACACCCTTGCGCCATCGACGCCAGGGTGTGCGAGAGTTCCCGCTCGAATCAGAGCACGAGGAAAGACTGCTGCTGCGAGTTGCCGTTGTTCAGCCTGAACGTGATCACGTACTCGCCGGAAACGTTCGGATCGGGGATGAATACGGTGTCCAAGCCTCCGGTCGGAACCAGCCCGACCGGGTTGGGCACGATGACGGACGGACCGGTGGTCGTCAGCATGTAGTCACTGGCGCCGGGGGGCGCAGCGATCCAGGCATGTCCGACGGTCCTGTTCCCTTGGACGAATCGATACAGGTTGGGGATGACCGTGGGCGAGAGGTCCAGGTCCAGCATGGGAACGGACCCCGCTTCCCAGACGAACAGGCGACTCAGCAGGCCATCTTCACCCAGCCCCAGGTCCTGGTACACCGGGTTGTTGAACGGAGGGGGCGGGCCGCCGCCGCTCGCGAAGCTCACGATGTTCACGCTGGGACGCGCGTGCGGGATGATGTGGACGCGCCCTACGCCGCAGTAGGAACCGCCGGCGCCGGTGTCGATCGCGAGCGGAATGTCGTACCAGCCCGGTGACGGGTTCACGAAGCCGCCCAGGAAGAGGTGGACCTGTTTCGGGCCGGGACCGCCCTCGCCGTCCGAGCCGGGCATGAAGTCGGAAGTGAGCGCGAGCGTGACCTGATTCCCGTTGACGGCGATCGTGTAGGGGAACGGGATGATCGGACTCTGCGGCCAGCCTTGCAGGATGATCGCGTTGTCGCCGCCGGCACCCGTGTTGACGAAGGCAGCGGGGAGATCGACTGTGATCGTGGAGCCGGTCGGGAGACCGAGCCCGTCGACGCTCGGATCGCGATCGGCGAACGTCAGCACGAAGTCGGTGACGGCGCCCGAAGTCGTTCCGTCAGGAGCAATCGGCGCTCCCGATACGGACACGTCGAGCGGCGTGTCGGCGGCGAGAGCGACGGGTGGAGTGCTCGTGACGGCAGCCACGAGGACGATGGAAAGGAATGAAGTGCGACTCATGCAGGTCCTCCTCTAGGGACATGGGGTTCGACTCACGATTCGTTACGCGCCAGCGGCGCTGTACGAACTTCCGAGCCCCCCCCCGTTTCCTCCCAGAAAACCCAAGAATCGGGGGCCCTCAGCCTAGCACGGTCTCCGTGCAGCCTGTTCGGGCACCGGTCGTCCGGCTATCCTCCCGCCCCTAATCATGCAACGATTCCTGCGAGACATTCGCGCGGCCATCGCCGCGGAGACGGGCATCGACGCGGGGTCCATTCGCCTCGAGCAGCCCCGAGACGCGGCCCTCGGTGACTTTGCCTTCCCTTGTTTCGTGCTGGCGAAGGAGCTGAGAAAGGCGCCGCCCGCGATCGCGGCGGAGCTCGTAGGCCCCCTGAACGAGCGCCTCCCGGACATCGAAGCCGTCGCCACGGGGCCCTATCTCAACTTCCGCGTCGATCGCGCGCTCCTCGCGCGCACAGTCCTCG
>SMVQ01000171.1 GCA_004357655.1 Planctomycetota bacterium
ACGCTACGACACGAGCGACGTCGACGGTGCCTGGCTCAAGGAATTCATGCAGGACTACGGCCTGACCGAGGATGACATCAAGTAGGGCAGGTAGCAGCCCAGCCCAACCGGCCAGGCACTCTTGTCCCCCGTCTCTCGATCCGCGGTTCTCAATCTCCACGGCAAAGAGCAAAAAAAAGAAATGAACGTCCGAGCACACACTTCGCGGCTCGTGTCCCTCGCGCTGTCGGCCACTTCCGTATTCATGGCGAGCTGCACGTCCCGGAGCGTGGTGCCGGAGGAGCCGCTTGACCTCAGAGTCGACGACGGGTGGGCGCTGGCGACTCCGGACACCTCGCGCGCAGTGATGGGGAGTGTCGCGGTACGGGGGGACGCTTCCCCGCGGTGGACGCCGCAGGAGCCCCAGGAGGGCGTGGAAGACGGCCCGCTTCCGGTGGACGAGGGCGACGCTCCGGAGGGAGACGCGGGAGCCGCTGGCGCCGCCGGCTCGAACCCGCTGTCGTCGGTCTCCAAGATCGACTTCATCTGGCAGCACCTCGATCTGACGACGTCGGGGGACACCCTCGAGGATTACAGCCTGAAGGGAGCGACGATGTTGCTCCCGCGTCTGAAGCTTCTCTACGAGGTGCACTACTGGGACACGAACGTCACGGGAGACGATGAGAACGACTGGTCGAGCGTCAACATCAAGCCCGTCTTCTTCGTCAACGACAGGGAGCTCGGCGGAGTCTGGGGGATGCGGACGGCTGTAGGGCTCGAATACATCGTCGACTTTGACAACGGCGACAAGGGCATCGGTGCGGGTACCGACCAGATCGCGCCGTTCATCGGGTTCGCGTTCTCCAACCGCGAGTCGAAGACCGTCCTGATCCCGCTCGTGCAGCACTTCGAGGACATCGGGAGCGGCCCCGAGGTCAGCACCACGGCGTTGCGGGTCATCGCGCTCCAACCCTTTCCCGACGGCTATTGGGCGAAGGCCGACATCAAGCTGCCCTACGATTGGGAGAACGAAGAGTGGCCCGTGAACGGGGAGCTCGAGGTCGGCAAGATGTTCAACGCGACCGTCGGCTTGTTTCTTCAGGGCCTGGGCGGGGTTGGAAGCGATAGACCATTTGACTGGGGCACCGGGATCGGCCTGCGCGTCAACTTCTGATTCGCATCGTCGGGATGGTCACCCCGAAGCGCAACGACGTCTACGCGGACCGCGAGGGTAACGTCCACCGGCGCACGGCCGAGGGCTGGCAGCGGCGCGGGAAGAGCGGCTGGTCCAAGCCCGAGCCCAAGCCGACGCCGAGCACCCAACGACGACCGACGCCGTCCAGGCCGGCCCGGAGCTCTTTCAGTCCAAGCCGGAGCGTCCCGAGCCTCGAGCGCCAGCACAGCGCGCGACAGAGGGGTACACAGCGCACGCAGAACTATCAGAGCTCTAGGTCACGCAACCCTGTGCGCTGATCGGGGCGGCGCTGACGCACGAGACTACCGCAATGCGCCCTCGACTTCCTTCAGCAGGACGCTCGTCTCGCCCGGCGGCGCCGTCCTCGCTTCCAGATGCACGGCCGCGGCGCGGGCCTCCTCCTCGCGGCCGAGGCGGGCGAGGCACAGGACGCGGAAGGCGAGGTCGGCCAGGCCTTCGCCCTCGTTCGCGGCTGTCGCGCTGTCCAGGAGCTCGAGCGCCGTGGCGTCGCGACCCAGGCGATAGCACGCCATCCCCTCGTGGCTCAGCGTCGCGCCCGTTTCGGGTTCCTCCGCGAGTACCTCGAGGGCGAGCTCGACTACGGGCTTCGGGATGCCCGGACGCGAGACGATCCACCACGACCGCGCGCGCGGCCAGTCCGGCGCGCGCTCCTGCCAGCGCGCCCACGACGCGCGCACTCCCGCTTCGTCGAGGCCCTCCGCCAGCCGTGCCCATGCAGCTCGCGTCGAGCGCGCCCGCGCCGCTCCGGCACCTCCCGTCGCGTAGGCGTCCTCGGCCGCCGTCAGGAACTCTTCCGCCTCGGCCAGCCGCCCCTGGCCGATCGCGGCGAGTGCGAGCAGGCGCTTCGCGTCCGCGCGCAACCAGTGCCCGCGCGGCAGGACGCGCGCCGCGCGCTCGTCCAGCTCCCCGGCCAGCCGCTCTGCGTTCGCGTAGTCCTCGCGCCCCGGCAAGAGGCGCACGTTCGCGAGGATCCATAGTGCCTCGAGGAAGCTGAAGTCATCGAGGGGCAGGATTTCGCGCACCCGCGCCTCGATGCGCTCGAAGGCCTCGGCGCCGCGCGCGTCACCCTGCAGCACCATGGCGCCGCTCGCTTCGATGAGGAGCCGGCCGAGCAGCCGCGTATCGTAGCCCGACCGCAGGGAATCCGGGACGGCGTCCAGGAGCTCATCGAGGCCCGCGAGCGTCGCGCCGGACGATGCCTCGCCGCGCGCGACGGCCAGTGCCTCGTCGAGCGACTCGCGCAGGTCGGGGCGCCGCTCGGCGATCTCCAACTCCGCGAGCTCCAATGCTCGTTCGACCCACGGTCCGGCCGCCTCCACACCCTCGACCCGCCGGGTCGCGACGATCAAGTCGCTCACGACGAGGAATGAGTCACGGCGGTGCTCGTCCTGGGTGGGCCGCAGGAGCTCGTAGGCCACGCGCAGCTGCGCGAGCGCGCGCTCGTCCTCGCCGAGCTGCAGGTACGTGTTCCCGACGAGGTGGCGCGCGGCGGCCTCGGCGGTTGGGCGGCCATGGTAGAGGTCCGGGATGTCGGTCTCCGCCAGCGCGAGCATGTCGCGGACCGTGAGCTCCTCGCCCGACATCAAGGGGCTCGCCTGGAAGAGGGCGTGGTTCAGGAACTCGACGATCGCCGCCGACTTTTCGGCCTCGTGTTGCTCCGCGCGCACGGCCGCGAGGGCGCGGTCGCGGCTCGCGCGCGTCGCGATCAGCGCGCCGGCGAGGGCCACGAACAGGACCACGAGCATCGCCATGCCGAGCCGGTGTCTGACCACGAACTTGCGCGCCAGGTAGCCGGGCGAGTGCGGCATCGCGTCGACGGGCTCGCCGCGGAGGTGGCGCTCGATGTCCGCGCGCAGCTCCGACGCTGACGCGTAGCGCCGGGACCGCTCGGGCGCCATAGCCCGCAGCGTGATCCGGTCGAGGTCTCCGCGCAGCCCGCGCGCGATCGCTCCCTTGGGCGCGCGCTCACTCGGCGGCGGGACTTCGCCGCCGCGCAGCGCCGCGAGCGCGGCTTCGAGCTCGGCCTCGCTCTTGCCCTCCACGTCGATGGGCGGCCGTTCGGCGAGCAACTCGTAGAGCATCACGCCGAGCGCGTACACGTCCGTGCGCGTGTCGGCGGGGGGGCCCGCCGGGTCGGCCTGCTCGGGGCTCATGTAGAGCGGTGTTCCGAACGCGAGGTACTCGGGCTCGGAGAGCGCGCGCGCGACGCCGAAGTCGATGATCTTGGGCTGGGGCTCGCCGTCGCGCTCGCTGACGAGCACGTTCGTCGGCTTGAGGTCGCGGTGGACGATGCCCTTCTGGTGCGCGTGCTGCACCGCGTCGCAAACGCGACAGAAGAGCGCGAGGCGGCGACCGATCGTCAGGTGGAAACGCTCGCAGAACTCCGTGAGGGGCGGGCCGGGGACGTACTCCATGACGAAGTACGGCAGCCCCGCCTCCGTCACGCCACCGTCGAAGATCCGCGCGATCCCGGGGTGGTTCATGAGCGCCAGCGTCTGGCGCTCTTCCTCGAAGTGCCGCGCCGCCGCGGGCGACGCGGCGCCCAGCCGGATCGTCTTCAGGGCGACGCGCCGCCGGACGGGCTCCTCCTGCTCGGCGAGGTGGACCGTGCCCATGCCGCCCTCACCGAGCAGCTCGATCAGCCGGTAGCGTCCGATGCGCTCGTCGAGGGCGTCCGGGCGCGGCAGGGCGCCCCGGCCGATGATAGGCGAGGTGCCGCGCTCGTCCTCGGAGAGGAGCGCCTCGAGCTCCGCGCGCAGCGCGGGTTCGTCGGCGCAGTGCCGATCGAGGAAGTCCTCACGCTCCACGCGCGGCAGCCCGGCACCCAGGTCGAACAACTCGCGGAGCCGCTGCTGCTGGCTGTCCGTCATCCGCTCGAGAGGTCGACGAGCTCAGAGCTCACTGCGGCCCAGCTCTTTCTGCAGCCAGGCGCGCGCGAAACGCCAGTCGCGCTCGGCCGTGGCGAGGGAGATGCCCGCAATCTCGGCCGCCTCCGGCATCGAGAGGCCGGCGAAGAAGCGCAGGGACACGATCTGCGCGCAGCGCGCATGTTGCTCCTCCAGCTTCGTCAGCGCCTCGTCGACGCTCAGCACGTCGTCGAGAGGGGGATCGGTGACGAGCTCGGCCAGCTCGGCGTCGAGCTCGCGGTTGCGCGACGCATCCCGCTTCAGGCTCTGCCGGCGACGCGCCGCATCGACGAGGACGTTGCGCATCGCCTGGGCGGCGGCGCCGAAGAAGTGCCGGCGTCCTTCCCAGCCCGGGTCGCCCCTGCCCACGAGGCGGATCCAGGACTCGTGCACGACGTCGGTCGTGCTCAGCGTCTTGCCCTTGCCCAGCCGCGCCACCTGCACGTGGGCCATGCCCTTGAGCTCCTCGTAGACGAGGGGCAGGAGGGCCTCCGCGGCCTCCTTCTCGTCGCCCGCGATCAGGAGCCGCGTGATCTCGCTCGTGGGATCCATGGCCTGCTCAGGATAACCGATGGCGGTCGCCACATGTCGCGCTCGCGCCGGCCGAGCCGGCTCGTGGTGGAGGGCTGTTCAATTCACTCCTCCAATACGCATAATGAGCCCTCCCCTCCGCCACGAAAGGATTCCCATGATTCGCTCGTACCGGGTGTGCCTGTGTAGCTGGCTCGCATGTGTCGCCCTCGGTGGCTGCGTCTCCAACGAGCCGTGGCCGAGCGAGCTGAACTATCACGAGACGCAGATACTCCTGCGTTGGGAACCAGTGGCCACGAATGACGATATGAACTCGGTCTTGTCTCTGGTCCACGGCAAGGTCCGGCGCAGCTACCAGATCCTTCAGGAGCTGGTACTGGTCGAGATCGACCTGGACTTCATCTCGATCGAGAAGGCCCGGTCGAAACTGGCCGAGCAGGGCCAGTTCGTCCGGTACGCCGAGCACAACTACTTCGTGCGCTCGCTCGATACGCCCAACGACGAGTTCTACTCTCGGCAGTGGAACATGGAGAACACGGGCGGTGACGTTGGCCCGTTTCCCGGCCTCATTGGAGCGGACATCCAGGCCGAGGACGGCTGGGATCTCTTCACGGGGAACGCGGAATTCGTCATCGCCGTGATCGACAGCGGCGTGCAGCTGGATCATCCCGACCTCGAGTGCAATATCTGGGTCAACGACGGCGAGACTCTCGACGGGACGGACACCGACGAAAACGGGTATCGCGACGATATTCGCGGGTGGGACTTCGTCATGAGGGACAACCACCCCGACGACCCCGAGGGTCACGGCACGCACGTGGCCGGCATCATCGGAGCCATCGGCGACAACGGGATGGGCGTGGCCGGAGTCAACTGGAACTGCAAGCTGATGCCGCTGCGCTTCATCGGCTCCGGTCGGGGGCTGATCTCGGACGCGATCGCCGCCCTCGAGTACGCCGTGCTCAAGGGGGTCCGCGTCTCCTGTAACAGCTGGGGTGACGACGACTACAGCCAGGCCCTCGAAGATGCCATCTTCGAGGCGGGGGAACGCGACCACATCTTCGTCACGTCAGCCGGCAACCGGCAGAAGAACATCGACGTCGAGCCCGTCTATCCGGCCTCCCTGAACCTCGAGAACATCATCACCGTCGCTTCGGTCGACCACCGCGACGAGCTGGCTCCGAAGTCGAACTGGGGCGAGGTCTCGGTCGACATCGCGGCCCCCGGCGTCTACGTGCTCAGTACCTCCAACGACAGCGATTACCAGGTGCTGAGCGGGACCTCGATGGCGGCGGCCCACGTCGCGGGGGTCGTGGCCATGCTCATGGCCCACAGGCCGAAGATGACGGCGATGGAAGTACGCGAGAAGGTTCTCGCCTCGGCGCGCGACGTCGGGCTGGGGAGCTTCATCCAGACCGGGGGAGTGGTGAGCCTCCTCGAGGCTCTGAAGTAGTCGCGGCGCCGCTCAGGGGAGCGTTGTCACCAGGATCCGTACACCCTCTTCCGGCTTCGTGCCGACGATCAGGTGCAGGAAGGTGCCGCCGGCGGCCTTGGAGTACGCGGGCACCACCACGAAACCCGTGTAGTAGGGTGTAGGCTCGGTCGTGTAGGGCTCGAAGATGATGGGTACCGAGGATCCGGTGGCGGGGTCATCGAGGGAGACCTCCTTGCCGGTGCTGAACGGTCTGGTGACGACGATCTGCAGCGCGCTGCCCGGTGGGACGGTCTGCGTGCCGACGAGGAGCGTCTCGGACCAGCGCCCGGTCGAGAAGTCGACGACCAGCCGGCGCGCAGTCTCGTCGAGCTCAGCGTCCCAGGCCAAGTCGAACTTGGGAGCGAGCTCGGGCTGGACGTCGAGCATGCCGCCGGGCGCCGTGGTGCAAGCCACGAGAGGCAGGGCGCCGAGGAGCAGGGCGCCGAGGAGCAGGGAGGGTGTTCGCATGGAGGTTGCCTCGTCTCGTTCAGACCTTCACGGCCAGGACGCGAATGCCGTGCTCAGCCTTGGCCCCGATGAGGATGTGGACCCACGTGCCCACGCCCTCCTTGTATTCGGTGATCACGGCCACGCCATTGAACTCGGGTTCGGGGTCGATCGTGTTCTTGGTGAAGACGAGGTCGTCTCCGATTCCCGTGAGAGTGTCACGCAGGTAGACGCGGGGAGCTCCGAATGCGTCGAAGATGACGAGCTGATACTTTCGGTTGGGCTTGGCTTCGTAGTCGCCGAACACGATGGGGTCATCGTAGGTGTAGAGGTCGAGAGTGAGCCGGGTAGGCGCCGGTGGGTCTTCTTCCGGGCTCTCACCGAGGTCGTGGTTGAAGCTCAATCCGAAGTCGGGACCCTCGACGCCAGTCGCGTTGATCCAGATCACGCACTCCGACCCGTACAGTGGCTTCGCCACGTTCGGCGACGTCGTACTACAGCCGATGCAGACGACCGTCGCGAGCAAACAACGCTTCATGAGCTCTTCTCCCATCGCGATCCTCCTTCGACGGGGGAGCGTAACACCGCGGGGAGGGGACCGCCAGCCGCCGCCGAATCCGCACTCACCGGGGCAGGAGATCCACCGGGCGTGACGGGCGTATCCCGCACTCGTCCCGCTTGTCCGTCGGAAACTCAGGCCG
>SMVQ01000172.1 GCA_004357655.1 Planctomycetota bacterium
GGCGGCGATGCGGGCGAGGACGGTTGGTTCGCGGTCCATCTCACGAAGGCGGGTATCTACCAGGTCCTCGCCGACGCCGGCGAGCACGGGACGGCTGCGTTGCGCGACTACGAAGTGCGATTCGGCGGCGAGAGGGAGCCGGTCGAGCTGCTCGTCCAGGGTTCGGGCATCGTGCGCGGCCGCGTGCGCGACGCCGCGGGACGCCCGGCCGCGATGCTTGACGTGCTCGTCCTGCTCGCTTCGCTCGGCGAACCGAACGGGAGCTACGGGCTACCCGAACCGCAAGCGAGCGAGCGCCGGCTCGAGGGCCGGGGGCAGTTCCAGGCGAGTTCGCGCACGGACGCGCAGGGCGCGTTCGAGTTCCTGGGGCTGCGCGCTGACCCGTACGTCGTGCGCGCCCGCACGGACCCGTACGGAAGTGGTTACCCGTACCTCCTCACTCGCGCTCCGGTGCCTAGCGACGGCGTGGCGCTCCAGCTCTCGTTCGGCCGCCCGCACCTGGCGGTGAGCGTCGTGAACGAGGACGGGAGTCCTTGGACGACGCCGTTGCGGGTCCCGGCCCGTCGAGACACCGATCCGGGCGCGGTGTGGCCCGCGAGGCCGCAGCTCAGTGTCTTCCCTGCGAGCGACGAGGCGCACCTTCTCGGTCCGTACGAGACCCGGCTCTTCGGGCGCGCGGGGGCGGGGGGCGAGACCGTGTTCGAGGTCGATGACGGCCGCCGCTACCAGGTCGGACTCCTCGGCGGCGCAATGCCGTGGCGCCCCGTCGAAGCCTCCGTCCCGGAGGGCGCGTCGCGCGTCGAGGTGACGGTCACCGCTCCGGAGGCGGGGGCGATGGGCGCGCTGGTCGTCGTCGTGTACGACGCGCAGGGCGCGGCGGTCGAGCGCGGGCTCGTCATCCGGGTCGAGGACCTGGACACGGGAGCACCGCTACTCGTGCGCAACAGCATCTTCCGCGCGACCGGGCCGTACCGGATCAACCTTCCCGAGGGCCAGTATCGCCTAATCGTGGAGGGCGCGGCCTCCATCGAGCGGCAACACGGCACGCTGATGTCGGAGCGCAAGCACGGCCGGTTCGTGACGACCGTCCGTGTCCTCGAAAGCCGCGAGACGACGGTGAATGCGACCCTCTCGCAAGGCGCGCGGTTGCGCGTACGGCTCGCAGGGTCGGTGGGCGAGCAGGACCGTGAAGCCTTGCGCGAGCAGCATCCGGACTGGGATGCCGATGTGATCGAGTACAGGATCGGAAGAGCGGCGTTCGCCCTCCTCGCCGAGGGCCGCTGGCCGGAGCCGATCTTGTTCCGGTGGGAGGTGACGCAGAGCTCCGCGGCGGGGACGCACCTCACTTCGGAGCTCGCGTTGGGCAGCGAGCAGACCTCCGAGCTCCTGCCCGCTGGACGGTTTCGGGTCGAGGCTCGGCTCCCCGGCGGACGCGTCGTCTCGCGCTCGGTCGTACTCGTGGAGGGCGAGACGACCGCGATCGACCTATCCTTCGAGTAGGGGGGAACCTGCATGAAACGTGCGACTCCATTCGTCCTGGCACTCGCGGTCTTCGTCCTCGTGGTCATCGGCGTTCGACGCTATCTCACCGGCGACGAGGTCGTGATCGAGGAGCAAGCGTCCGCGGCGCCGGACGAAGTGGAGCTCGTCGAGCCGGCCGCGCCCGAAGAGCTCGAGGCGCCCGCGCCCGAGCCCGCCGGCGTCGGCCGCGAGCAGGTCGCGCTGGAGCCCGCGCTCGCGCCGGCGGAGGAAGCGGAGAGGACGGCCACGCTCGTCGTCATCGCGCGCTGGGACGACGACGGCACGCCCGCCGTGAGCATGGGCGTCTCCACCTACCCGAGCACGCGCGCGAACGCGTTCCTGCACCGCGATCGCGCGATCACCGGGCCCGATGGTCGGGCCACGTTCGTCGTGCGGGCGCCCGAACGGCTCGGCGCGTACCTCGACCAGGGCGAGTCGGAGTTCGTCGAGCTCGCGCCGGGCGACGTGCGCGAGCTCGTGCTCACGGCCGAGCGCTGGGCAGTCACCAGGGGCCGCGTCGTCGACCGCGAGGGCAACCCGCAGGCCGATGCGGAGATCTGGGTCTCGGCGGGTTTCAACTACACGTACGGGAGCGTGGTCGCGCGCACGCGCGGTGACGGCCGGTTCGAGGTGCCCATCGGCGCGGCCAACTACATCGGCGCGCGCAAGGTCGGGCACGTGCCCTCGCACCTCAGGCATCCGAACGCCGCGAAGGGTGAGGAGCTCGAGCTCGTCCTGCCGCTCCGCGGACCCGCGGGCCGCGTCGTCGGCGTCGTGCGGGGCACGGACGGCGCTCCGATCGCTAACGCGCTCGTGCACATCGGGACGATGCGCGGCCACGTCGTCGAGCTCGAGGACGGCGCGCAGGGCACTCAGGCCCCGGGCCTGCGGGCGCGCAGCGCTGATTCGGGCCGGTACGCCGTGGACTCGGTCGAGCCCGGCAGGGTCACGCTTCGCGCGCGGGCCGCGAACTACGCGGTGCTCGCGCTGGAAATCGATGTCGAACCGGATCGGGTCACCGAGGTCGACATCGTCCTCACGCGGGGGATCACGGCGCGCGGCACGGTGCGCGAGCCCGGTGGTGCGCCGATCGAGGGCGTGTTCGTGGGCTATGGCGACTACGGCGCGTTCGATTCCGGTCGCACTCTCACAGCGGCCGACGGCGCCTACGAGCTGTCCGGCGGCGACCCCTCGGGATGGACCATCGTGGCGAGGATGCAAGGGCTCGGGGCGGCGGAGACAACGCTCGCCGGCGCGCCGGGCGCGGTCGTCGAGTGGCACCCGGTGCTCGACCCCGGTCGAGCGATTCACGGCGTCGTGCGCGACACGGACGGAGTCCCGCTCGAGCACATGCGGGTCACTGCGCGGTCCGCGCGGTGGGCGGGCGGCGTGCCCTTGCAGGCCGTCACGGCATCGGACGGCACCTTTCGGATCACGAATGCCGAGGACAAGGTGTATGCGCTCACCGTGGGGGAGCGCGGCACGGTCTTCGCGATCCATGAGGTGGGCGGAGTGCGACCCTCGAGCGCGCCGATCACGATCGTGATCCCGACCGGGGCGCGACCGTCGGCGTACGTGAAGGGACGCCTCGTCCTGCCCTCCGGTGTCCGCGCTTCGTTGACCGCCTTCCTCGTGGGCGGGGACAGGGGACCCTTCATCCACTTCGACGCGGACACGGGCGAGTTCGCGGACGGGCCGTGGCCGCCGGGTGACTATCGCCTGTGGATCATGAGCGACGACTACCCGCGCACCTCCCTCGCGAATTTTTCCCTCGCGGTGGGGGAGACGCGCGACCTCGGCACGTTGGAGCTCGTTCCCACGGGCAAGCTCGTCATCGTTGCGATCCTCCCCGCGGGCGGTCACGCCGGGGGCGCGACCGTCGAGGTGCGCGATCGTCAGGGCGATCAGGCACACTGGGGCAGGGTCGAGAGCGATGCGGAGGCCGAGATCGACCTCGCTCCAGGCAGCTACGTCGTGCGGGTCTCCACGGCGCGCGAGCTCGCCGCTCACACCGTCGTCGAGGTCGCATCGGGTGCGACCACGCGTGCGACGCTCGAACTCGTCGGCTCCCCGCGGCTCGCGGTGGCGCTCGACTTCGAGGGTGAGGAGCTCGCGACGCTCACGCTCACGGTCTTCGATGCGGATGGCTGGCCCGTGGAGCTCTTGCGAGCGGGTGCGGTGAAGACGGGCCGTGCTCTCGGATTCCCACTCACCGCCGGCAGCTATCGCGTGGAAGCCGTGGCCGGAGACGGCAGGCGCGGCAACGCGTCCGTCCAGGTGACGGCCGGCGCGTCGCCCGCGACGGTCGTGCTCGAGCTCCGCTGAATCGCGCCGATCCGGCTCAGGGGACGAACGCGAGCTCGAGGCCGTCCGACAGGTTGAAGTTCGCGCCGCCCGCGGCGGGATCGCGGAACCACGCCTGGAAGTTCCACGTCGAGCCGGCCGTGATCGGGACCTGGGGCGGGAGAGTCGCGTAGTCGACGTCGAACGCCAGGAGGTCGCCGACCGCCGTCACGACGTCGAGCCGGACGAGCTGGCCGGTCACGCACTGGAAGCCATTGCCGAACGGCAGCTGGGCCTGCGTGGGGCCGTAGAAGAAGATGCCGTTCTGGCCCGCGGGGACGGGCTGCGCTGCGAGCGCGAGGTCGTTCGCGGCGAGGCTCGTCGAGCCGGAGGCGGAGATCGCCGCCGGCTGTCCGCTCGAGTTCGGGGTGGCGAGGCAATGGTTCGTCCCGAGCTCACCCGCGATCAGGAAGTTCACGCCGGCGGCGGCGAACTCGCTCGCGACGGGGATCGTCGGAAACGTGAACCCGAAGAGCTCGACCCACGACTGCACGAACGTGACGTCCGGGTGGAAGACGACGGGCACGCCCGAGGAGACCACGTCGGGGATGTGGTCGAACGGCGTCTGCGGCCAGAACGCCGCGACGAGGTAGCTCTGTCCCGCGACGAGCGTCACGGGCGCGACGCTCGCGTAGCGGTAGCCGTCGATCTTCGGCGCCGCCGTGCCGACCGGCACCGTGGCGGAGGCGACGACGTTCGCGGCGAGGTCCCAGATCACGACCTCGTGCGGCGCGCCGAGGCCCGGCTCGGGTGAGGGTGCGCCGCGGTCGAAGACGCCGATGGCCGTGATCTCGAGCGTCTGGTTCACCGTGAATTCCCAGGCGATCGTGCGATCGACGGCGCCCGTCGTGTGCACGAATACGGCGGAGGCGTCGAACGCGGCCGCGGGCGTGTCGAGCGCGAGCCCGGTGTCGGCGATGAGCGCGGCGGAGAGGGCGATCAGCCCGTGGTGAAGCGCACGGCGTGCTCGGGAGTGGCGGGGTTCGTGCTGACAAAGCGCACTGGCGACGCGTGTGCGGCGCATACTCGGAGCCGGTGCGACGCAGTCAACGCGGATCCAGGCGGTCCCGCGCGTGTCGTGAGCCTCACTGCGGGATGCCAGGGCGAGGAAGTGGGGGATGGGCATGCGCCGAAGCTACCGCGTTTCCCACGGACTCGCCAGCCGGCGCGCGTCACGGCAGCCAGCCGACCGTCAGGAACCCGAGGTAGGTCCCGAGCGCCGTCCCGAGCGACCCGATGAGGATCGCCGGCAGGACGAGGTCGGGGCGCCCGAGGCTGCGCGCGAGGGCCAGTGCGGACGTCCCGCCGCCGATGTTCGCCTGGGAGGCGACGGCCGCCATGGCGGGGTCGAGGCGCAGGAGCGCGGCGGAGGCGTAGACGAGGGTCCCGTGCACGAGCACGGTGATCGTGACGAAGAGGGCGAGCTTGGCGCCCAGCGTGCCCATGCCGAGCAGGGCGGAGATGTCGCAGAGCGCGCCGATCACGGCGAGGAAGATCATCACCGCGAACATGCCGCAGAGCCGCGTGCCCGTGAGGCGCTGGATCGGTCCGAGCTGGGCGAGCACGAGCGCGAGCGTCGTGAGGACGATGATGGAGGGCACGCGTCTGCCGCCGAGCGCCGCGCCCAGCCACTCGCTCGCGTGCGCGGACGCCCACACCGCGAACGCACCGAGCGCGAGCAGAATGGCGAGGTCGACCGGGTGCACGCTCTCGGTATCGTCCTCGATGCCGGTGATGAGCTCGCCCGTGGCTCCGGCCGCGCCGTGCGGGGCGAGCGACTTGCGCACGGCCGGCCAGACGCCGGCGAGCACGCGCGGCAGGGCCACGCTCGCGGCCATCCACAGGGTCGTCATCGCGCTGTCGACGACGTTGGCGCCGGCGTAGAGCGCGCCGTCCTCCACGACATGGTACTCGAGCGCGATCGCGTTGAAGTTGGCGCTGCCACCCGTGTACGTGCCCACGAACATGCCGCCGAGCGCACGGTACACGTCGCCGAACGCCTCCGCGCCGTCGACCGCCCACATCCCCACGAACACACCCGCCACCGTGGCCAGCGATCCGATCACGAACAACCCGACCATCGGCAGGCCGGCCTTCAGGATGCTCCGGAGGTTCACCTGGAGCAGCAGCCAGAAGATCGCGAGCGGCGCGACGTACGTGAACACGCCGTCGTAGACGGGCGAGCCCCCGGTCACGGTGGGGATCAGCCCGACGTTGGCCGTGACCGCGGTCACGACGATGACGAGCAGCGCCGCGCCGAGATGGCGCAGGATCGTCTTGCGCGCGAGCCACTCCGCCACCGCGACGTTCGCGCCGAGCACCGCGATCACGAAGATGGGGTCCGTCATCCGCCGCGGATCACTCGATCGTGATCGGGCTGTCGCCGACCTCGAACTTGCGCCGTTCGCGCTCCCCCGACTGGTCACCGAGCACGAGCTCGTACGAGCCGGGGACGAGCTGGATCGAGAAACCCCGGGGCAACGGGATGCCGTTCTGGATCGGGTGACCGTTCGCCTCCAGGCGGTACCACCGAAAACCCGCGCCGGGCCGGATGGTCACGCGCGTCGCGGCCTTCAAGGTGATGACGAGGTCGCTGACGGGGCCCGCGGACATGTCGACGATGATCGGACCGGAGGCGAGCGCACGCTGGCCGCGCGTGTGGAGGAGGTACCGGACGGGTTCGAGGGAGCGCACGCGCATCGTGCCGGCCGCGTTGGAACCCGCGGCCAGGGCGAGGTCCGACTGCGCTACGCCGGTGTCCGGAGCGATGGGCGTCACCACGAACGCGGCCGCGACGGGCCGGCCGTCGGGACCGAGGACGGTCACGACGAGGTCCTTGCCGCGCGTGATCTGGATCGTGCCGAGGTCGAGCACCTCGCGCGGCTTCAGATCCACTTCCCGGCTCCAGCGCGCGTGCCCCGTCGCGCTGATGCGGAGGAGCTGTTTGCCGGCCCACAGTCCCTTCCACTCGACCTCGCCCCTGCCGGAGGTGTGGCGGAAGCCCGGCATCTGCACGCTCCGTGCGACCATCGGCGTCGCGCGCAGCAGATCGCCCGACTCGGCGTCCACGACGCGCGCCCGCACGACGGCGAGAGTGTTCAGGACCTCGTCGAGCCCGAGGATGAAGTCGACGGCGTCCTGTCCCTCGACGACACGGTGCCTGGCGAGCACGGCCTGGTTGAACACCGCCGCGACGAAGTAGGGCGGGTCTGCCGTCACCGTGAGCTCGCCGGCGAAGTTCCGGGCGTACTCGATCGAAGGGTCGCGGCGCGTGGTGAAGGTTCCGACGCCGTAGTGGAACTCCTGCCCCTGCGTCGGGAAGTCGGCGAGCCACGTCGGCGGAGTCCCGACGGTCGCGACCGCGGCGATGGTATTCCCGAGCCCGGCGCTCCTGCGCTTGAGCGCCTCGATGAGGGGCTCGCCCTCGGTCGAGCTCATCCGCACCAAGAGGAGCCCGTGGCGTTCGAGCTGGACGTCCCGCTCGACCACTCGGCCGCGGCCGTCGAGCGCGAGCTCGAGCCGGACGGTCTCGCAGCCGCGGGCCCGGAAGGTGAGCGAGTATCGACCCGCCACGAGGTCCGCGAGCGCGTAGTGCCCCGTCCCGTCGACGCGGACCTCCCGCTTCGTGGCGCCGAACAGCTCGACGAACGCCTGCCGACCGACGAGCGGACTGCCGTCTCCAGCGCTCACGACCCCACGCACGGTGAACGTGCCGCGCAACGCCTCGCGCGTCGGCCCCGACGGCTCGTCCGCGGCTCCCGGTTCGCGGCTGCGCGCGGAGAGCAGCGCGGAGGGCTCGACGGGTTCGGGCTCCACGGTGGTCCCGTGGAACGCCGGCACCGCGTCCAGCGGCACCTCGTCCCCCAGGTACCCGGAGACCCAGATCATGGTGCCGGCGATGCCGACCACGAGCGCGACGAGGAGGACGATGCGGAGGTTCATCGGTGCGCCGCCGGGGCGCGAGCGCCGGGGTCAGCCCCCATTCTGCGATGAACAGAACTGTACGTAGTCGATGTATCCCGGGAACTCGCGCCCCTCGGCGCAATACGCGCAATCGGGGTCGGGATCGACCCTCAGCTCATTGAAGTGCTGGCGCAATGCGTCGTACACGAGGAGCCGGCCGACCAGGAGGTCGCCGATACCGAGCAGGATCTTGATCGTCTCGATCGCCTCGAGCGTGCCGATCACCCCGGGCAGCACGCCCAGGACCCCCGCTTCAGCGCAGGAGGGTGCGAGCTCGGGCGGGGGTGGCTCGGCGAAGAGGCAGCGGTAGCAGGGGCCCCGACGCTCCGGACAGGCCGGCCAGAAGACACTGACCTGACCGTCGAAGCGGAAGATCGAGCCGTGGACGTTGGGCAGACCGAGCTTCACGCACGCGTCGTTCACGAGGTAACGCGTCGGGAAGTTGTCCGAGCCGTCGAGGATCACCTCGTAGCCGGCGAAGGTCTGCTCGACGTTCGAGGAGTCCAGCCGGAAGCGATGCTTCTCGACGTGGACCATCGGGTTCAGCTCGTTGAGCGTCCGCTCGGCCGAGTCCACCTTCGGCGTCCCGACATCCGTGTCGCGATGCAGGAGCTGGCGCTGGAGGTTGCTGCGGTCGACGACATCGTCGTCGACGATGCCGAGCGTCCCGACCCCCGCGGCGGCGAGGTAGAGGGCAGCCGGCGAGCCGAGGCCGCCGGCACCGATCAAGAGCACGCGGCTGTCGATCAGGCGTATCTGCCCGACCTCGCCGACCTCTGGCATGAGGAGATGGCGGCCGTAGCGCTCGCGCTCCCCGGCGTTGAGCGTGCGCGGCGTCTCGACCGGCAGCCCGTCCTCCTTCCAGCGGTTGAACCCGCCGACGACCGAGCGCACGTCCGAGTAGCCGAGCTGCTGCAGGTTCTCGGCGGCGAACAGTGACCGGACCCCGCCCGCGCAGATCACGAGCACGGTGGCGGCGCAGTCCGGCACCGCGTCTTCGATGCGCAGCTCGAGAAAGCCGCGCACGATGCGTTCCGCGCCCACCGGGCTGCCCTGGGCGACCTCGTCGGGCTCGCGCACGTCGACGAGCTTTGCGCCCTCCGCTTGCAGCGCCGCCGCCTCGATGGGCGTCACCTCGGCCACGCTCGCCTTGAGGGCGGCGAGCCGCGCGTCCTTCTGTTTCATCGCATGCCTCCAAGGTCGATCACGGCTGCTCGGAGCGGCTGCTCGGTGAATGCACCACCCGCGGGCCGCCGGGCCCGGCATTCTCGCACATCGACCGCCGCGACCCGCACGACCAGGTAGGACCGGCCCTCCCAGGCTGCCTCGGGTTCGAGTACGCGCGGAGCACGCATCCGGCTACGGCACCCTCCGGTGCACGACCCACAGCGCTCCGGCGTAGACCGCGGCACAGTACCCGACCATCCCGAGCTCGATCCACACCTTCAACTCGTCATCGATCGTGATCCGAATGAACTGCTCCAGGTCCACGATCCGGAACAGCGAGTAGTGCGTGATCGTCTTCACGACGTAGATCGAAAATTGGAAGACCGAGAAGAACAGCATCCCTACCGCGATCTTGAGCGGCTGGCTGTCCATCGCCGACCACAGGAACGTCGTGGTGTAGATGCAGGCCAGGAACAGCGACGAGTGGATCGAGCACAAGGCGAGCTCGCCGTACGTCATCGTCGCGTCGACCGTCGCGAGCAGCGCCGGGATCGTCGCGCTCGACAGGAACACGGGCACGACGATCGCCAGCAAGCCGCCGACGTAGCGCTCGGTCGTGATCCGAGTTCGGGACACCGGGCGGCCCATCCAGATCTCGAGCGTCCCGCGGTGGGCCTCGCCCGCGACGGCGTTGATAGCGAAGAGCACCGCCGCCGCGGCGCCCAGCGTGTTGCACGCCTTGAAGTAGTGTTGCCCCACGACGTAGCCCGAGACGCCGGTCGACTCCATGAGCTCGATCTGCTCGCGCAACCACGGCAGCGGCGCGGCCATGGTCTTCAGCGTCTTGACGTTCTCCGCGAAGCTCGGCCACCAGACGATCGCCGCGGCGAGCAGTGCCTCGAGCACGATGAAGAAGACGAGGCCGAGCAACGTGTACCAGCGCGCCTGCCTGCTCATCAGCAAGCCTCCACGCCGTACAGCTCGCGGTACAGCTCCTTGAGCGACAAGAGCCCGTGCTCGATGCTCGCGGGGGCGGGCAGACCCTCCAGCGCGGCGAACCTGGCCAGGAATGCGCGCGGGTCGGCGCTCGTGAGTGACACCGTCACGCGCGCGCCTTCGCGGCGGACGGAGTCGACGCCATGGACTTCGAGCCGGTTCTCGATCCCGGAGATGTCGGCGTCCGGGCCCCAGGTGAAGATCACGATGCGCGATGAGCGTTCGCGGACGTCCGCCATCGTCTCGTCCGCGACGAGTCGACCTTCGTTCAAGAACACGAGCCGGTTGCACACGAGGTCGACCTCGTCGAGATGATGGGAGGAGAGCAGGATCGTCGTGCCGCGCGCGGCATCCGCCCGTAGCTGCTCGAGGACGATGCTGCGCGCCGAGGGGTCGAGGCCGTCGGTGGGCTCGTCGAGGATGCGCACGCCCACGTCGGGCGCCATGGCGGCGGCGAAGACGAGTTGGCGCTTCATCCCGTGGCTGTAGCCGCGGACGCGGCGCTCCAGCGGCAACCCCATCTCCCCGGCCATCCCGAGCGCGCGGGCCCGCGCCGCCGCCCCGCGCCCGCGCAAGAACCAGGTGAGGTGCTCGGCGCCGCGCATCTCGCCGTAGAGGTGCAGCTCGCCGGGGGAGTAGGTGATGCGCCGGCGGATGGCCGTGCCGTCACCCCTGAGCGGCACGCCGTCGACGGCGGCCGAGCCCGCGTCGGGCCGGACGAGGCCGGTGAGGATGCGCATGAACGTGCTCTTGCCGCTGCCGTTCGGGCCGAGCAGGCCCGTGACTACTCCGGGGCCGATCTCCAGCGTGAGGGGATGCAGCGCGGTCTTCGGACCGAAGCGCCGCGTGACGCCCCGGGCCACGATCCGCCGATCGCCCGGTACCGGGGCGTGCGTCGGATCGGGGCTGGCGGTCTCCGTGCTCGTACGGCCCATCGCGTGCCGCACCGCGGGCTTGGAACTTGCGGCGCGGGGCGGAGAATAGGCGTGGCATGGTCGAGTCGCAAGAGATCCGCGTATTGAAGCGCGACGTGTTCGGCCGCGTGGAGCTCCTCGGGCGTGGCGGCGGGCTCTTCGTGCGGCGCATCGCGTGCGGAGGACGCGTGCCCGGCTCGCGACTCGTGGCGCGAGCGCTCGCGCGACGCGAACGACGTGCGCTCACGGCCCTCGCGGGCCTCGTCGGTATCCCGCGGCTCGTCGTGGACGAGAGCCTCGCGGGGCTGCGCGACGCCGACGGCTTCGCGCCGGATGCCCGCGACGTCGTGCTCCGGTCGTGGATCGAGGGCGTACCCCTGCACCTGGCCGAGCGCCTGCCGGGCGATTTCTTTGATCAGCTCGACGCGCTCGTCGGCGAGATGCACGCGCGCGGTGTCTGCCACAACGACCTGCACAAGGAGCAGAACATCGTCGTGGACGCCGGCGGCTGGCCCGCGCTCATCGACTTCCAGCTCGCGAGCGTGCACTCCGGCGACTCCCACGTGCGACGCGCGCGGATCCAGGACGACCTGCGCCACCTCATGAAGCACCGTCGGCGATACACGCGCGATGGACGCGGACCGGCCGAGGTCGGAGCCGGCGGTTCCGGCCGCGGGATCCGCCGCTCGCCCGCGGCGCTCGCGTGGCGCCGGCTCGCGAAGCCGGTCTACGTCTGGATCACGCGCGGAATCCTGCATACCCGGGACGGCGAGGAGCGCCGGCCCAGCTCAGGGCCGTGGCCTGAGTGGGGGCCGCCCGTCGGCCCGCGCCCGTAGCCCGCGCTGCCCTGTTTCCTGTCCGTTCCGTTCCCTTCCTGTTTTCCTGCTATGTCTGCTTCTGGTCAGGCATGGGCGGCAGCCCATGCCTGACCAGAAGCAGACATAGCAGGAAAACAGGAAGGGAACGGAACGGACAGGATTGGAAAGCGGCGGGCCTGTCCCTATGGTGACGCGACGATGAACATCGTCATCGTCGGAGCGGGTGAAGTGGGCACCCACCTTGCGGACATCCTGTCGCGGGAGAAGCATTCCGTCTCGGTCATCGACCCCGATCCGTCGAAGGCGCGCCGGCTCATGGAGTCGCTCGACGTGCAGGCGCTCGTGGGTGACGGGACCCGAGCGGACATCCTGACCCAGGCCGGAGCCTCCAAGGCGGATCTCGTCGTGGCCGTGTCCGACGACGACCGCGTGAACATGCTCGCGTGCGTCTTCGCGAAGCAGATGGGCGCGAAGCGCCTCATCCTGCGCCTCAAGGACACGGGCATGCTGGCGGGGTACCGCTATTTCTACAAGCAGACGCTCGGCTTCGATGTCGTGCTCTCGACCGAGGAGCTCGCTGCGGAGGAGATCCTGGGGACCGTGCGCGAGCACCACGCGCTCGAGGTCGAGACGTTCGCCGACGGGCGCGTTCAGCTCCGGCGGCTGCGGTTGCGCGAAGAGAGCGAGCTGACCTCCGAGCCGATCGCGCGCCTGCGCCTGCCCGCGGGGGTGTTGATCGTCGCGGTGGCGCGCAAGGAGTCGTTCGTGCTGCCCGACGGGGATCACCAGCTACAGGTCGGCGATCAGATCTACCTGATCGGGCAGGCGGGCGACCTCGATGCATTCGAGCGGATGGCGGGCGAGCGTACAGCCTTGCGCCGCAGCGTCGTGATCATGGGCGCGGGCGGGATCGGAAGGGAAGTGACGCGCAAGCTGCGCGGGACCTCGGGGATCTCGATCCGCGTGATCGAGCGCGACGCGAATCGCGCGCGCGCCTTCGCTTCGGAGAACACCTCGGACGTGCTCACGATCGTGGGCGACGCGACCGATATCGACCTCCTGCTCGAGGAACGGATTGGGGAGGCGAACATCTTCATCGCGACGAGCGGGGACGACGAGCAGAACATGGTCGCGTGCCAGCTCGCGCGCTCGCTCGGGGTCGAGCGCACGGTCGCGATGGTCAACAAGAGCGGGTACCGCCAGATCTACGACCTGCTCGGGATCGACCAGGCGATCGCGCCGCGCGTACTGTGCTCGAACAGCATTCTGAGGTTCGTGCACTCGGGGTCGGTCGCGGCGATCTCGGTCATCGGCGACGGTCGCGCGGAAGTCCTCGAGCTCCATGTGGGATTCAAGGAGGGCAAGGAGATCAAGGTGAAGAACCTCGGGCTGCCCCGGGGAGCTGTGCTCGGCGCGATCGTGCGCAAGGAGCAGGTGATCATCCCGAACGGGGACACGCCGGTCGCCGCGGGCGATCAAGTGATCGTCTTCACCTTGCCCGAGAACCTCGAGCAGGTGGAGCACATCTTCAAAGGGAAGTAGAAGGGCACCCGGCCTTCAGCCGTCATGAACCTGCGCGCCGTAGTCCGGATGCTCGGCATCGTGCTGCTCCTGATCGCGGGCTTTCTCCTCGTCCCCGCGCTCGTCGCGCTGATCTATGACGAAGTACGCGAGTTCTGGGCCTGCGTCCTGTCCGCGGCACTCTCCGCCGCGGTCGGTGGCTTCCTCGCCTGGTGGAACCGAAGCTCCACCAAAGCGGTCCATGGCCGGCCGGACTACTTTCGGCGCGAGGGGCTCGCCGTCGTCGGCCTCTCCTGGCTCGTGGGCGGTGTCGCTGGGGCCCTGCCGTACATGTTCACGGGGACGTTCAGCTCCTTCGTCGACGCGCTCTTCGAGTCCGTGTCGGGGTTGACGACGACGGGCTCCACCGTCCTCTCGCCGGAGGGCATCGACGCGCTCCCGATGAGTATCGCGTTCTGGCGCTCCTTCACCCATTGGCTGGGCGGGTTCGGGATCGTCATGGTCTTCGTGGTGATCTTCCCGACGGGCGGGCGCAGTCTGTTCAGGTCGGAGGTGCCGGGGATCGCGCGTGAAGCGGGGCGTCAACGAGTGCGCGACAGCGCGCTGGCGCTGATGCGAATCTACGTGGGGATCAGCGTGATCGAATTCGTGCTGCTCTACTTGGCGGGGATGACGGTCTTTGACTCCGTGATCCACACTTTCGGCACGATCGCGACGGGCGGGTTCTCGAACCACTCCGAGAGCATCGCGTACTTCCAATCGGTGCAGATCGAGATGATCATCACCGTCTTCATGTTCGTGTCCGGGATCAACTTCGCGATCTACGACGTCCTTCTGCGCGTCGGGCCGCGACCCGCCTGGCGGCGGTTCATCGGCTCGGCCGAGGCGCGCGCCTACGCGGGCATCATCTTCGGTTCGACCGTGTTCATCGCGTGTGTGCTCTGGTTCTGGGGCGGCAGCAACGGGGACGTGGGCTCGGGGCTCCCCGACTACCGTCACTTCTGGCAGGCGATGCGCGACAGCGTCTTCCAGGTCGTCTGCCTCGAGACAAGCACGGGCTACGGCACGGCGGACTTCGACCGTTGGCCCCAGGTGTGCCGCGTACTGCTCATGTTGATCGCGGTCATCGGCGCGTGCGCCGGCTCCACGGGCGGCGGGATGAAGGTCGTGCGCATCCTCATCGTCGCCAAGGCGGCACTGAACGGCGTCAGGCGCTTCGTGCGGCCGCGCGCGATCCATGCCGTGCGGATGGACGGCCAGACGCTCGACGAGGGCATCGTGGCCTCCGTCACGAGCTACTTCGCCCTGTGGATCTTCGTGTTCCTCGGCGGGACGCTCTTCTTGTCGGGCTACGGATACGACCTCGCGACGTCCTCGACAGCCGTGCTCGCGACGCTGAACAACATCGGACCAGGCCTCGCCAAGGTGGGGCCGGCGATGAACTTCGCCGAGCTCCCCGACCTCGGGAAGCTGCTCCTCACCGTGTTCATGGTCCTCGGGCGGCTCGAGTTCTACGCCGTGGTCGCGTTGTTCGTGCCTAGTTTTTGGAGGAGGTAGGGGACTCGTGGGTCCTCCCGCGAGGCCCCTACGCCACGCCGTGCAGGCGGGGCCGGCGGCGTAGCCGCCGTATCGCGCCGCAGGCGCATCTCGCGCTTGGCGCGAATTCATCGGCCCGTAGGGCCGTCCTCTCCTCAGGACAATGGTGCCGGGACCGTGCCTGAAATCGACCGGGGGCGCTCCACGAGAGCAGGCCGGCCCTACGGGCCGATGAATTCGCGCCGGGCGCGAGATGCGCCTGCGGCGCTGCGGCGGCTATGCCGCCGGCCCCGCCTGCACGGCGTGGCGTAGGGGCCTCGCGGGCGGACCCGCGAGGCCCCTACATCACGTCGTCCCGATACACCCAGGCCTTGTACCGATGGCGGTCGCGGCGGTGCGTCACGAGCCGCCACAGGTCCTCGGGGCCCATGACCGTCAAAAACTGGCGTGCGCCGTCGGCGGTCTCGATCGTCAGGAGTCCCGAGACCAGACCGAGCAGGCGCCGATCGCCCTCGCGCTCCGAGAACACGGCCGCGCCGATCTGATCGGGTCGCGCGCGAATCTGCAGGGGGACTTCGAGGAGGATGCCGTACACGCGTGGATCCGTGAGGACCTCGACGTGCTCCTCCCACGGGCCTTCCTCCGTGCGGCCGACGATGATGAGGATCTCGCCTTCGTGCGGCTGAAAGAACGTCATCGGGACGCTCGGCAGGCGAATCTCGGTCTCGGCCGTGTAGAGGCCGCCGCCCAGGGGCTCGATCACCGTCGGTTCGATGCTCGGGCCGTCGCCGAACCACGCGGTGATCTCGATGGCCCCCGAGCGCGCCGTGCGGCCGAGGAACACGACCCCGAACTCGGTCGAGACGCCGAGCTCCGACCCGCCCGGCGTGGTGATCTGGAGCACCGGATCGACGACGGCGCGGTTCCCGACGCAACCCGCGCTCGCGAGACAGAGGAGCAACGCGAGGGGCCGCGGAGGGAACAAGGATAGCGGGGAGCTCACTTGAAGGATTCGTACCAGGTCCGGTAGCTGGCGATCTTGGGGTCGAGCTCCATCGCGAGCCCGGCCTGCTCCTTCGCCTCGCCGTGCTCGATCGATTCCTTCGTGGTCTCGTTCTCGATGAACGACTTCGCGAGGTCCGGGTCGGCGACGAGGTAGAAGGAGAGGTCTCTTCGGTATCGGGCGTTCAAGGGGTCTAACTCAATGGCCCGCCGGATATCGGCGAGGGCCTGCTCCTGCCGCTCCTCGGAGCTCAGCTCCTTGCCGCCCTCCGTCTCGGGGGTCTCGTCGGGGAGCTCCTCGCCGTCCTCGTCGAAGTGGACGATATGACCCTTGAAGGTGATCGCCCGGGCCCGGGCCCAGTAAGCGCGCGCGTCCTCGACGCCGCCCTCGATCGCCGCCTCGAGATCGGGCAGAGCGGCCCCGAATTTCCACTGCGCCACGGCGCGCAGGCCGCGCTTCAGGCGCGCCTCGGGCGCGTCGACCGGGATCTCCGCGATGAAGTCGTGCCACTGGCGCTCGAGCTTCTGGACGTCCCGTTCTCCGATCCGTTTCAGCAGGAGCGCCTTGATGTCCTCGGGCTTCACGACCTTGCCGACGCCTGAGAGCCCGTAGGACGGAATGGTCTCGTAGGGGACGCCCTTCGCGGTCGTGTACAGGTCGCGGAAGAACTTGGCGAAGCCCTTGGCGTACTTGCCGTCCTTGTAGTTGTTCAGGAAATAGACGAACGACCACGCGTGGGCGTACTCGAAGGAGTGGAACTTACGCCGCTCGAGCTCGAAGAGGTCGCCGAGCCGGACGGCCTCCCCCTTCTGCAGGGCTTGCTGCACCGTGAGCACCCGATCGATCTGGAGCTTGCCGGGTGTGATCACGAGCTTGCCGCGCCGGTCCCGCTCGATCGTGGCGCTGCCGAAGTAGTCCGCGACCGCTTCGTTGATCCATATCTGGGGCCGGAACTGCTGATCGATGAGGTAGGTGAGCAGGTGCGTGCACTCGTGCAGGGCCACCCAGTCGCTCGTCGTCGGATCCACGTAGTCGTGGAAGAAGTTCAGGGTCTGCTCCCCGGGATGGAAGAAGCCTGCGACGCCCGGCGACTTGCGCGTCATCTTCGTGAACTCCGGGCGGTTCTTGTAGATGTTCACCGTCATCTTCGTCCGCCGCATGGTCGGCGTCGGCTTGATGCCCACGCGCTTGTCCATGAGCTTGTAGTATGCCTCGAACAATTCGGCGTAATACTCGAGCAGCTCCGGGGACGTGTTCGTCTCGATGAAGAAGTGCTTCGTCTCCGTCTTCAGCCGGTACAGCCACCTGGAGTAGACGGCCATCTCGTCAGCCTGCGCCTTGCTCCGCTCGTGCTCCTTGCGCTTCTTGTTCAGGTAGCCGACCTTCGAGATCCACTTGCCCCTGTACCGCACGTACCCCTGCTCGAGCTTCTTCCGCTCGTCGTCGTTCTCAGGCACGTAGTCGGACATGTCGCCCTCGACCTCGACCGCCTTCACACCCGCCTTGGTCGGCAGAAAGATCGTTCCGTGCTCGAATTCGAAGAGGTAGCCGCCGTCTTTCTCGCGTGCCTTCAGCACTTCGAGGACGCGGCCGTCTTCGGTGACGACACGATCAGCGCGGAGGTTGGGTGCCAGGACGAGCAGGCATGCGAGCGCGAGCGGATGCGCGCGGGGCATGGCTGGCCACCGGGGGCTCGGGTCCGCGGGCGCCAATTGGCAACGTTCTGAGCACGAGTTCATGAATGGTCCCGGCTAGCCTTTGAGCGTGTAGTTCTTCCAGGCCTCCTCGAAGGCCTCCCAGTCGACGCCGTCGAAGGCCTCGTCGACGGCCTCCTCCAGATCCCCGGTCTCGACGATCGTGTCGAGGTACACGTCGAGGATATTGCCCCAGGAGTCCTGCCAGCCCCGGGCCCGGTTGGCCTTGCCCGTCCGCAGGAAGTAGACGAGCGCCCAGCCCTGGGCGTAGTTCGCGCCTTGGCCGAGCTTCAGGTCGTTGTTGCCGTAGTATTCGCTCTTCTTCCAGCGCACGAGATCCTTGAGCGGAGCGTACTTCCCCGCGCGGATGTTGACCTGGGCGGTCCGCTGCCGCCACGCGGCGGGCTTCAGGTCGAACTTGTTGTGCTTGAGCTTGTAGCCTGAATAGAAGTCGCCCGTGCCTTCGTTGTACCAACTGTGCGGGGCGATGTTGCCGTAGAAGTAGAAGATGTACTGGTGGAACGCCTCGTGGTTCAGGACGAGCCACGTGTTCTCGCGCCCGCCGATCTCCTTGTCGTCGTAGATGACGAGCTCCTCCGTGTCCGAGTTCCAAAAGCCGGCGGAGCCGCCCGGGCCGCCATAGGAGTGGTACTGGTCGCGGTTCTCGCACACGCGCACGATGCTGGTGCGCGACCGCTCCATGGGGTCGGCGCGCATTGCGACCGTATGTTCATCATCACCGTTCGCATCGTCCTCTCCGTCGCCACTCTTCGCGTCCGGTTCCTCGTCCGCTCCGTCTTTATCCTTCTTCTTCCTCTTTCTCCGCTTGGCCTGCTCGGCCTCGCGTCGCTCCTTGGCGCGTCTGGCTTCGAGCGCCTTCTCGATCGGGTACTCCGCCTCGTACACCGCGCGGATCGCCTCGAGGCGTTCCTGGATGTTCTGCATGAACTTCCTGTCCGAGTTCGCCGAGATGATGAAGTAGTTGGGGGTGTAGTAGAGCGCCCAGCCCGGCATGCGCGAGATCTGGTCCTGGAGCTCCGCGTACTTCGCGGCGCGCATGCCGCTCATGCTCTCATCCACCTCGACCACGACGCGCTCGACCTCGACCCTCTTGAAGGACTTGGCCATGCTCCGAAGCGGTTTCTTCCACTTTGCCCACTTCTTTTTCGCAGCGGGCGCGTTGAAGACGAGTCCGACCTCCAGATCGGGGCCCATCTCATAGACGACGGCCCAGATGTAGACGGGCAGCCCGGCCTTGCCCGACGTGAAGACGCCGGTGCTCTTGCCTTCGAAGATGTACTCCGTGGCGGGGACCTTCACCCCCTTGAACACCTTCTCCTCGACGAGCTCGAACTGACTCCCGGCGCGGGGCGTACGGGAGATGAACTCGGCGATGTCGGCGGCGGCCTTCCACTTCTTCCCGCTGCCACGGTCTTTCTTCTCGCTGTCCGCGTCCGTCTCCGCGCTCTGCCCACGTCGATCGAACTTGAGGAGCCAGCAGTAGATGTTCATGTTCCCGTTCCCGCCGAGGGACACGAACTTCATGGGGCCGTCGGGCACGTAGACGCCGATGCGGTCGATCTCGCTGGGCTCGGGCGGGATGTACTCCCAGCCCTTCGGCACCTTCACCTTGAAGCCGATGTCGGTACTGTCCACGTAGTAAGTGCCGGGCTTCGGAGCCTGGCCCTCCGCGAGGACGGGGAACAGCGCGAGGAGGGCGGCGGCGGCGAGGAGACGAGCTGTGGCTTGCATAGGACTGATCTCGGATGGGATCTATGTGCGTGCGTGCGCGGGTCGGCCGACGTGCGGGCGTCGAGAGCGACGGTCCAGGAAGCAGCGGGGCACCCTGTCCCGGCCCATCCCCCTGGGCCCTGGAGCAGCATAGCATTCCTCCTCGACGCGTCTCGTCCCGGCTTCGTTACCACGAGATTGGCGATTTCGATACAAACTTTGGACGCTCGGGATCCGTACCCGGGGCGTCCCTGACCCGCGCACCCCTACGAGGAGACCCCAATGCGGTCGCTTGCCCTCCTGTCTGTCGTCGTGCTCCTCGCCGTTGTCGGTGGAGTCTGGTTGCTCGGAGACTCCGAGGAGGCCCTCCCCGGGGATCTCGGCGCCGTGGCTACCCGCGCACCGGCCGAGGCCGAGTCCGCCGCGTCCGTCGAGCTCGCGGCGCCCGAAGGCCTGGATGCAGCGCCCGCACGAGAGGCGGTCGACACCGCGCCCGTCGCGGTGACGCCGCGCGCGAAGGTCCGCGGGGGAGCGACCGTCACGGGCCGCGTCCTGGACGACCAGGGCCGTGCGGTGTCCGGCGCGGAGGTCTCCGGCCGGCGCTCCGGATTCGCTCTGCTCGCCGCCCGTGACGACGATCCGTCGACCCGCACCGACGACGGCGGCCGGTTCGAGCTCGCGCTCCCGGAACCCGGTGACCTGCGACTCGTGGTCACGGCCTCGGGCTTCGCGCCGCTCTCGCACCGCGTCACCGCCGTCGCGGACTCCCAGGAAGACGTCGGCGACCTCCACCTCGAGCGGGGCGTCGTGCTCTCGGGCCGGGTGAGCGATCGACTCGGCCGGCCGGTCGCCGGCGCCGAGCTCCGGAGTCCGATGGCCCAGGACAGTGGCTTCGTGGTCCTGCTCGAGCGGGTCTCGGGCGACCTGCTCGCGACGACCGGCGCGGACGGACGGTTCGAGGTCGACACGCAGGCGATCGGGCCCTGGACGCTCCTCGCCTACTCGGAGACGCACCCCGTCGGACGTGCGGAGGGGCGCACCGAGCTGGCGAACGAACAGGTCGCGGGGATCGAGATCATGCTCGAGGACGGCTTCGAGATCGAAGGGCGCGTCGTGGGCGCGCCCGCGGATGAGCTCGGCGCGCTCGTCGTTCGCGCCCGAGCAGCGACGATGGAGGGCACGCTCCTCATCGGCGGGTCCGGGCGCGTGGCGCAGGTCGAGCGCGACGGTCGCTTCCGGATCCGCGGGCTGGAGGGCGGCAAGAGCTACCGCCTGCGCGCGCGCATCCCGTCCGACGACCTCTTCGGCGGCGCTTCGCGCAGCTCGTCCATCCCCGCGACCGCGGGCGACATCGGCGTCGAGCTCCGGTACAGCCGCGGGGCCTCGATCGCCTTCCAGGTGGTCGACGACCAGACCGGCGCACCGCTGATCGAGTACCGTGCGGAGGCCGGGTTCGCGTGGCGGCGGACGCTCGCGGACGACGAGGGCAAGGCGATCGCGCAGCACCCCGACGGGCGCGCACGCTTCGAGGGCCTGCGGCCCCCCGAGGGCAACGACAAGCTCTCGCTCGCGATCACCGCCGTCGGGTACGAGGACAACACCCGGGATGGGATCGTCATCGCCGCGGACCAGGACCTCGACCTGGGCGTGATTCGCATGCGCCGCATCCCGGTCGTGCGCGTCGTCGCGCGTTCGGACACCTCGGGGCTGCCGCTCGCCGGCGCGCGTGTGACCCTCGCGAAGTGGCGCGAGCCGACCCCCGGCCGGATGGAGGTGCGCCGGAGCTTCTCCTTCGGGGGCGGTCCGGATGGGGGTGGGGACGGGCCGATCACGCTCGACGGGGACGCCGCGACGCAGACGGGCCGGACCGACGAGAACGGCGTTTGCATCCTCTCGAGCTTCCCCGGGGAGAAGTGCACGATCAGCGTGCGGGCCGACGAGCACGCGCCGATGAGGAGCGAGCCCATCGCCCTGCCCGCGCTCGGTGACTTCGACTACGAGGCGCGACTCTTCAGGGGTGGGCGCGTCATGGCGCGCGCGCTCGATGCGGCGGGCGAGCCGCTCGTCGGTGCGACGATCGAGCGCCGGGCGCCGACCGCGCCCGGCACGTCGACGGTCTTCTACGACACAAGCAGTAAGAACAAGCTCAGGACGGACTCCGAGGGCGGCGTCATGTTCGAGAATCTGGAGCCGGGCCTGCACTCGTTCCGGCTCGTGGAGCAGAACCCCGCGCAGCAGGGCGGCATGGTCCTGCGCATCATAGGCATGGGTGGCGATGACGGCGGCGGGTGGACCGAGGTCACGGTCATGGAAGATGCGATCTCCGAAGTCGTGCTGGTTGCGGTTCCGCGGGGAGCGCTGTACGGCACCGTTACGGAGGCGGGCGCACCGCTCGCGAACGCGAAGGTGCGGCTCCTGCCCAAGGAGAAGTCCATGGGGCCGGACTTTGCGGCGATCATGGGCACCGAGACGTCGACGCGCAGCGACGGGTCCGGGCGCTACGAGTTCGAGGACCTGAAGTCCGACGAGTACCGGATCGAGGTCACCCATGAATCACGGGCGATGCCGATGGAGTTCCCCATCGATGTTCGCGCAGGGGACAACAAGCGCGACATCGATCTCCCCGTGTCGATCGTCACGGGGCGGGTGCTCAACGAGGCGGGCGAGCCGCTCGCGGGGATGAAGGTCACCGCGAAGCCGGCCGGTGCCTCGGGACCGCAGGCGATGCGCGTCATGATCGCGATCACGAGCGACGGTGACGACGGCGACGCCATGATCTCGACCGGAGGCTTCGGCGGCGACGCGAGCGTCACCACGGACGAGGACGGCCGGTACGAGCTGCGCGGTGTCACGCCCGACGCCGACCTCGTCGTGGAGGCGCGCGGCGGCGACTACGAGCCCACGCGCTCGGCCACTTTCCACGTGGGGCCCGGCGAGCTGCGGTCGGGCGTCGACGTCGAAGCTCGCATCGCCGGCTGGATCGACGTCGAGACCGTGCAGGCCGACGGGTCGCCGGCGAACAACCTGCTCGTGCGCGCCCGCTTCGCGGGTGATTCCGAGACCCCCGTCGAGCCCAAGGTGACCTTCATCCAGACGGCGGGCAAGGGACGCCTCTCCGGCCTGCGCGCCGGGCCGTGGGAGGTGACGGTGTCGAAGATGGGACCGGGCGGAGCCGATCCGGACTCGCCGATGCAGACGATCGAGGTGCTGCCCGGCGAGGGCGTGACGGCACGGTTCGCGCTGCCCTGACACGGGGACAGCCCGGGTGGACGCGCAGACTTCGCGGTTCCGGAGGGGCGACTCCTCGTCAAGGACGGCCAGGAGCGTTCTACTGGAGATCGACGCCGCGCCACCGTGGCGCAGCGGGAAGCGGCAAGCATGCGATCACTTCTGCTCGTCCTCGTCCTCGTAGTCATCGCCGGCGGTCTCTTCGGGCTCTGGCGCGTCCTCTCGAGCACGGGCGTGGAGCTCGCGGGCGCCGAGGGCGCGGAGGTCTTCGCACACGAGCGTGACGCCGTCGCGCTCGAGGCCGGCGAGCTCGACGACCGCGGCCGCGCGGATGCGCGCGCGGAGGACTCCGGCGCGGAGCTCCTCGCGCTCGAGGGCCTGGCGGCGTCGGACGCCAACGGGTTGGGAGAGCAGGGCGAGCTGCCGCCGATCCTCACCGGTCGCGTCATGGGCGCGGACGGAGCGCCGCTCGAGGGCGCGCGCGTGTTTGCGGCGACGGGGTTCTCCTGGTTCGCCGTGCCGCTCGACATCGAGCCGGACGCCGCCGCCCGGCGACACGGCGCGGCGGTGGAGGTGTCGACCGGCGCCGATGGACGCTTCGCCTTCAGGGAGGGACTCGCACCCGGTCCCTTGCGCCTCGCGGTCCGCGCGGCCGGTCACGAGCCGCTCCACGAGGAGCGGGGGCGGTTGCCCGTCGATCTGCCGCACGACCTCGGCGACCTCGCCCTGCGGCCGGGCGTCGTGCTCGCCGGCCGCGTGGTCGACCTCATGGGCGAGCCCGTCGCGGGCGCGCGGCTGCTCCAGGTCGTCGAGCGCGGGCTCGGCGGCATGACGGTGACCCTACCCGGGCGGGGAATCCCGCTGGGGGCGACGGACGCGGAGGGTCGGTTCCTCGTCGACGAGCTCCCCGCTGGACCCTGGCGGATCCTCATCGATGCGACCGGATACCGCGTGCGCGAGGAGAGCGGCCGGGCCGAGGTGGCGGGCGAGCGCCAGGCGGGCCTCGTGTTCGTCGTGGAGCCCGGTGCGGTGATTGGCGGCACGCTGCGCGGCGCGCCGGCGGAGATGCTCGCACGGCTGCGCGTCGAAGCGCGGATGAAGGCGGCGGAGTCCGAGCGGCAGACCGGCATCCTCGATGCCGCCCCGGAGCACGCGGAGCCGTCCGAGGACGTTCATCCGCGCGTCAGGATCGCATCGTTCGATGCGTCGGGCGCGTTCGCGCTCGGCGGGCTGGCGGCGCGCACGGCCTACAAGCTCACCGTCTGGGAACGGGATGCCGTGCGCGAGCGGTGGAAGCGCTCCAGCGGCGTCGAAGCCGCCGTCGCGTGGCCGGGGACCGGCGGCGTCGAGCTCGTGTACGCCCCGCAGGCGGCGCTCGTGTTCCAGGTCCTCGACGCCTCGACGCGCGCACCCCTCGAGGACTTCGAGGTCTGGGCCGGCGCGGGCAGTCGTCCGGGAGCGTTGCGCGACGACGACGGCGAGGCCCTGCGCGAGCACCCCGATGGGCGCGTGCGATTCGCGGACCTGCGTCCCGGGGCGCCCGGATCCACGGTGACGCTCCGCATCCGCGCCGCGGGTCACGGGCAATACGAGCGCAAGGACATCGCGCTCGCGAACGGCGAGGAGCTGGACCTCGGCACCCTCGCACTCGAGCCCGCGCCGCGCGTGCTCGTCCACGTCGTCGACGCCGCCACGGAGGCGCCCGTGGCGGACGCGCGGGTCTTCATGGCGAAGGTGGGGGAGAGCGGCTCCTATGCCTGGTACCTCCGCGCTGCCGACGCGCAGCCCACGGGGAACACGCGCGTCGTCTTCGGCCGCACGGACGAGACCGGCACTGCGGTGCTCGCCGCCCTGCCCGGCGAGGAGTGCAGCCTCGTCGTCTCGGCGGCCGGATTCGTGGCGAGCGAACCCGGTACGGTCCTGGTCACGGGTGCTGACGATCACGAGCAGACCGTGCGGCTCGCGCGGGGCGGAACGGCTGTCGTGACCGTGGTGGACACGGACGGGAGACCGGTCTCCGGCGTGTCGGTCGAGCACCGCGAGATGCAGCGGCGACCGGGCGACCAGCGGGACACGATCCTCATGGCCGGCGAGGGCGAGTCCATGACCGACGAGGATGGGATCGTGCGCATCGCGACCCTGGTGCCCGGCGACCACGAGTTCCGGATCCGGGACGAGATCCAGGGCATGATCTTCTTCGGCGGCAAGGCCGAGGACGCTGAGAGTTGGGCGCGCGCGTCGCTCGTCGAAGGCGCCACCGTGCACGTCACCCTCACGACCGAGCCGCGCGGTCGACTCACGGGCGTCGTCACCGAGGGGGGGACGCCGCTCGCAGGGGCCAGCCTCCGGTTGCGAGCCAAGGCAGCGACCCAGCGCCGGCAGTACTTCGTGATGGGCGGCGCCGCCGGCAGCCGCTACTCGGCGCTCACCGGATACGGCGGCCGGTTCGAGTTCCGCGACGTGAAGAGCGGCGAGTACACGATCGTCCTCGACCACCCCGAGCGCGAGATGCCGCACTCGCTCGAGGTCACCATCCGACCGGACGGCACCGAGCTCGTTATCGCTCTCCCCGTCGCTCTCATCGAAGGTCGCGTCAGGGATTCGGATGGCCGGCCCTTGCGCGGCGTCGAAGTGCGCGTGCGAGGCGCGGAGCGGGGTCTCGTGAACATCATCATGCCCGACGGCGCCACGATGTATGAGAGCGACACCGGGGAGATGCGCACGGACTTCCAGTCGCAGCGCCGGCGGCGGAAGCGCACGGACGCCACCGGGCGCTACAGTCTCCGGGGAGTGACGACGGGAGTGCCCTTGAACGTGTCCGTGAGCTCCGCGTTCCACGTCGGCGACCGGCGTCGCGGCCTCGTGCTCGAGCCGGACGAGATCCTCCGCGGCGTCGACTTCGAGCTCGACCCCGCCGGGCGGATCGAGGTCGTACTCTCCAGGGGCCCCGGCGGCGCGCAAGGGTATGTGCACATCCAGGCTGTCCAAGTCGTCTCCGCGGGCGAGTCCAGTACGTCGCATTCGACGGGGATCCCCTCCGGCACGCGCCGGACCCTGTCGGCGATCCTCCCTGGTCGCTGGCTGGTGAGTGCCTTTCGCAAGAATGGCGGTGTGCGGATCGACTTGGGGACGCAGGCGGTCGAGGTCGCGGCCCTCGAGACCGCCCAGGTGACGTTCATCGTGCCGTGACGGCCTCTCGCGCGGGCGGGGCGGTCGTTAGAATTCTCCCGTATGCAAGCGCGCTCCTACGACGCCATCCTGCTCGATCTCGACGGCACCTTGCTCGACGGTCGCAGCCGGATCCGTCCCAAGAACCTCGCGGCGCTGCACGCCGCGCGCGACAGCGGGGTGCGCGTCATGGTCGCGACCGGGCGCTCCAAGGTCGCGACGCTGCCGATCCTGGCGGAGCTCCAGCTCGACTCACGGGCCGTCGTCTTCAACGGCGCCGCGGTGTACTGCCCCGTGCGAGAGTGCCTGCTCGAGGAACGCACGCTCTCCAACCGGACCCGCGCGCGCGTGCTCGCCTTCGGAGAGCACAAGGACCACCTGACGATCATCATGCAGGGCCACCGGAAGCTCGCGCTCGAACCGCGGACCGAGGTGGAGCGCAGGTCGCTGGAAGGGCTGCACGGGCTGGAGTTCGTGCCGCGCGATGCGTTGGCGGTCGACAATGCGATCCGCATCACATTCCTGTCGGGTGAGTACGAGCACTCGGCGCAGTACGCGCGCGAGGTCGAGGAGTTCGTGAGACAGCCGATGTACCTCACGCACTTCCCGCTCTCCATGCTGCCGATGCACCGCGAGAGCCAGATGCACGCAGTCGACGTGCACCCACCTTGCCGCGGAAAGGGCGAGGCGCTGCGCGTGCTCGAGGAGACCTACGGCATCCCGCAGGAGCGCGTCGTCGCGGTGGGGGATGCGACGAACGACGTGCCGATGCTGGAGCGCGCGGGGCTCGCCGTGGCGATGGAGAACTCGATGGAAGAAGTCGTGCGCATCGCGGACCGGGTCATCGGCCACCACGACACAGATGCGATCGCCGAGTTGGTGGAGGAGCTGTTGCTCTAGTCCGCCGACTTCTTCTTCGCTTCCGGCTTCTTCGCCTCGGTCTTGGTCTTCTTGTCGGACGACCCGTCAGCCGACCCCTTCTCGGTCGCCTTCTTCTCCGCCTCGGCGCCCTGCTTGTAGGAGTGCGAGCGATAGTCGGTCTCGTAGAATCCGCCGCCCTTGAACAGGATGCCGCCGCCCATGCCGATCTGGCGCTCCAGCTTCAGGGCGCCGCACTCCGGGCACTTGCGCTTGGGGGCCTGGGACATCGAGTGGAAAATCTCGAGCTCATGGCTGCACGCCTTGCAGCGGTAGTCGTAGGTCGGCATCAGGAGGCTTCCTCGTCCCCGCTCTCTTCGGCCGGTGCGTCCGAATCCTGGAGGCTGGCGGCCACCTTCACGTGGGCATGGCGGAGGACGTTGCCCATGTGGGTCCAGCCCGAACGCACGACTTCCAGGATCGTCCCGGGCTCGTATTCGTCGGTCGCGATCGTCGCGACTGCCTGATGGACCGTGGGATCGAATACTCCGTCCGTCGGTATCGGCGTGACCGCGTTCTGCTCGAAGGCCTTCAGCATCTGGTCGTGGGTCATCCTCACCCCGATCAGGAGGTTCTGCGCCTCGTCGGTCGTGCAGGGCGTCGAGAGCGCCATGTCGAGGTTGTCGAGGACGAGCAGGAAGTCGTCGAGCAGCCCCTGGCCGGCGTGCCGGATGGCCGCTTCGATGTCCTGGGCAGTGCGGCGCCTCAGATTCTGGTAGTCCGCCTGAGCGCGCTGCCAGTTGCTCAAGTACTCGTCGCGCTCGCGCTCGGCGCGCTCGAGCGCGGTCTCGTCCGCCTGCGTGGGGAGCTCGCTCTCGTCCTGTGCGCCCGACCCGGCGGGAAGATCCTCGAATCCCCCGGTCTCCGCGAGCTCTTCGTCTTCGTGCGGTTTCGTCTTCTTGGACATGGGTTCAACTGCTGAAATAGTTCGCGATTCGTTCGAAGAACGACAGCTCGCCGCTCTTCTCGTGCTCTAGATCGTCAAACTCGCGCAGGAGCTCCTCCTGCCGGTCGGTCAGCTTCTGCGGGACTTCCACGAACACGCGGACGAGTTGGTCGCCGCGTCCGTGGCCCTCGACGCGGGGCAGGCCCTGGCCGCGGAGGCGGAAGACCTTGCCGCTCTGCGTACCGGTGGGGACGGCCATCTCGACCTTGCCTCGCAATGTTGGGATCTCGACCTTGTCGCCCATGGCGAGCTGAGGGAAAGAGAACGGGACCTCCAGGATCACGTCCGGGCCGCTCCGTTGGAATATGTTGTGCTCCTTCTCGCGAATGAGGCAGTACAGGTCACCCCGCGGCGCGCCGAGCGGACCCGCGTCGCCTTCGCCTGCAACGCGCAGTCGCATCTCCTCCTCGATGCCCGCGGGAATCTGAATCGCAATTTCGCTGCGCCGCGTGGTACCGCCCTCGCCGCCGCAGTCGCCGCACGCAGACTCGAGGGTCTCACCGGCGCCCCGGCAGGCAGGGCAGGTGCTGGCCATCGTGAAGAACCCGGCGTTGCGCGCCACCTGGCCTCGACCGCCGCATGTCGCGCAGGTCTTCCTGCTCGTGCCCGGCTTCATGCCGGAGCCCGCGCAGGTGTCGCAGTGCTCGACGCGCTTCAGGGCGACCGTCTTCTCCACGCCCGAGTCGATCTCCTCGAGCGTGAGGTCCACGACGATCTTGAGGTCGCGACCCTTGCGCGGGCCGGCTCGGCGGCGCCCGCCGCCGAACATTCCGCCGCCGCCGAAGATGTCTCCGAAGGCGGAGAAGATGTCCTCGATGTTGCTGAAGCTCGGTCCGGCCTGGCCCCCCGCCGCGAATGCGGCGTGGCCGTGGCGGTCGTACCGGCTACGTTTCTGCTCGTCGCCGAGGACGTCGTAGGCTTCCGCAGCCTCCTTGAACTTGATCTCGGCGCCCGAGTCGCCCTGGTTCTGATCTGGATGGAACTTGAGGGCGAGCTTGCGATACGAGCGTTTGATCTCGTTCGTGTTCGCGTCGCGTCTGACGCCGAGGATCTCGTAGTAGTCGCGCTTCTCGCTCATGAAGGCCGGATCGAGCGTGTCCTGTATGTGATCGAGTGGCGAAGAGGCGCCGAGCTCCTTCGCCACTCGCGCGAGCTTCGAGATGGCTTCTAGCCGTCCGTTGATGAAGGGCCGTAGCCAGGCGAGAGCACCTTCGTCGATGCAGCGAGGAGGGCAACGTCGAGACGGCGCGGGCGGCCCCGTAGGGCCGTCGAGCACGGATCGACGAGTCCGACGCAGCGGCGGCGGAGAGTACCGAGTCGCGGCAGGGCGTTCTTCAACGGACGGCTAGGCGATCGAGCCCTCGACGTTCGCGTCGTCCGGCTTCAGGTCGGTGACGAGGGAGCTCGTGGTCAGGAGCAGGCCCGCGACGGAAGCCGCGTTCTGCAGAGCGGTGCGCACCACCTTCGCGGGATCGATGATGCCCGCCTTGAACATGTCGCAGTACTTGCCCTCGAGCGCGTCGAAGCCGTACGTCTTGCCCTTCTCACGGATCATCTCGGCGATCACGGAGCCCTGTTCGCCCGCGTTCTCGGCGATCTGACGGACCGGAGCCTCGAGGGCGTGCTCGATGATCAGCGCGCCGAAGCGCTCGTCGCCCTTGAACTTGGCCTCGGCCACGGCCTCGGCCGCCCGCAGGAGCGCCACACCGCCGCCGGGGACGATGCCCTCTTCGACCGCAGCGCGCGTGGCGTTCAGCGCGTCCTCGACGAGGTCCTTCGTGGACTTCATCTCCGCTTCCGACTTTCCGCCGACCTTGATCACGGCGATTCCGCCCGAGAGCTTCGCGAGGCGCTCTTGAAGCTTCTCGCGGTCGTAGTCCGACTTCGTGTTCTCGATCTGCACCTTGATCTGGCTGCAGCGCTGTTCGATGGCCTTCTTCTGGCCGCCGCCCTTCACGATCGTGCACGTGTCCTTGGTCACGCGCACACGGCCCGCCGTGCCGAAGTGCTCGGTGGTGACCTTGTCGAGCGGGATCCCGAGCTCGTCGGTGATCGCCGTGCCGCCCGTCAGGGCCGCGATGTCCTCGAGGTAGGCCTTGCGTCGGTCGCCGAAACCCGGCGCTTTGACGGCGCAGACGGACAGGACGCCCTTCAGTCGGTTGATGACGAGCGCCGCCAGGGCTTCGCCCTCGATGTCCTCGGCGATGACGAGGAGCGGGCGGCCGGACTGCGCGACCTGCTCCAGGACCGGCAGGAAGTCGCGCACCGAGCCGATCTTGGTGTTCGAGATCAGGATGTAGGGGTTCTCGAACTCGCAGATGAGCTTGCTGAGGTCCGTGGCGAAGTAGGGCGACAGGTAGCCCTTGTCGAACTCCATGCCCTCGACCACCTCGAGCTCGGTGTCGACGCCCTTGTTCTCCTCGATCGTGATGACGCCCTCGTCGCCGACTCGCTCGAAGGCCTGCGCGAGCAGTTCGCCGATCTCAGGGTTGTTGTTGGCCGAGATCGCGGCCACGCTCGCCTTCTCGGCGCGGGACTTGACCTTGCGCGCCGATCCCGCGATGGCCTCGGTGGCGACCGCGACGGCCTTGTCGATGCCGTTGCGGAGAGCGATGGTGTTGACGCCCGTCGCGACGTACTTCAGCCCCTCGTTGAAGATCGCCGCGGCGAGGATCGTCGCGGTCGTGGTCCCGTCGCCGGCGACGTCGTTCGTCTTGTTCGCCACCTCCAGCACGAGCTTGGCGCCCATGTTCTCGAAGGGGTCCTCGAGCTCGATCTCCTTGGCGACGGAGACTCCGTCCTTGGTGACGCGGGGTGCGCCGAACGACTTTTGCAAGATGACGTTGCGGCCGGCGGGCCCGAGGGTGACCCGCACGGTCCGGGCGAGTTTCTCGATACCGCTCTTGATCTTCTGGCGAGCGGCTTCGTCGAACATGATTTGCTTGGCCATGGCTGTCGTTTGTCTCTCTTCGTTCTTGTCGGGGTTGTTGTTCGTGTGGTCTCGGTGTGGCTGAGGAAGCGGCTGTTAGAAACCCATGCCGCCCATGCCGCCGCCCATGCCGCCCATGCCACCCATGCCGCCCATGCCGCCCATGCCGCCCATGCCGTCCATGCCTTCCATGTCGTCGCCGGGCCCGCTGGCCGACGACTTGGGCTCGGGCTTGTTCGCGATGAGAGCATCGGTCATGAGGAGCAGCGAGGCGACGCTCACCGCGTTCTGGAGTGCCGACTTGGTGACCTTTGCGGGATCGATGATCCCCATCTCGATCATGTCGCCGTAGGTGCCGGTCATGGCGTCGAAGCCCCAGGCCGGATTCTTCTCGCGGAGGATGCGGTGCGCGACGATCGGACCGTCGTGGCCCGCGTTCGCGGCGATCGTCTCGCACGGTTTAGCCAGTGAGTCGAACAGGATGTCGAGACCCATGTTGTACTCGCTGTCATCCTCGATCCGCAGCTTCGCGAGGACGTCGCGAGCGCGCAGCAGGGCCGACCCGCCGCCCGCGAGGACGCCCTCCTGGACCGCTGCTCGGGTCGCGTGCAGCGCGTCCTCGATCAGCGCCTTGCGCTCCTTGACCTCGACGTCCGTCGCGCCGCCCACGTTGATCTGGGCGATGCCGCCGGTCAGCTTGGCGAGCCGCTCCTGGAGCTTCTCGCTGTCGTAGTCGGAGGTCGTCGAGTCGATCTCCGCGCGGATCTGGCTGACCCGCGCTGCGACGAGCTTGCGGTCGCCCTTGCCGTCGACGATCGTCGTGTTGTCGTTGTCGACGACGACGCGCCGGGCCGTCCCGAGGTCCTTGATCTTGACCTGATCGAGCTCGATGCCCAGGTCCTTCATGATCGGATTGGCGCCCGTCATGGCCGCGATGTCCATCAGCATCTGCTTGCGGCGATCGCCGTAGCCGGGCGCCTTCACCGCGCAGCACTTGAGCACGCCGCGCAACTTGTTGACGACGATCGTCGCCAGCGCCTCGCTCTCGACGTCTTCCGCGATGATGAGGAGCTGACCGCCGTTCTCCTTGACGGCCTCCAGGAGGGGCAGGATCGACTGCACGTTCGAGATCTTCCCTTCGTGCACGAGGATCAGGGGCTTGTCGAACACGCACTCCATCGCGCTTGCGTTGGTGACGAAGTGGGGCGAGAGGTAGCCGCGATCGAACTGCATGCCCTCGACGATGTCGATGTCCGTGGTGAGGGTCTTGCCGTCCTCGACCGTGATCACGCCGTCCTTGCCGACCTTGGCCATCGCGCTCGCGATCAGCTTGCCGACGTCCGCGTCGTTATTGGCCGAGATCATGGCGATCTGGCGGATCTCGGAGTTGTCCTTGATGGGCTTCGCGGACTTATCGAGCGCCTTGACGACGGCCTTGCAGCCGTCACTCAGAGCCCGCGTGAGGCGCGCGGGCGCCGCGCCCGCTGTGATGGCGCGCAGGCCCTTCGTGAAGATGCTCTCGGTGAGCAGCGTCGCGGTGGTCGTGCCGTCGCCCGCGACGTCGCTGGTCTTGCTCGCGACCTCTTTCACGAGCTGAGCGCCCATCTGCTCGTAGGGATCCTGGAGCTGGATCTCCTCGGCGACCGTGACACCGTCCTTCGTAACGGTGGGGGCGCCCCAACCCTTGTCGAGCACGGCGTTGCGGCCGCGGGGGCCGAGTGTCGTCGTGACCGCCTTCGCAAGCTTCTCGACACCGCGCTGGATTGCGTCACGCGCGTCGGTCTCGAAAACCATCTGTTTGGCCATGAAATCAGTTCCTCGTGTCAGGGCAGAGTCGTATGGGGAGACCCGTGGGGGATCCGTCTCGGAAACGGGATGGAGCCGCCTGGCTCCGGCGAGCGGGTCTGGTCGTTGAAGTTGGCACAAAAAGCAAGAAGGGTGCCGCCCAGGTTCGAAACGCAACCCATTGCCTTGGAATGACTTGGCTCACACCTACCGTCGCCCGCCGCTGCCTTATTGGCAGGGAGGCGGAATCTGCGCGCGTCTCGGCTGCCAACCTGACAGGCACGCTGCGGGCTGCGGCGCGACTCCTCCAGGCGGGTGGCACGACTCGAGCGTCCCGGTCCCCCTGCGGCGTCGGGCAGCTCGCAGGGGGACCTGAACTTGCGGGTTGTTGTACATAGGATGTCCCCCCGCCAGCTCGACCCCCAGCACGACCCAGGATCCATGCACGGTGCCACCCTCCTCCCGCTCGGCGCGAGCCTCGCCCTGGCGCTCCCCCTGTGGCTCCAACCCGCTGCGGAGGAGCCGCGTCTGCTGCTCGAGGACCTCGCGGGGAAGGTCACCGAGCGCCCCCTCGCGGGCCTCTCGATCACCGATCCGCGCGACGAAGGGGCCGCGTTCGTGCGGTTCGCCGGTTTCCCGGAGCCGGCGGGGCTCGGGGCGGAGGAGCGCGACATCGCCCGCGTGCTCCTCGGCAACGGCGATGCCCTCACCGGCGTCGTGGCCGGGGGCGATGGCGACCGGTTGCGCCTGCGCGTGGCGAGCGCGGCCGTCATCGACATCGCCGTCGAGGAGATGGCGAGCCTCGTCTTCCCCGGGCGCATCCTCGCCGACGGGGGCGCGCCGCCCGTCCGCCCCGAGCAGGGTGACCGCCTGTACCACCGGCGCGGGCGGGGCCTCGACCGCGTCGACGGGCTCGTGCAGTCGTTCGCCGAGAACGGCGTGAGGTTCGAGAGCCGCTTCGGCCAGAGGCTGTACGGCTGGGACGAGGTCGCGGCCCTCTTCGTCGAAGTCCTCGACGACGTGGAGCGCGCGGATCGCGCCGCGTCCGATCGCGTTCCCGTCGCCATCGATCTCCGCGGCCCGTACGGCCCGAGTCGGTTGCGTGGCGACCTGCTCGGCATCGCCGCCGACGGCTGCCGAATCGCGACGCGTGGCAACCCGGCGCTGTTCCTGCCGGCGGAGATCGTGGCCGAGATCGCGGTCGATGACGGGTCGTTCCGCTTTCTATCGGAGCTCCCGCCGTCGGACGCCGGGCCCGTCTCGCCGTTCGGTGACACGCTGGGGTACGCCTGGCCGTTCCAGGTCGATCACGCCGTCGGCGGCAAGCGTCCGCTGCGCGCCGGCGGCCGCACATGGGCGCGTGGGATCGGGGTGCACGCGCCGAGCCGGCTCGAGTGGACGCTCGACGGCGATTGGAAGGAGCTGCGCTGTCTGGCGGCCATCGATGACCAGGTGCTCGAGCGCTCGCTCCATGGCTCGGTCGTCTTCCGCGTGCTCGTCGATGGCGAGGAACGCTTCGCGAGCGGTATCGTCCGCGGCGGCGACGAGCCGCTGACGCTACCCCCGATCGATCTCACGGGCGCGCGCTCGCTCGTGCTCGAGGTTGGGTTCGCCACCGACCACTTCGCGTCGGACCGCGCCGACTGGCTGCGGCCGATCCTGGTGCGCTGACTCGCACCCCTCCCCTCCGTTCCCGCTCTCCTTTCCTGGCCTGCCGGGCTCTCCGGCCTGCCTGGCTCTTCCGGTCCGTCATGACGGACCGGAAGAGCCAGGCAGGCAGGAGAGGCAGGGGAGCAAGGAGAGGCAGGAACGGAGGGGCGGGGCCATGGGCGATCACTCCGTACCGTCGAGGCTCCGATAGTAGAGGCCCCGGTCGCCGCCCGCGGCCTTTGCCCGGCGCAGCGCGACTTCGGCGTGGCGGCGCAGGCCCTCGACGGAGTCGACGTCCGTTCCGTCGTAGGTCTCGAAGCCGAGGCTCGCGCTGACGGACACGCTCGCGGGCGCGTCGGGGATGGCGCCCGACAGGCCGCGGATCTGTTCGCGGATGCGGTTGACCACTCGCGCGGCGTCGACCTTGCGGGTGTAGGGGAGCACGACCGCGAACTCGTCGCCGCCGAGCCGGCCGCCGACGTCCTCGGCCCGCAGAGTGTCGCGAATCACGGCGCCGACGCGGGCGATGACACGGTCGCCGACGGTGTGGTCGAACTCCTTGTTGACGCGCCCGAAATCGTCGAGGTCGACGAGGAGCAGGGCGAGGTCGAGCCGGTGCCGCTGCGCCGCGGAGAAGTGCTCCTTCAGGCGCGCCTGGAACGGGTGCGGGCGGAGGAGCTGGGTGCGGTCGTCGTGGGCGGCCTGGTAGCGCATCTCGTCGAGCTCGACGAGGGCCCGCTTCTGGCGCTGCAGACGCTCGATGCGCATGAGGTACTCCTCGAGCGGCGCGTCCCGATAGATGAGGTCCCACGGCGCGTGCGCCAGGGCTCGGCTGGCGCTCACGGCCGGCAGCGGGTCGGCCGGATCCGCGACGACGAGGACGGGCACGGCGCGCTCGCTGGGCTGGCGGTCGAGCTGTTCCAGCTCCACGACGCCGCCGCGGGAAAGTGGGTCGATCACCACCACGTCGGGCAGCTCCGACGCCATCGCCGCGCGGGTTCGGCGCAGGGTCGTGGCGAACAGGAGCCGGAAACCCACCGAGCCCAGGGGGCCGAGGCGCTCCGAGAGGCCCTCCCCGCGGTGGTCACAGACGAGGATGAGGGGGGGCGGCGTCATGGCTGATGGCCGGGGCCAGCACCGGGTTCCGGCGGCGGGCCGCACGAACTTGCAATTATACCCCGCGAGTCCGGCCGCGATCCGGGTCGCCCCGCTCGCGCCTGGCGACCGCACATCCGGCCTCGAGGTTGTCCGCGATTGACATGCCCACGGGCCAAAGTAGAATTCCTGGCCCAATTTGCGTCGGGATCCGCGCGTGCCCGCTCGGGTAGTCGATGACGTCCGGAACGGCGATCCGCGCCATCCGCCGGGAGCGTGTTTGCGTTCAGGCCGGTGGTCGGGCAGTCCTCGGCGTGGCGTCCGGACGTGAGCTGGGATCCGTAACCCCCTGGTCGACCGGCACTGCGGCTCCGGAGGGCAGCCCACCGTTCCCCCTTCCTTTCTTCATGGCCAAGCTCACAGTACAAGAACTCATAGCAGCTGGCGTGCACTTCGGATGCCGCGTGTCGCGGTGGAATCCGAAGATGGCCCCGTACATCCACGGGCGCCGGAACCAGATCCACGTCATCGACCTGCGCGAGACTCTCAGGGGCACGATCCGTGCTCAGAACCTCCTCTTCCACATCGCCTCGGAGGGCCAGGCGGTCCTCTGGGTGGGTACCAAGCGGCAGGTCAAGGGCGTCATCGAGGACGCCGGCCAGCGCACGGGCATGCCGATCGTCACCGAGCGCTGGATCGGCGGCACGCTCACCAACTTCTCGATCATCCGCAGCCGTCTGAAGCGCCTCGAGGAGCTGGAACGGCTCGACGAGGAGGCCGCCTCGGAGTCGTCGAAGCTCACGAAGAAAGAGCTGGCCCGGCTCCGCCGCGAGCGGCGCAAGATCACCCGCAACCTGGGCGGCATCCGCGAGATGACCTCGATGCCCGGTGCGATGGTCGTCGTCGACCCCTCACGCGAGGGGAACGCCGTGCGCGAAGCACGGAAGATGGGCATCGTGATCATCGGCGTGCTCGACACGGACTGCGATCCGGCCACGGTCGACATCGTCATCCCCGGCAACGACGACGCCTTGAAGTCGGTGCGGCTCATGATCGAGCAGCTCATCTCCGCCGTCGAGGAGGGCGCGGCGCAACACCGCGACCAGCTCGCCATCGTGGACGTCGCCCAGAAGCGGGACGAAGATCCCACGCCGTCCGGCGAGCCGCGCCCGACCCGCGGAAACAAGCCGCTCCGACGACCGCAGAAGACGACCACGGAAGCACCCGCGACCACGGATGCGTCCGCCGCCACCACGGAAGCACCTGCGACCACGGAAGCATCTGCGACCACGGAAGCGCCTGCGACCAAGGAAGCGCCTGCGACCACGGAAGCGCCTGCGACCACGGAAGCGCCTGCGACCGCGCAAGCGCCCGCGGAGTCGCCTGCCCCTGCGACCGGGAGCGACGCGGCCGGCAAGGATGCGGAGCCGACCACCGAGCTCAAGCCTGCCGTGGCCGACGCGCCGCCCGCCCCCGAGGGGCCGTCGGCCACGCCAAAGGTCGAAGTGGCCGCCGACGGCGGCGAAGAGCCGGCCTCCTGACGCGTTCCGCGCGGCGGCCCGCGCGACTCCCCGACCGATCGAACGACGAGCGCTGGAGCGCCCGGGCGCCCTCGCGCCCGGGCTCGGCGCGAGGGCTCTCTGTTCGAGTTGAATACGACCCCCCCCCGAGAACGAGATGTCTGAGATCACAGCCCAATTGGTGCGCGACCTGCGCGAGAAATCCGGCGCCGGAATGATGGACTGCAAGAAGGCCCTCACCGCCACGGGTGGGGACTTCGAGGCCGCCTTCGACCACCTGCGCAAATCGGGCCTCAAGGCCGCGGACAAGCGGCTCGGGCGCGCGACCGGCGAGGGGCGGGTCTCCGCCGTCATCGCCGACGACGGGCGCTCCGGCTCGATGGTGGCCCTCTCCTGCGAGACGGACTTCGTGGCCAGGACCACCGACTTCGAGGCCTTCCTGGGGGATCTCGGGGCGCACGTGCTGGAGCACCGGCCCGGCGACGTGCCCGCGGCCCTCGGCCAGCCCTGGAAGGGCGAGGGCACCGTCGAGGACGCTCTCAAGCTGACGATCAGCAAGCTCGGTGAGAACATCCTGGTCTCCGCCGTGGAGCGGTTCGAGAACCCGGCCGGCTACGTGGTCGCCTACGTGCACCACGACCTGAAGAAGGGCGCGATCGTCTCGGTCACGACCGACGCCGGTGTGGCCGCGGCCGAAGCGGTGCTGAGAGACCTGTGCATGCACATCGTCGTGTACTCGCCCGAAGGGCTCTCACGCGACGAGATCTCCGCGCGCGAAATCGAGCGCGAGAAGGACATCTACCGCGAAGAGGTCAAGGCCAAGCCGGAGGAGATCCAGGACAAGATCATCGCGGGCAAGCTCGAGAAGTTCTTCGCGGCCAGGATCGTCACGGAGCAGCCCTGGGTGAAGGACGACAAGCTCACCGTTCAGAAGGCGCTCGAGAACGCGCTGGGGACGGGCGCCCGGATCGCGGGCTTCGCGCGTGTCGAGGTCGGCGCTTGATCCCATCCGGCGTTCACGCTCCCGGACGAACCACCGGCGAATGACTTTCCAACGCGTCCTCCTCAAGCTGTCTGGAGAAGCCCTCGGCGACCCCGAAGACGGGCACGGCATCGATCCCGAGATGGTCCGGCGCATCGCCGAGCAGATCGGACGGGTGGCCAAGGTCGGCGTCGAGGTGGCGGTCGTGTGCGGGGGCGGCAACATCCTGCGCGGAGCGGAGTTCAGTCGGCTCGGCGGGCACCGTGCCAACGCCGACTACATGGGGATGCTCGGCACCGTCATCAACGCCATGGCGCTGTCCGACGCCATCGAGCAACAGGGGTTCGAGACCCGGGTCGCCACGGCGCTCGAGATCCGGCAGGTCGCGGAACCCTTCCTGCGCCGGCGCGCCCTCGCGCACCTCGAGAGTGGGCGGATCCTCATCCTCGCTGCGGGGACGGGCAATCCGTTCTTCACCACGGACACGGCCGCCGCGCTGCGCGCCACTGAGCTCAGTTGCGACGTGCTGCTCAAGGCCACGAAGGTCGACGGCGTCTACAGCGCGGATCCGAAGCTCGATCCGGACGCCGTGCGCTACGAGAGCCTCACCTACATGGATGTCCTGAACCAGAGGCTCGGGGTGATGGACAGTACGGCGATCGCCATGTGCATGGAGCATGACCTACCCGTAATCGTCTTCGACCTCTTCGAGGAGGGTAACCTGGAGCGGGTGGTTCGCGGCGAGCCGATAGGCACTACCATCCGTGCCGAGACCAGTGAGGGCACGACGAGCAGGAGCCAGCGATGACCTACAAGGAAGTACAAGCGGACGCCAAGGAGCGCATGGACAAGGCCCTGGCGCACCTGCACGAGATGCTGAAGGGCATCCGTACGTCGCGGGCGTCGTCCGCGCTCGTCGACCACATCCGCGTGGACTACTACGGCACGCAGACGCCGCTGGGACAGCTCGCTTCGATCTCGATCCCCGAACCCCGCCAGATCGTGATCAAGCCGTTCGACGCCTCGGTGATCACCGGGATCGTGAAGGCGATCCAGAAGTCCGACCTCGGGATCCAGCCGGACAGCGACGGCAAGATCGTGCGCCTGACGATGCCGCCCCTGTCGGGCGAGCAGCGCAAGAAGTACGCGGCGAAGGTCAAGGAGATCTGCGAAGAAGGCCGGATCTCCATGCGCAACGTGCGGCGCGACGTGAACAAGCACGCCGACGCCCTCAAGAAGAGCAGCGAGCTCACCGAGGACGAGAACCGGAAGCTGCACGAGGAGATCCAGACCCTCCTCAAGGAGTACGAGGGCAAGGTCACCAGCGTCCAGGAGCAGAAGACCGCGGAGATCCTGGCCGTCTGACCGCGGCGCTGCGCCCCCGCGGAGCGTGGGAAATCCGCGGGAGGCTCTGGTGGACGTGGCGGCCGGTTTTGTATCCTCCGCGCGCTCTTCGCCGGCGCCAGCGCAACGCGCGCCAGCGGAGCAACCGAGGTGGGCGCGTAGCTCAGTCGGTAGAGCAACTGGCTTTTAACCAGTAGGTCGTAGGTTCAATCCCTACCGCGCTCACCACCTCAATCCGCGTCGCTGACCCGCGCGGCCTCCAGGGTGGAGATCCCGCCCAGGGCACGATACGCCCGCGCCCAATAGGCGCACCGCGTGCAGCCGGCGAGCGCCTCGAGCAGCAGCATCGCGGCGAGGATGGGGGTCCCCACCAGGAGCGGCAGATCCAGGCGGAGCAGGGAGATGGCTGCGAGGAGCCCGATGGCGACCGTGAAGTAGAGCACGGCGTCGACGATCGTGGCGCGCGCCGTCGCCATCGGGTCGTTCTTGGCGATGCGCCAGGCGTGCAGGAGTGCGGAGGCGACGCCGCGGCGGTTCTGCACGAGGCTGTGCAGCGCGATCTGGAAGACGATCGATAGGAGGAAGCCGTAGAACAGGATCAGCCCGACCGCGATGCCCGAGACGAGCACCGAGACGATGCTGTTCCCGTCGACGTTCAAGACGTCGATCAGGAGCCGCGCGGGTCCGACGAAGATCAACGCGGCGAAGAACATCATGAGCAGGAGCTGGATCCAGAGCCCCATGGTCGCGCGCGTGAGACCCTTCCCCGCGCGCCAGGCCTGCCGCAGCTTGGGCGCACGCCGATGGCCGCGCGCATCGAGCCACACCTCGCGCGGAGAGAGGCGCGCCAGGCCGGCCACGACTCTGAAGGACACGAGGCAGAGGAGGATGAAGATGGGCAGCGGGACGTCGCGGTAGAGCACGAGCGGTTCGAAGCTGCGCTTGATGTCGAGCGGTAGTCTCAGGTTCGAGAGCAAGCCCTCCCAGCGAGTGCCCGGCACGGCGACCGAGAGCACGGTGAGGCCGAAGGTCCAGCCGAGGCTGAGGGTCTGATAGAAGAACCCCGCTACCCAGAGCCCGCTCGGCACCGCGCCCTGGCGCGCGGACTGTGCGAGCGCGTCCGTGGCCTCGCGGAGCGTCCAGACCGCACCGGGCTCGCCTCTCAGACTGGCCATGGATCCGTCATGCGACGCTTCGTGGGGAGCATTTTCCGCGCACCCTCATCGCCGTTCATGGTCGCGCGGACGGGACCGCGCGCTCCTTCGACTCCGGGCCGAGCCAGCCCTCGAGCCATCGCTTGCGAGCGCCTGTCAGTCCCTTCGCGAGCGCGATCCTGGTCTTGCGACGCCCGTCCGCGCGGAGGGTCACGGGTCGCGTCTGGAGGCGTCCGTGGCGGAAGAGGGCGACCGCCTTCGTCGTACCCGGCTCGCCCTCGCCCAGGAGGCGGCGCCAGTTGTCCGTTCCGAGCCGCTCCCCGTCGACCGCGATGAGCTCGTCGCCACGGTCGAGCCCCGCCTCCTCGGCGGCGGAGTCCGGCTCGACGTTGCGCACCTTCACGCGGCCGTCGACCGCGACCTCCAGGCCGAGGGTGCCCAGGATCTTGCGTCGGAACGTGCGCTTCTCCTCCTTCGGAGTCGCCGCCCCGTACGTGAGCTCGAGCCCGATCGTCTTGCACACGCGCTTGAACGGCAGCTTGCCCGTGCCGTCGAGCGCCGACCGCAGGAAGGTGCGCAGGGACACCCCGGTCACCTCGGCCGCCGTGCGCTCGAAGGCTTCCTCGTCGAACCCGAGCTCCGCGTCGCCGTGGGCCCGGAACATCGCGACCATGACCTCGTCGAGGGTGTGCCGGCCGTTCGTCTCGGCGCGGATCATGAGGTCGATCAGCCAGCCGACCAGGGCGCCTTTCGTGTAGTAGTCCACGAAGGCGTTGAGGGCGTTCCCGGCGTGCTCGCGGCGCGGGCTCCAGGTCGCCTTCGTCCACGTGTTGAACGACGACTCGCGCAGGGTCATCACGCGTCGCCCGGGCATGTCGTGGTAGCGATCGACGAAGTACGCGAGCCAGTCGAGGAACTGCTGGCGCGTCCAGGCGCCGGCCTGCCGTAGAGAGTACAAGCAGTAGTACTCCGTGAGCCCCTCGGCGATCCAGAGCCCCGGCGTGTGCGTCTCCTTCGTGTAGTCGAACGGGCCGAGTCCGAGCGGTCGCATGCGCTTCACGTTCCAGGCGTGGAAGTACTCGTGGCTCATCACGGACAGGAGCCAGTCGTAGCGCAGGGGATCGGGGTCGTCGAGGTAGGACGTCAGCGTGAGGTGTGTCGAGTTCAGGTGCTCGAGCGCGCCGCCCCTGCAGAGCGTCGGGTGCGCGTGCAGCATGAACCAGTACTCGTCGAACGGAAAGCCGCCGAACATCCGGCGGAAGAAGCGCACGAAGCGCTTCGTGTCGTCGACGAGGCGCGGCAGGTTCTGCTCCTCGTGGCCGTACTCGTGGACCACGATGTGGTGGGGGACGCCCGCGACCGTGAAGGTCTCCTGCCGGAACTTTCCGACTTCGATGGGGGCGTCGATGAACGTGTCGTAGTCGATGGCGCCCCACGTGTTCCGTTTCACATGCGGGTCGAGCCCCGTCGCGACGCGGGCGCCGCGGGGCACGGCGATCGTCACCGTGTGCGGGGCGCGCTTCCCGCCGACGACGTACGGAAAGAACGACCCCCCTGTGATGTGCGCGTGCGTCTCGTCCACGTGGCTCGCGGCGCACGACAGGGTGTTCGCGTACGAGCGCCA
>SMVQ01000173.1 GCA_004357655.1 Planctomycetota bacterium
CGGCGAGAGCGTCACCCGTGCAGTGATCACGGTGCCCGCCTACTTCAACGACTCCCAGCGGCAGGCGACGAAGGACGCCGGTACCATCGCCGGCCTCACGGTCGAGCGGATCATCAACGAGCCCACTGCGGCGACGCTCGCCTACGGCCTCGACAAGAAGAAGGAAGGCCGGATCGCCGTGTTCGACTTCGGGGGCGGCACGTTCGACGTCTCGATCCTCGAGATCGGGGACGGCGTGTTCGAGGTCCTCGCGACGAACGGCGACACGCACCTCGGCGGCGACGACATCGACGAGCTCCTGATCGCGCACGTGGCCGATGACTTCAAGCGCACGAGCGGCATCGACGTGCGGCAGGATCCCATGGCGCTCCAGCGCCTCAAGGAGGCCTGCGAGAAAGCCAAGTGCGAGCTCTCCGCGGGTCCGCAGACGGACATCAACCTGCCGTTCATCACGGCCGACGCCTCCGGGCCGAAGCACCTCCAGATGACGGTCACGCGGGCGAAGTTCGAGCAGCTCATCGAGCCGCTGATCGCGCGCACGGTTCAGCCGTGTCTGAACGCGCTCAAGGATGCGAACCTCACCCCCGCGCAGATCGACGACGTGATCCTCGTGGGCGGCTCGACGCGCATCCCCGCCGTGCAGACGAAGGTGAAGGAGCTCTTCGAGAGAGAGCCGAACAAGGGCGTGAACCCCGACGAGGTCGTCGCGCTCGGCGCCGCGATCCAGGGCGGGATCCTCGCCGGCGAGGTGTCCGATGTCGTCCTCCTGGACGTCACCCCGCTCTCGCTCGGCATCGAGACCCTCGGCGGCACTTTCACGAAGCTCGTCGAGCGCAACACGACCATCCCGACCACGAAGAGCCAGATCTTCTCAACGGCCGCGGACAACCAGCCGAGCGTGGAGATCAAGGTCTACCAGGGCGAGCGCGAGTTCGCTACGGACAACCGGCTGCTCGGCAACTTCAACCTGGAGCACATCGCCCCTGCGCCGCGCGGCACGCCGCAGATCGAAGTCGCCTTCGACATCGACGCCAACGGCATCCTGCACGTGAAGGCCGTCGACAAGGGCACGGGCAAGGAGCACTCGATCCGCATCGAGTCCTCCTCGGGCCTCTCCGAGGAAGAGGTCGAGAAGATGAAGCGCGAGGCCGAGGTCAACGCCGAGGCGGACAAAGCCCGGCGCGAGCTCGTCGACGCGAAGAACCAGGTCGAGCAGATCCTCCACGAGACCGAGAAGCAGCTCACGGAGCACGCCGATAAGCTCGGCGACGACGACAAGGCCGCCATCGAGACGGCGAAGGCCGAGCTGAAGACGGCCGCCGAGGGTGACGACAAGGCCAAGATCGACGCCGCCCTCACGAACTTCCAACAGAAGGCCCAGAAGCTCGGCGAGATCATCTACGCGAAGACCCAACAAGAGGCCTCCGCCGGCCAGGCCGACGCCGACGCCGCCCCCGGCCCGGGTCCGGACGCCCCCGCCGGCGCTGACAGCGACGAACCGGTCGACGCCGACTTCGAAGTGAAGTCGTAGCGCGCCACGCTTCACGAGAGCACGAGGCCTGGGCCCCCCTCGAGAGGGGTCCAGGCCTCAACTATTTCGACGGCGGCTCACGCCTCGTCAGCCATCCTCGTCGGCGCCCTCCGGAGCAATCCGCGCGGACGCTTCGACCGGTGCCGCGGTCGACGTCTCCAGGACGGAGGCCCAGTGCGCGGCGTCGCGGTCTCGTCCCCATGCCTCGTAGAGCTGGGCGAGACCCTCGGTGGCCTTCAACGTGTACGGACCGCTCGCCGTGTGCAGTCCGAGGAGCACGGCGCGGGCCGCGAGGAGCGCGCGCTCCGCTTCTTCGTACCGCCCGAGGAGCGTGAGGATCTTCCCGTAGCGCACGCGGAAGACCTCGGTGTACTGGCTCGGGGCCCTGAACGTTTCTTCGGCGATCCGCAGGGCACCCTCGCTGTGCGCGAGTGCTTCGTCGAGGCGTCCGAGGTCGGGCGAGCACCGCGGACAGGACGACGCGCGCGCTGAGCGTGAGGAGGGCGGTCTCACCGGTCTCAGCGAGGAGGCGGGTGTGCGACTCTTCCACTTCGGCCAGCGCCTCCTCAATGAGGGCTTGGGCTGTGGGGGGGGGCGCTGCTCGGAGATATCCCTGTCGCGGCTAATTCAAGATTGGAACTTGAATTAGCCGATATACCGCCCTAGGGTCCCCATGGCCGTGATAGAGCGCGATCTCACTCCTCGGCTGCGCAAGGCCGCGCTGCAATTCCCAGCCATCACGCTCACCGGCCCGCGCCAGAGCGGCAAGTCCACGCTCTGTCGGGCGCTGTTCTCGAAGCTGCCGTACGCGAATCTGGAGGCACCGGATACCCGGGCGTTCGCGACCCAGGACCCGCGGGCATTCCTGGCCCAGTTCCCCGGGGGAGCTGTCATCGACGAGGTCCAACGCGCGCCCGAGTTGCCGTCCTACCTCCAGGGGATCATCGACGCCGATCCGAGGCCCGGGCGGTGGATTCTCACGGGTTCGCAAGACCTGGCCTTACTGGAGTCCGTGAGCCAGTCGCTGGCAGGTCGCTCGGCCGTGCTCCACCTGCTACCGCTGGCGCGCAGCGAAGTCGTTCGGTTCGAGAGGCACCCGGAGACGCTCGACGAGGCAATCATTTCTGGGGGGTATCCGCGCATCTTCGATCGGAAGCTGGACCCGAGCGACTGGTTGAGTGCCTACGTGGCCACCTATATCGATCGGGATGTACGCACAATCAGCAACATTGGCGACCTTGCGACCTTCCAGCGATTCGTCGAGCTGTGCGCCGGCCGTACGTCGCAACTGCTCAATTACTCGGGCCTGGCATCGGATTGCGGGATCTCCCAGCCGACCGCCAAGGCATGGCTGAGTGTGCTGGAGACGAGCTTCATCGCGTTCCGGCTGCCCCCGTATCACACGAACCTCCGAAAACGGCTCGTGAAGATGCCCAAGTTGCACTTCTACGACACCGGCCTTGCCTGCTGGCTGCTCGGCATTCGCAGCCCCGACCAGTTCCGGTCGCACCCGCTCCGCGGCGCTATCTTCGAGACGTGGGTTGTCTCGGAGATCGTCAAGCACCGTCTGAACCGGGGCGAGCCCGGCGGCCTGTCGTTCTACCGCGACCGCGACGGGGTCGAGGTGGATTTGATCATCGAACACGCCGACCGATCGACGCTGGTCGAGGCCAAGGCGTCGCAGACGGCGTCGGCGAGCCTCTTCGGCGGTGCGCGCCGGGTGCGAGGGCACCTCGCCGGGGCGTCGCGCCGCTGCGATGTGGTCATCGCCTACGGCGGTCACGAAGCTCAGAGTCGCACGGAAGGCAAGCTGGTGCCTTGGGCGCAGCTGCACCACGAGACATGGACTGAGTAGCGTCCGCCTGGGGCGCGCGTGCGGAAGCGCACCCTCCGATCGGTCGGCAGCCGCACAGCCGACCGCACAAACCTGCCCCGCGCCTCCCTCCCCCGCTGGCACGGCGTTTGATCTAGGTCCGCCGAACCACTGGCCCCGCCGGGGCGTTCTTCTTGCCAGGTCCGGACAACCCGGCGGCGGCCTGTGTTTCACGTCTAGGGAGCCCGGTAGCGGGCTCCCTTTCCAATATGACGTGGCGCTTGCCATGCGACGGGCGGAGGCCTTGCCGCCCCCGCGGGCTGCCGCTACCCTGCTTCGCCCTATGATCGAAGTTGCACGCCTCTACCGTCGGTTCGGCGCGCACGTCGCCGTCGACGATGTCTCGTTCCGGATCGATAAGGGGGAGGTCGTGGGCTTCCTCGGGCCCAACGGCGCCGGGAAGACGACGACCATGCGGGTCCTGACGGGCTTTCTGCCGGCGACCTCGGCCGACGTCTTGCGGGTGGCGGGCTACGACGTCCTGCGCGAGTCCCTCGAAGTGCGGCGCCACATCGGCTACCTGCCGGAGTCGGTGCCGCTGTACCACGAGCTGAGGGTGAGCGAGATGATGCGGTTCCAGGGGCGCCTACACGGGATCCCGCGGGCCGAGCTCAAGCGTCGCATCCCCGAGGTGCTCGAGCGCGTGGGCGTGCTCGACCGCGAGCGCCAGCTCGTGGGCAAGCTCTCGCGCGGCCTGCGCCAGCGCGTCGGGCTGGCCGTGGCGCTGCTGCCCGATCCGGACGTCCTGATCCTGGACGAGCCGACGAGCGGGCTCGATCCCCTGCAGCGCGTGGAGGTGCGCGAGCTCATCCGGTCCTTCGCGGCGGAGCACACGGTGCTGATGTCGTCGCACATCCTGGCGGAGGTCGAGTCCGTGTGCCCGCGCGTCATCGTGATCGCCGAGGGGCGGATCGTGGCGGACGGCTCCCAGGCGGACCTCGTGCGCGAGTTCGGCGGCGAGGGCTACGTGCGCTTCGAAGCCGTCGTCGGACCGGACGTCGCCGCGGCGGTCCGGTTGCTCGAGGGCCTCCCGGGCGTGACGCGCGTCGACGAGCGCGGGCGGGTGGGCATCCATCACAGCTTCGAGATCCGCGGCGCGGGCGACCTGCGCGAGGACGTGGGGGCGGTCGCGATGACGAAAGGCTGGGCCGTGCGCGAGCTCTCGCTCGCCGTGCCCACGCTCGATGAGATGTTCGCGCGCCTCGTGCTCGGCGGCGACGGTGCGGCAGCGCCTGCGTCCGCAACCGGCGTGCCGCCCGCCACCGCGGCGAGTCCCGTGGCGCAGGGACTCGAGCTCGCCACCGGCGCAGCGCAACCCGGCGCCGCGCCTCCGCCCGGCACACCCGGCAAGAAGATCATCTACTCGCTCAACCCGTTCGACCAGGGCGCGTCGCGCGACCTCGGGCAGCCGATGGACGTCGGCGGACCGGCGCCGCCCGAGGACGAGGACCGATGAGCGGCGCGCTCACGATCTACCGCCGCGAGCTCGCGAGCCTGTTCCTTTCACCGCTGGCGTGGATCCTGCTGCTCGTCGCGCTCTTCGTGAACGGCATCTTCTTCATCGCGTTCATCAGCAACTCGCAGGGCAACGTGACGACGTCGCTCGCGTTGATGCTCGGCGGCGCGTACACGTTCTGGGCCTTCCTCGTGTTCTTTCCACCGCTGCTCACCATGCGCCTGCTCTCGGAGGAGGCGCGCTCCGGCACGCTCGAGTACCTGCTCACCGCGCCCGTGGGTGACGCCGCGGTCGTCGTCGGGAAGTTCCTCGCCGCGACGAGCTTCATGGCGATCCTCTGGGCCTCGGTGCTCGTCTACGCGCTCGCGGTCGACTGGCTCGGAGTGGCGCCGGACTGGGGCTCGGTGCTCGGCGGCTACCTGGGCGCGGTGCTCGCGTCGGGGCTGTTCATCTCGATCGGCATGCTGGCGAGCAGCCTGACCGCCACGCCGCTCGTCGCGGCATTCCTGGCGTTCATCGCGTGTCTCCTGTGGCTCATCCTGCCTTCGCTCGGGGAGCTCCTCCTCATCCAGGTGCGCTCCCTGCTCGTGCACTGGGCGGGCGGCGTCGAGGCGGCGGAGGAGTGGATCCGCGCGGGCCTCGACAAGATGAACGTGCTCTCCCACTTCCAAGCCTCGTTCCTGCCCGGCGTCTTCGACACGGGCGAGGTCGTGTTCTTCCTCTCGTGGACGGCCCTGTTCGTGTTCCTCACGACGCGCGTGCTCGAGGCCCGGCGGTGGCGGATATGAGCGCGGTGCGGAGCGTGGGGACGGGCGCCCGGTTGGCGATCTTCGCGCAGGTCACCCTCACGGTGATCCTCGCGCTCGCCGCGACGCTGCTCGTCAACTGGCTCGCGGGTCGGCCGGGCATCCGGCGCCGGTTCGATCTCACCGCAACCGCCCAGAACACCCTCAGTACCGCCGCGGTCGGCGTGCTCGAGCGGCTCGAGGAGCCCGTGGCGATCGACGTGTTCTACCGCGGCCTGGAGGGCCCGCTCGCGCGGCTCGGCAGGGACACGATGGACCGCACGTTTCGCCTGCTCCTCCTCATGGGCCAGGAAGCCGACGGGCGGCTCGAGATCCACAACAATGATCTCGCCGACCGCGAGGGGTTCGACCAGCGCCGGCGCGAGCTCAAGGTCACCGGGTTCGAGAACTGCCTGATCGTCTCGCGCGGGGAGCGCCGCGAAATCCTGCGGCTCTCCGGTGACCTCGCTGTCTTCGACCCCGGGCGCCCCAAGGAGCTCGGCTACCGTCCGCCAAGGATCCTCGAATTCCGGGCCGAGGCGGCGATCATCCAGGGCATCCTGCAGGTCACGCGCGGCGAGGTACCGCACCTGTATTTCTCGACCGGTCATGGAGAGCGCGATCTCTACGCGATCGATGACGACGACCAACTCGGCCAGCTGCAGCGGGCGCTCGTCGACGATGGCTTCGAGACGTCCACGTGGCAGTTCGAGTCGGACGGCCCGGTCCCGGACGACTGCGCGGCGCTCGCGATCATCGGACCCGTGACCGCGTTCGACGAGACGGAGTTCGAGGCGATCCGGAACTACGTCGACGGTGGCGGGCGGCTCGTGCTCGCGCCGCCCCGGAAACCCAAGGAGCTGGAGCGCAGCAGCGTCTCCGAGCTGCTCGACGTCTACGGGCTCGAGATCAGCCGGGGCACCGTGATGCGACCGTTCATCGACGCGACGGGCATGGCCACGCAAGGTGGCAGGATCAACGCCTACCACCGGATCCCGCCGGGCGGCATGGCCCGCCACGTGATCACGGATCCCCTGCGCGATGGGGGCCGCGTGATCGTCCTCGTCTTCACGCGCGAGCTGCGCGTGAAGAAGGGCGGACAGCCGCGCAGTGGAACGTCACTGCCCCTGCTCCGTACCGGGGTCGCGTCCTGGCTCGACCTCGTGCCGAACGACTTCCTGCACGACCCGGACTCCGAGGAGCTCCGGCCGTTCGAGGTCTGCTACGTCTCCGTCTTCGTGCCGCCGTCGAGACCCGAGACCGTGGGCGCGCTCGAGGAGCGCCCGGAGTCGCGCATCTTCGCGATCGGGACGGCCGACGTGTTCACGAACCGCCTGTTCGACATGAACGCCGATTTCCTGCGCAACGCCTTCAACTGGGTGGCGTCGCGCGAGTACCGGGTCAGCATCTCGTCGCGCAATCCCGACCTCCGCATCCTGCCGCTCGGCGCGACGGACGCCCTCGCGAAACTCACGCGCCTCGCTCTGTGGGGCCTCCCCGGCCTCTGCCTCCTGCTGGGCATCTTCACGGCCTGGCGCCGGTCGGCGGGCGGACCGGGCAAGGCCTCCCGGCGGTCCGCGGCCGGACAGGGGGCGCGCGCGTGAGCCGGAAGACGACGCTCCTCATGCTCGCCGTCGTGCTCGCGCTGTCCGCGACGGTCTGGTGGCAGACGCGCCGCGAGGAAGGCGGCCTCGAGGTGTACCACGAGATGCTGTTCGAGGGCGTGGCCCCGGCCCGCATCACGGCCATCCGCGTCGACAACCTCTACCGCTCGTTGCACCTCACGCTCGAACGCGACGGGTTGCAGAACTGGAAGCTGACCGATCCGATCGAGTACCCGGCGGACACCGCGACGGCCATGCGGCTGATGGAGCACGTCAGGAGCGGGATCGGCGACATCGTGCCGGCGGAGGAGCTGGCGTTCCTGGAGCCCGGCCTCGACCCGCCCCAGGCGGTGATGGAGGTCATCGAGACCCTGAACGACGGCCGCGAGATCCGGACGCGCATCGAGATGGGGACGATCGACCTCGACGGCGACCGGGTGTTCGTCCGGCGGGACGGTCGCATCTTTCGCACCCTGCGGACGCTCGATACCGACCTCCAGCGCCCGCTCTCCGACTACCGCAGCAAGCGCATCTTCGACCTGCGGCCGCGCGAGGTCGTCGAGGTACACCGCGAAGGCTCTCGCGTCTTCCCCGACGCCGTCGATGGTCCGCGCGCGCGGGATCTCGGCCTGCAGCTTCAGCGGCGGGGGTACGGCTGGTGGATGTCGCGTCCATGGCACGTGCAGGTCCAGTCGGAGACGGTGGCCGTGTTCGTGCGGAACTCGGTGTCGGCCCACGTCTCGTATTTCGAAAAGGACGCGCCGACCGACCTGTCCGTGTACGGGCTCGATCCACCGGACATCCGACTGTCCGTCGTCGGGCGCGACGGCGAGCGGCAGACGGCGCTGTTCGGCACGAGGACCGGCTCCGTGTGGTACTGCAAGCGCGAGGACCTGCCCTACGTCTGGCGCATCGAGGACACGACCGTGTTCAAGGTCTCGATGCCGGCGGAGGTCCTGTTCGACACCCAGATCGTGCGCGTCTTGCGGCGGGACGTCACGGAGATTCAGCTCGTATCGGAGGAGCACGAGATCCGACTGCAGCGCGACGGCGAGGCCTGGTCGGTCACCGAGCGCGAGGGGCTGGAAGCACCCTGGACCGATCCGGTCCCCGCGGACCAAGGCGTGGTCGGGGTGCTGCTCTCGACGCTCGAGACGAACGGCATCGCGAAATACCTTCCGGACGACGCGGTGGAGGACCACTTCCCGGATGGTGCGCAGAGGCGCGGGATCTGGATCGAAGCTCGCGGCGCGCGGCAGGGCGGGTGGGTCGGAATGGAGTACCGATCGGCGGCGGGGTCGCGCGCGTTCACGTTCCTGCGCGACGGCGAGAACGTCGTATGCCTCGTGCCGGCTCCGATCGAGGCGCTCCTCGACTTCACGCTCCTGGACCTGCGCAGCGATCAGCTCCTCGACCTGAAGGAGATCGAACTCTCGTCGATGACGTTCCGGCTGGGCGACATCGAGCGTCGGTTCGTGCGGTCGCAGGCGAGCATCTGGAAGTACCCGGACATGGACGCCGAGGCGCTCGAGCTGCGGCCCGTGCTCGACAAGCTGTTCTTCTTGCGCGCCGCGAGCCACGTAGCCGCCGCCGAGGCGGAGCCGCTCCTCGATCCCGTCGAGGTCACGTTCGAGGGGCCCGGCCGGATCTTCCACGCCACGATCGGGCGCACGAGCGCCGACCGCGTTGAGGCCCCGGTGCTCGGGATGCGCTCGGTGCTCGCGAACCAGGACCTGCACGCGGAGCTCCTCGC
>SMVQ01000174.1 GCA_004357655.1 Planctomycetota bacterium
CCTCGTCGGTCTGGGGCGAAGCCTCGCTAATCATGGACCCCACCCAGGCACCCACCCTGTCCAAGGGTATCGCGATCCACGCCGTGGGCCTGGAGAAGGTCTTCCACGATCCGCAACGCGGTGACGTGCGCGCGGTCGCCGGCCTCGATCTCGACTGTCGCGCGGGCGAGATCTACGGCCTGCTCGGTCCGAACGGCGCGGGCAAGACGACGACGTTGCGCATGCTCGCCACGATCCTGGCGCCGACCGCGGGCAGGGCCGAGATCGCGGGCATCGACGTCGCCGACGATCCACTCGAGGTGCGGCGCCGCATCGGCTTCCTCTCCAGCACGACCGGGCTGTATCCGCGGCTCACCGCGCGCGAATTGCTGCGGTACTTCGGGCGGCTGCACGGCATGGAAGAGGATGCGCTGGAGGCGCGCATCGCGGAATTGATCGATACCTTCGACCTGCACGAGTTCGCGGATGGCCGCTGCGAAGGGCTCTCGACGGGCCAGAAGCAGCGCGTGTCGATCGCGCGCGCCGTGCTGCACGATCCGCCCGTGCTCATCCTCGACGAGCCCACGACCGGGCTCGACATCATCGCGTCCAGCGCGATGATCGAGTTCATCGAGTCGCGCCGGAGCGCGGGCACCTGCGTCCTGTTCAGCACGCACATCCTCTCGGAGGCCGAGCGCCTCTGCGACCGCATCGGGATCATCTTCGACGGGCGCATGCTGGCGGTCGGGACCCTGGACGAGCTCCGGGCCCGGACCGGCGAGAGCTGGCTCGAAGACGTGTTCAAGGAGCTCGTCCGGCGAGCGAGTGAAGAGCTCGAGGCCGCCGGGAGGGCGCCCGCGTGAGCGCCGTCGCCCCGCGGCGCGGCGGCGCCTATCGGATCGTGCGCGCCGTGCTGGGCAGCGAGCTGCGCCAGCTCGTCCGCGACCGGCGCGCGCTGTTCTCCGCCGTGCTGCTCCCGGCGCTCCTCTACCCGCTCATGTTCCTCAGCCAGGACAAGCTCGAGGAGCTCTCGCGCGACACGCTCGCTGCACGCGAGGTGAGCATCGCGCTCGACCTCGCCCGCGCCGATGGGAGTATCGCGCAACGGTTCCGCGACCTGCTCCTGCAGCGCACTCCTATCGCGCTGTTCGACGTCGACGCCGAGCCGCTCACCTTGCTCGCGGAGGTCATCCCGAAGGACCCCGAGCTGGACCGGGAGCGCATCCGCGACACCGTCGTCGAGCTCATCGGCGGATCGGGTCACCTGCTCGTCACGGCTGAACCCGACGAAGTCGTGCGGACGCGCACGTCCTTCCACCTCTACTTCGACGTGAAGGATGACAGTGCGCGGGAGGCCAAGGAGCGCGCCGAGTCCGCGATCGCGGAGCTGGAGGACGAGCTCGCCGAGACGCTGCGCACCGAGCTCCTGGGCACGGACCCCGCGCGCGGCCTCCACATCACGTCCGTCGACGTCGCGAGCGCCGAGGACGCGAGCGGCGCGGCGCTCGGCAAGCTGCTGCCCCTGATCGCCATCCTCATCCTGATGACGGGCGGCTCGTACGCAGCGCTCGCGATCTTCGCGGGAGAGAGGGAATCCGGCACGCTCGAGACGCTGCTCGTCCAGCCCGTCCTCGCCGAGCACATCGCCTGGGGCAAATTCCTGGCCGTGCTCGCGACGGCGCTCGTCACGCTCGCCGTGAACTTCGCCAGCATGTTCTTCTGCCTCGCGCAGGGCCTCGGCCAGCTTCCCGACCTCGAGGGCGGCGGCGGCGTGAGCGCTCTGCGCATCCTCAGCGGCTTCGTCTACCTCCCCGGCGCGGTGCTGCTGTGCGCGGTCCTGTGCCTCGTCTGCGGGCGCGCACGGACTTTTCGCGAGGGGCAGATGACGATCTTCCCCGTCATGCTCGCGGCCCTCGTACCGACGTCGATCGCGATGATCCCGTCGGTCGAGATGGACGTCCTGCTCGCGATGGTGCCGATGGCCGGGCCCGCGCTCGCGCTGCGCGACGCTCTGCGCGGTGACCTGCGCCTCATCCCTCTCCTCGCGATGATCCTCAGTCACGTGGGCTGGGCGTGGCTGGCGCTTTCCCACGTGGCGAACATCCTCGACGCGGAAAAAATCCTGGGTACGAAGGACACGGAGGCCGAGCTCGCCCAGCGGCACACCGTGTCGCGCCACGCGATACGGTGGGGCTTCATCGCCGTGCTCGTGAACTACATCCTCGGCAGCATGCTCACCGGTTGGCGGTTCGAGCTGGGCACGGTGCTCGTGTTCTGGGTCATGGTGCCCGCGCTCATCGTCCTCGTCGCGACGGGGACGGCGCGACGCACGAAGGAGCCGTGGGTGCGCGAGCTGGGAATCGCGATGCCGCGCTGGCGATACGTGATCGGCGCGATGCTGCTCGCCCCGGGGCTCGCCCGCCTCGCGCTCTGGTTCCTGCCCCTACAACAAGAGCTGCTGCCCATGCCCGAAGGCGCGCTCGAGGGCAGCGAGCTCATCGCGGGCATCGCGGCGCTCGGCACGTGGAAGCTGCTCTTCCTGCTCGCGCTCTCCCCCGGCATCATGGAGGAGCTCCTGTTCCGCGGCGCGCTCATGTCGGGCATGAAGCGCGATCTCTCTCCGGCGAAGACGGTCCTGTGGCAGGCATTCCTCTTCGCGGCGATCCACGCGTCGATCTACCGTATCGTCCCGACGTTCACCCTGGGCGCGCTCTTCGCCGTGATCGCCCTGCGCTCGCGCAGCGTCATCCCCGCGATCATCGTGCACGTCGGCTACGACGCCATCATGGTGCTCGCCGCGACGGGACGGCTCGAGTGGCTTGGCTCCGCCCCATCCGGCCACCTCGCGTGGCTGATCCTCCCCGGGCTCGCGCTCTGCGTGCTGCCCGCCGGCGCAGCGGAATCGCAAGCGCGGGACGTGCGCCCAAGTCCGCTGGACAGCCCGACTTAGGGCCCTATCCCGGAATCGGTTCCGGCGCCGCGCGCCGATTTCGCGCCCACCCTGCGGAGTTGTTTGCAAGAGCCCAAGGCCGATCTCACCCCAGCGGGCTCGAGGAGAAATGCCATGTGTATGCGATTCCTGGCTCACCTGCTCTGCCGTACGCTCGAGATCAGCGTCGCGTTCGGTGTTCTCGCCGCCGCGACGTCCTTGAGCGACCTTCTCCCCTAGCAGTTGAAGAACGCCCTACTGCGACTTCGCCCTCTCCGCCGCAGCTGCGTCGGACTCGTCGATCCGCGCTCGACGGCCCCACTGGGCCGTCTCCGCCGTCTCGACTTCATCCTCCTTGCTGCGACGAAGATGGCTTTGTCTCGCTACGGCCCTTCTTCAACGGGCTGCTAACACTCGAGCCGACCGAGAGGGCGATGCCACGCCGCGCGGAACCGCGCGCCCTGGGGAGGACGCGACGGCAGCGGCGTCTCGCCGGCCCCCCGAGGCCCGTCGCTCGATCGACGGGCCTCATTCGTCCTCTCCGATCACCAGGCGGGCGATGCGCACCGTCTCCGTGGCGTCGTCGGTGAAGGCCGCGAGCGCGCCGCCACGCACGGGCGCCATGCGCAGGAATCCGCTCGCGCGATCCGCGCCGACCTCGGCGATCGTGGCGACCGCTCCCAGGACGCCGCGCGCACCGAGCGTCCTGACGCGCCACTCCGCCGCCCCGTCCGTCGCCTCGAGCCACGAGACGAGCAGCGCACCGTCCGCGAGGTAGACCACGTCGACGCGCCCCAGGGGGCGACCGAACCCGATGCGCATCGGCGAGCCGAACGTGAGGCCGGCGTCGTGCGAGAGCGCGACCAGGACGCGCGGCTCGTCCTCCGCTCCGACCGTGAACCACGCGAGCGCGACGTCGGTGCCCCGCGCGGCGAGGGCCGGCCCGTTCACCGGGCAGCCCGCGATCTTCCACCCGTCGTCGTTCACCGTCCGCGGCTCCGACCAGGTGCCGGGCGAGCCCGGCCGCCCGCGCACGACGGCGATGTCGCGCACCTCGTCCGCCGATCGATCGCGGTAGGCGACGACGAGCGTCCCGTCGCCCGCGAGCACCGCGCTCGTCTGGCAACAGTCGCAGACACGCTCGTCGAGCTGAATCTCTCCGCCTGCGGCCCCAGCTTCGCCGACGACCGCGGTGAAGAGCGCCATCGCCCCGCCGCTGCCCGCCCCCGTATTGCGCCCGTCGAGCCAGACGGCGGCGAACTCGCCACCCGGCAGGGCGGTGAGCGACACGAACCCGTGCTCGGTCTCCGACCTGTCCGTGTGCAGGATGCGCGGCGCGTCCCAGGTCGCGCCGCCATCGCGCGAGCACGAGTGGTGCACACCGTACGCGAAGGTCCCAGGACCGTTCTTCGCCAGCCAGGCGGCGATGCGCGCGCCTCGCGCCCCGGCTGCGACGGCGGGGAAGTCGGCCCAGTTCACGAACCAGTCGTCGCCGCGCGCGATGGCCACCGGCGTCGTCCAGCCCCTCCCGTTCCAATCCGCGCACAGGAGCGTCGCGGCGCGATCCTCGCGCTCGAGCCACGAGAGCATCGCGCCGCCGTCCGGTGTGGGCGTGAGAAAGGCCCCCATGCTGCGATGCCCGGCGGGGCTCGCAACGTGCTTCACGGTGAGCTCGGACCGCTTCGAGCCGGCCGGCGACTGCCCGAGCGAGACCACGATCCCCGCCACGCCCGCGAAGCCGATCAGCGTCCCGACGATGCCGCGCGCGCCGTGGCGTTCGCCGAAGAGGAAGCCGAGCGGCAGCAGGAACAAGGGCGTCGTCGAGAACAACACCGGACTGAGGCCGCCGGGCAGCTCGCGCAGGGCGTAGTGAAAGGGCAGGAGCCCGAGCACGGACCCGAACAGAGCGGCGAGGCCGAGCCGTCTCCAAACGCCCGGTGTCCTGATCGGACGCACGATGTCGGCCAGCTCGCGCGCGACGCTCGTCCGCCCGGAACCCGCGCCGAGGCCGAGGAGCCCAGCGAAGATCGCGATCACGAGCCCGCCGGCCACGCCGCCCGCGAGTCGAACGACGGTCGCCGGCAGCACGCCCCCATCGCCGAACCCAGCGTGTCCAGCGAGGATCGCGCTCGCGTAGACGAGCGCCGCAATGAGCGCGAAGACGACGCCCCGCGCCGTTCCGCGGCGGTCCGATCCGTGCGCGGTGCGGCGAGCGGCGACGGGATCGAGGATCACGAGCGTGACGCCGAGGAGCGTCAAGAGCATGAAGCCGACGACGCCGGGGGCGAGCTCCTCTCCGAGGACGAGGTACGCGAGCAGCGCGGCGATCGGCACGTTGAGCAGGCCCACCATGGAGGCGGTCTGGGCGCCGCAACGCGGGATCGCAGCGAAGTAGAGGCTGTCCCCGACGGCGAACCCGGCCACGCCGCTCCAGAAGAGCCAGGCGAGCGCCTCACCCTCCGGCGCGGGCTCCCGCACGATCGCCCAGCAGCCGAGAAAGACGAGGCCGGCGAGCAGGTTCTTGAACAGGTTCGCGGCGGGCGCGGTGACCCTCCGGCGCGCATCGTCGCCCCGTAGGATCCGCCCGAACAGGAGCGAAGCCACGGCCCAGGAGAGGGCGGCGAACACCGCCGCGAGCCCGGCCCAGGCGAGGCTCATCGCCGCCCGCTGCTCCCTGCGGACGCGGTTCTCGCGCGACTGGGGGCGATTCCCGCGAGCGGCGTCACGCCCCGGAAGCGGCTATCAGCGCTTCCTGCGGGCGCGGATCTTGGCGTGGACCTTGCCGGAGCCCATGCCGATCTTGCGGACGCGCCGGCGCCCGCGGGTCGGGCCGCCGGCCTTGAACTGGGAGTGAGCCATCGGATGAGCCTCGCAGGGGGTCCGGGGCGGGACCCCGGGGTGTCGAGCGGAAGGTTGTACACGCCGTGGGGTCCTGCGGCAAGGCTCAGCACGGCTTCTCGAGCCCGCACTCGTCCCGTGCGGCGGTCCCCGATGCCGCTCACTCCTCCTCTCGGGAAGCGCCGCCGTACCCGAGCGCCTTCAGGTGGGCCGCGGCCCCCGGCGCCGCGCGCCAGCCCTCGCGCTCGCCACCCCAGGCCGACTGGGTCCGCGTGAGCAGCTCCGCGAGCTCGTCCACGGGCCCCGGGTGCTCCGGCGCCACGTCCACGAGCCCGCCCGGGTCGGCCTCGAGGTCGAACAGGGAGAAGCGCGCCGTCGCCCCCACCCCCGTGCGCACGAGCTTCCAGCGGCCGTCGTACACGGCGTAGTGCGCGTGCGCTTGCGAGAGCTTGTCGCGGTCCTCGACGATCACCACCCGGCCCTCGGGCGGCGGTTCCGCGGTCAGGGCGAGCCCCGTCATGTGCTCGGGGACGGGTACCCCCGCGAGGGCGAGGAGCGTCGGCGCCACGTCGACGCCGGACACCCGGCCGGGGACGCGCCCCACCGCTCGCGCGTCCGAGCTCGGAAGCTTGAGCAGGAACGGCACGCGCACCTGAGGCTCGGTGATGTCGTTGTGCTCGTAGACGCCACCCTCGCCGAAGGCCTCGCCGTGGTCGGAGGTGATGAGGACGGCCGTGTGCCCGCCGGCGACCACCGGCTCGGCGAGGAAGCGGCCGACGCGCTCGTCGAGCGCCCACATCTCCGCGTCGTAGAGATCGGAGAGGTGGCGCTCGTCCTCCATCGTGAGACGCGCGCCGTAGGGCACACCCGGTGCGCGTTCGTAGGCATCGCTCCGGAAGAGGTAGCCGTCGATCGGGCCGTCGTAGGGGCGCACGAACCGCGCCCTGCCGTCGGCGCCCGGCAGGTACGGCAGGTGCACGTCGTACAGGTTGACGAGGCAGAACCACGGCCGCGGATCGTCCACGGCGATCCACGCGAGCGCGGCGTCGAGCACCTCGTCCGCCGGGCGCTGGAAGTCCTCGATCCAGTGTGGGTTGCCGTTGCCACGGAGGGCTGGGACGAACTTCGCGAGCACGACCTGGACGTCGTGCACGAGCTTCCAGGCCCGCGTGTCGCAGACGCGCGGATCGACGCGGTCGTCGTACGTCTCGAAGCCGTCGGCCATGCCGGTCCGCGCGCGCAGGACGCCCGTGCCGACGAACCCGCCCGTGCGGTAGCCGGCCGCCCTGAGGATGCGCGCGATCGAGGGCGTCGCGCGGGGGTCGTAGGTCATGCGCGTGAGCCGCGCGCCATGGTGCGACGGGTACGTGCCCGTGAGCATCGAGACGTGCGAGGTCAGCGTGAAGCAGGAGACCGAGCGCGCCTCCTCGAAGAGGAGCGCGTCCTCGGCGAACCGTGCCAGGTGCGGCGCCGTCTCGCGCTCGTAGCCCCACGGCGAGAGGCTGAACGCGCGCGCCGTGTCCCACACGAGGAGCAGGAGGTTGGGAGCGCCCGCGGGCGCGGTGGCGCCCGCCCGGAGGTCGCCATCGAACGAGCCGGGCAGGCAGAGGCCCGCGAGGAGCGCCGGGACCGTCACGACGGCCGCGGCGATGCGGCCCGGCACGCGCGCGAGCGGCGCGACGAGCAGCCACGCGAAGAGGGCGAGCGCGAGCACGACTCCGGCCACCTCGAACCAGGGGCGCGCGCGCGCCAGGCCCGAGACGTCGGCGCCGACGGACGTGTACCGCTCGAGCACGGCGTGCGCGAGGACAGGCACAATCGTCCAGCAGAGCAGCGCGAGCGCGCTGCAGCTCCACGGGGGCATGCTCGCGCTCCTCGTGGCGCTCCTCGTGGCGCTCCTTGCGGCGCGGCGTGCGAGCAGGCGCGCGGTCAGGAGGGCGGGGAGCAGCGCGAGCAGCCCGAAGCAGAGCCAGATCAGCACGCTCTCGCCGTAGAGCGCAGCTGCGACCGGCCGGTGCGCCAGCCCCCGCCGGACGAGCACCGTGTCGACCGCGGCGACGAGGAGGACGACGACGGGGAGGCTCTTCAGGAGGAGACGCATGCGGGCACCCGCCGCCCGCTAGCGGAGCCCACCGATCACGACGACGAGGTACGCGGTGGGGATGTCCTTCGCGACCGCCTCCGCCATGCCCTCGAAGTAGCGCTCGAGCCGCAGCTTCGCGATGAGCCGCGGATCGGGCACCTCCGCCCCGGCGGCGTAGACGGGCACCCCGAGCGCCTTGTCCCCCACGAGCACGTCGTGCGCCAACACCGTCGGCGCCGGGAGGACGACGCGCACCTCGAGGCCCACGTGCTGCACCACGTCGACGGGCAGGTCCGTGAAATCGATGCCGTAGATCGTGGGGGGCTCGCCCGCCTCCGCCGCCTGCACCACGTGGGTCACGTACCAGGGACGTGCCGCGGAGAAGCGCGCGCGCACGAGCGCTGTGTGGATCTGCGGTTGCCCGAACCGGAACCACACGCCCAGGCGTTCGACCGGCTCCCCGGGCGCCTCGACGCGCAGGCGGTCGGCCTCCTGCTTGAGGCGCGGGACGACCCACAGGTAATAGGTGGGGACCGCCAGCCCGACGACGACGATCGCGGTGAGGACGCCGATGCCCGACGCGCGGCGGATCGTTAGCGGGGCTTCGGCGGCTGGTTCGACCGGGCTCATCCCGCCATTCTGGACTGTGCCGGGGGTGCGGGACCAGGATCGTCCCCGAAGGAAGACGCCTCGCCGCCGCAGCGCAGGCAAAGAGTCTTCCTTCGGGGATGATCCTGGTTCCGGACCCCCGCTAGGATGCCATCTCATTGACCGAGTCATCCCCCGAGCCTCGCGAGCGAGCCGAGGACCGCGCGAACCTCCTCGCGTGGGTCCCGCTCGGTCTGTGGGCGGCCGGCGTGCTCGCGCTCCTGCGCGCCGGAGTTCTGCTCGCGCTCGCCAGCCGCCGGATCCCCGATGCGACTTCCGCGGAGATCGCGCTGGAGCGCTGGAACCTGGCCGGGCGCGCGCCGCAGTTGCTGCTCGAGTGCGCGATCGTCGGCCTGCTCGCCGGGGCGCTCGCCCACAACGCGGCGACGACGGGGCGCCGCGCGCTCGCCGCCTTCTCGGCCCTGCTCTTCCTCTCGACGCTCTCGGGCTGGCCGCTCGCACCCGCCGGTGAGATCGTCCGCTTCCAAGCGGCCCTCGCGCTCGACGACCTCCTCGTGCTCGGAGCGCTGGCGGGCATCCTCGCCGTCGCGCTCCGCGGGCTGATGGCCGTCGCGCTCGGACGCCACCCGCTCAGGGCGCTCGTGTCGGGCCCGGTCGGGTTCGTGCTCGCGGTCCTCGTACCCGTGCTGGGGCCCGCCGCGCTCGCATGGCGCGTCGCCCAGGACCCACCCACGTTCACGCTGCGCGGCGTGCAACGTGACTACCTCGCCGACGAGGGGTGGACGGTGCGCGCCCGGAACCAGGCCATGGGTCCGCGCCTGGCGGTGATCACGCCCGCCGTACAGCAGCACACCGATTCGGCCGACAAGCCGGCGCTCTGGATGCCCCCACCGTGCACGGTCGAGTTGCGCGTGCGGCCCGAGGACGGCGAGTGCGTGCTACGCGCCGCGGCCGGCGTCGACAAGTCGGTGCGCGGGCGCATGCCCGCGGGCATCGCGCGCGTCACGATCGACTTCCGCGTCGAGAAGAACGGGAGGACCGTGTTCGAGGAGCGCGTCGTGAGCGAGGCACCGGGGACCGCGGACACATGGGACCCCAGCGCATGGGTGTGGCACCATGTGGGCGGAGACGAAGGGCTGGCGGTCGCGCCCGGCGACGTCATCACCCTGTACACGAGCATCCCCGCCGGCGATCCCGGGCTCGCCGTGCCGCCCGAGGCGCTGAAAGTCGGCTACGGCGGGCTCGTACTGGAACGCAGCATCGAGCGGCGGCGCACGCGCGCCACACGCGACACGCCCAACATCGTGCTCATCGTGATGGACACGCTGCGCAAGGACCACCTGTCGTGCTACGGCTACGGCCGTGAGACGACGCCCAACATCGACCGGCTCGCGCGCCGCGGGACCCTGTTCGAGAACGCGCTCGCGACGGCGAGCTGGACCTGGCCGTCGACGGCATCGATCCTCACGGGCCTCTCGGCGGACGCGCACGGCGTGACGAACAACGACTCGTGCACGCTGAACCTCTCGCACGCGACCCTCGCGGAAGTGCTGCAGGCGCGCGGCTACACGACCGCCGCGTTCTCCTGCAACCCGCTGATCGCGCGGGAGCGCTACTTCGACCAGGGCTTCGAATTCTTCGAGCACGACCGCGGGGCGTTCCGCATGTCCGACGAGGTGATGCCCGCCGTCGTGCGGTGGATCGAGGGCCACGCGGGAGCGCGCTTCTTCCTCTACCTGCACCTCGTCGATCCGCACACGCCCCACCGCCCGCACCCCGCGGAGCTGGCGCGCCTCGGGCTCGCGCCGCCCGACGATTTCCCCGCGCGGGGCATGGATCTGTACACCGCGCGGCTCGCGCAGAACGAGGGCGAGTCCCTCGACGCCGTCGTCCCGCCCGCGCACCAGGCGTGGCTCGGGGACCTCTACGACGCCAGCGTGGCGACGGGCGACCGCTGGGTGGGCGTGCTCCTCGAGGCGCTCCGCGAGCTCGGCCTCGACGAGAACACCGTGATCGCATTCACGTCCGACCACGGTGAAGAGCTCCTCGACCACGGCCGCCTCGGACACGGGCACTCGATCTACTCGGAGCTCGTCGACGTGCCGCTCATCCTGGCGGGCCCGGGCATAAGGCGCGGCGTGCGCGTCCCGGGCGCCGTCTCGAACCGCCACCTCGCGCCGACGCTCGCGCGGCTCGGCGGGGCGGAGCTCCCGGGCATGGGCGACGGACGGTTCCTCCTCGCGGACGCGGAGGAGCACGCGGCCGTCGTCTTCCAGACCGCGAAAGGCCACTGGGAAGGGACGCGCGGGCAGACGCTCGAGGGGCTGCGGAACGGCGCCTGGGTGCTGCACTGGCGCGAGAGCGCGGGCGCGGCGGGCGTCCGCCTCTTCCACGTCACGACCGACCCGGGCGAGCAGTTCGACATCGCCGCTCAGGAGGCGGAGCGCGCGGAGGCCATGCGCGCGGAGCTCGCGGAGCGGATCGGGGCCCAACGCGAATACGCTCCCGCGCACCGGGTCGGCGTCGGCGCGAGCGGCCTCGACACCCTCATCCAGATGGGCTACGCGGGCGGCGACGAGGACCCCAAGGACGAGGATCGATGACGACCCCGGAGCGCCGGATCTTCGTCGGCGACGTGCAGGGTTGCCGCGACGAGCTCGAGCGGCTGCTCGAGGCCGTCCGCTTCGACCCCGCGCGCGACGCGCTGCACCCCGTCGGCGACCTCGTGAACCGCGGGCCCGACTCACTCGGGGTCCTGCGGCTCGCGCGCCGGGTGGGCGCGCTCTCCGTACTCGGCAATCACGACCTGCACCTCCTGCGCGTCGCGGACGGGACCCGCGCGCTCCGGGAGCGCGACACGCTCGACGCGGTGCTCGCCGCCGAGGACCGCGACGAGCTGCTCGCCTGGCTCGCCGGACAGCCGTTCGTGCGCGTCCTTCCGGGCCTCCTGCAAGTACACGCGGCGCTGCACCCGGCGTGGGACGATCCGCTGGCGGAGCTCGCCGGGGCCGATCCCCTCCGGCCCGACGCGCGCACGGACTTCGCCACGCGCGTCCGTTACTGCACGGCGGACGGCACGCGGCCGGCAACCGACTGGCCGCCCCCCGACGCGCCCTTCGAGCCGTGGTTCGAGCACTGGCAGCGGCGTCCGGGCGAGACGCGCAGGGTCGTGTTCGGACACTGGGCGCGCATGGGACGGGTCGAGCGCCCGCTCGCGCGCGGCCTCGACACGGGGTGCGTCTGGGGCAAGCGGTTGACGGCCTGGATCGCCGAGGAGGACCGGTTCGTGCACGTCCCCGCCGCACGGGTCTACTCCCCCACCTCGCTCCCGGAATGACCGCCATGACGTCCCCGACCGCCGCCACGCGATTCGAGACGCTCGACTGGTACGAGACGCCGAAGTACTACGACATCGTCTTCGACGTCGACACTTCGAAGGAGGCGGACTTCCTCGCGGCGATCTACGAGCGATACGCCGGAACGCGCGGAAAGCGCGTGCTCGAGCCCGCCTGCGGGAGCGGCCGACTGCTCGTCGAGCTCGCGCGGCGCGGCTGGAGCGTGACGGGCGACGACCGCTCGCAGCCGATGCTCGCCTACGCCCGCGAGCGGCTGGATTCGGCGGGTCTCGTGGGGACGTTGCGCCGGAACGACATGGCGGACTTCCACACGCGCGGCCGCTTCGATCTCGCCCACTGCTTCGTCAGCACGTTCAAGTACCTGCTCACGGAGAAGGCCGCGCGCGCTCACCTCGAGTGCATCGCGCGGGCCCTGAAGCCGGGTGGCGTCTACGCGCTCGGGTTTCACCTCACCGACTACGCCGCGACCGGCAGGACGCGCGAGCGGTGGGTCGCGCAGCGCGGTGACACGCGCGTCGTCTGCAACATCCAGGGCTGGCCGGCGGACCGGCGGCGCCGGCTCGAACAGGTTCGCGCGCGACTCGTCATCGACGAGGGCGGCGTCCGGAAGCGCTCGGAGACGACCTGGAACTTCCGCACCTACGACGCTTCCCAGGTTCGGCGACTGCTCCGGTCCGTACCCGCGCTGGAGCACGTGGCGACCTACGACTTCCGCTACGACGCGGACGAGTGCTGCCGGCTCTCGGACGCCCAGTACGACACGCTCCTCATCCTGCGCCGCCGGGAGTGAGGCGGTGGACTCGGGTAGTGGGCCTGCCCGTCCGGCGCGCGTCCGCCCGAACCGGGGGCGCCGGCGCTGCTCGCCAGCGTCGACGGCTCCCAATGGGACGCGTTCCCACTCGGGCTCGAGCAGGTCCAGCCTCATGGCGGACGACTCCCCCAGGACGAGGCGTTGCGCTCAGGAAGCGTAAACGCAACTCGGTTGATATCCTCGTGCGTATTCAGGTGGTTCCGAGTCCGGCCCGTTGGGCGGCTCGCCGCCGCCCCGTCCCCTGCCTGCCGTCGACCGACGCGAAGGATCCCGCAATGCGACGCATACTCACGACGCTGCTCGCCGTTCTCTCCTGCTCACTGGTGACCGCGGCGATCGCCCAGGACGGGCCGGGAGGTCGCAGTCGAGACGGTGACGGCGACCGCGACGAACGTTCCGACAAGTCGGACAAGAAGGACGCCATCAAGCCCTACGACGAGGTCGTGAAAGAGGACTTCGAGACGTCCGTGGGCCTGTTTCTCGTCCACCGCGGCGACGACAAGGTGTTCTTCGAGATCCCGGAGGACGCTCTCGGTCTCGACATGCTCTGGGTCACCCAGATCGCCGAGACGCAAGCGGGCTTCGGGTATGGCGGGACGAGCGTGGGCAATCGCGTCGTGCGTTGGGAGCTGCGCGGCGACGACGTGCTCCTGCGCGACATCAAGTACCAGATCCGTGGCGACGAGAACGACTCGGTCCGGTACTCGGTCAAGGCGACTTCGCTAGCGCCGATCATCGCGGTGTTCCATATCAAGGCATGGGGCAAGGACAAGGCCCCCGTGATCGAGGTCACCGGCCTCTTCACCAATGACCTCGCGGAGTTCAGCGCCAAGCGCCGACTCGACGCCTCGGGCGTGGACAAGGACCGCACCTTCATCGAGAGCGTGAAAGCGTTCCCCGAGAACATCGAGACGAAGGTCCTCATGACCTACAAGCTGTCGGACAAGCGGGAGTCCAGCAGCTCGCCCTCCCCGCGGCGCCGCCCGCGCACGGGACCCCGGCGCGACCGCAGCCAGAGCGCCGTGACGGTACTGCTGCACCACAGCATGGTGAAGCTCCCCGAGGAGCCGATGACCCCGCGCGTGCGCGACGACCGCGTCGGGTTCTTCTCCGTCTCGTTCGAGGACTACGGCGGCGACGAGCACGAGGTCGAGACGATCCGCTACGTCACGCGCTGGCGGCTCGAGAAACAGGACCCGAGCCTCGCCGTCTCCGACCCGAAGAAGCCGATCGTGTTCTACGTCGGCCGCGGGGTCCCGGAGAAGTGGCGGCCCTGGGTCCACAAGGGGATCGAGATGTGGCAGCCCGCGTTCGAGGCCGCCGGCTTCAAGAACGCCATTATCGCCA
>SMVQ01000175.1 GCA_004357655.1 Planctomycetota bacterium
GCTCACGCCGCCCTCGAAGAACTCCTTCTGGTAGTACCAGCACGGCCCCCAGCTGAGCACGCACGCCACGTTCAGGTCCTCCCCGAGGATGTGCCGCATCATGTCCTCGGGCGTCACGCCTTCGGTCGGGCTCTCGTAGTGCGAGCACCCGGCGGCGTGCACGTGGTGGTCCCCGCTGTACCAACCGAGCGCCTTGGGTTCGATCCAACGCCGCAGCCGCAGCGTCGCCGCATGCGTCTTCGCCCCCGCGGGGACGACGAGCTCCAGCCGATCGGAGTAGTACTCCGGCCCGCGCCCGTACACGATCGTGTAGGCGCCCGGCGGCAGGAACACCGACTCGCCATCGTGCCGATAGACCTGCTCGTGGAAGAAGAAGTCCGGCGCCAACCGCCGCGATGGCGCCGGATACACGCGACCGCGCTCGTCCCTGATGACCAAAGACGCCGTCGTCCCGCTCCCGTCGTGATCGAGGATCTCGAGCGCGACCTCCACGGAAGGCTCGCACTCGAACAACATGTCGACCTCGTTGCGGAAGCCGATGTCCTGCGTCCCCTGCCCCACGTCGAACGACACCCGCGCCTCGCGTCGACCCGCATCCCGCGAATAGATCTCGACGATCCGATACTCGAGCGCGAGCCCCGAGAGCCGCACGTTCATCGGCCGCCGGTCGAACATGCCGACGTCCATCCAGCGCTCACGAACCTGAGCCGGCGTCTGCCCCACCTCCGGCTCCGCGCTCCCCTTCGATTGGGTGTAGAGCGGCGCCGCGTTCGGACTCGAGACCCGGAGCCGCGCCGTAACGCCGGCTTCGTTGTCGACGCGCACGAGAAACGCGCGCCACCCTTGCTGCACGAGCCGCGCCTCCGCCGCCCCAGCCACCACCTTCACCCGGCTCTCGGGATTGACGTTGATGCGAAAGAGCACGCGCGGATCGAGGAGCCGCTCGATCTCCGCGACAGCCTCGGCGCCAGGAAGCTCGAACGCCGCGAGCAGCTCGCCCCGCTCCTCCTCGCCAACCGGACTGCCCATGGTCTCGAACGCCTCGAGCAGGCGCTTCACCTGCGCAACGAGCGGCTGCGCCTCGACCTCCTGCTGAAGGCCGGGCTGTGCAAGGCCCGAGACCGTGAACACGAGAAGGAGGGCCGGCGCAGAGAACGTGCGGGGGAAAGGGCGTGACATGATTCGTCTCCTCGGCCTGGTAGTGGGTGGTGAAGCGGCGATAGCGTCATCATGACTTCCCGGTCCCCATTCCCCGTCCCCAAAGGGTAGATCACAACTCTCCGCGTACGGTGAGCGTGAAAGTCAGCGGGCTCGCTTCGTCCTGCTCGTTCCGCGCCGGCCACCGGTGGACGGTGTAGCCGTGCTCGAGGCCGCGCGTGCCGTTGACGCGCCACTCGCAGGGATCCTCAGGTGCTTGGCCGACATGTCTGGTTCCTCCGCCATGAACCGAGGACGCCGCGATCCAAGTGCATCGGCGCCAAGGCATCATGGAGGACGTCCGCAGCCGTGTGAGATGGGAACGGTGGCTCATCCCCTTGGTACGACAGGACTTGAGAACGGTTCTGTCACCGAGAGGAGAGCCCCGTGAAGAAGTCTACGAAGTCGTCGCCGGCCTGGAGCGCGGGGCCCGTGCCCTCGTCGAAGGAGGCCGCGACCTCGACCCGCGCAGTCCCATTGCCGACTGACGACCAGGACTCGCACTGAGCCTGCGCACGTGTCGTGTGCATACGGTGTCGCACACTCGCTCGCTCCTCCACGAACAACTCGTACCGTACAAGCAAGCCGCGCCGCGGTGCATTGGCACTACGGCGTGGCGACCTTGTGCGGTACGAGTTGGTCGTGGCGTAGCGACGAAGTGTGCGACACCGTATGTATCAACCGGTGTTGCGTAGTCCGCGTGCGATGCCGCGCACGGTCTGCACGAGCAAGCGTTCGAGCTCCGGGTCCTCCCGGTCACCGGCGCGCCAGCGAGCGAGGCAGTCGACCTGCACGAAGCTGAGCGGGTCGACGTAGGGGTTTCGCAGCAGGATCGATCGTCTCAGGGTCGGGTCGTGCTCGAGGAGCTCGGTGGACTGGCCTACCTCGAGCACCATCGAGATCGAGCGCTCGTGTTCCGCGCGGAGCAGCGGGAAGAGGCGCGCGCCGACATCTCCGGCCAGCTCTGCGTAGCGCGCGGCGATGTCGAGATCGCTCTTCGCCAGCACCATCTCCACGTCGGCGACGAGCGTGGTCAGGAAGGGCCAGTCGCTCGCGGCGCGCCGCACGGCGTCGAGCCCGTGCGCGGCGATCGCCGCCTCCAGCCCCGCGCCGACTCCGTACCAGCCGGGCAACACGGCGCGGCACTGAGTCCAGGCGAACACCCAGGGGATGGCACGCAGGTCCTGGACGCCGCGCATTGCGCGTCGTTTCGACGGCCGTGACCCGATCTGGAGCCGCTCGATCACATCGATCGGAGTCATGCCCTGAAACAGGGCCGGGAAGTCGGGCTCGTCGAGGACCAGCGCGCGGTAGTGCGTGCGACTCGCCCGGCCGAGGGTCTCGGCGATGGCACGCTCCGTGTCGGTCGCGGTGCGCACAGGGCCGCCGCTGGCAGTGCGCTCGAGGAGTGCGCCGAGTGCAACCTCGAGCGTGCGCGCGGCGATTCCGCGCAAGCCGAACTTCGCGCCGACGATCTCGCCCTGCTCCGTCGAGCGCACGTGTCCCGCGATCGCGCCGGGCGGAGCGGCGAGTATTCCCTGCCGCGGCTTCGATCCGCCGCGGCTGATCGAACCGCCACGGCCGTGGAACAGGGTCAGTGTCAGCCCGAGGTCCGCGGCGACCCCGACCAGCCGCTCCTGCGCACGTTGCAAGGCGACGCGCGACGCGGCCAGGCCGCCGTCCTTGTTGCTGTCCGAGTAGCCCAGCATCACGATCTGTCGCGAGCCCCGGGCGCGGAGGTGCGCTGCGTAGGTGTCGTCGGCGCACAGGGCGCGCAGCACATCGGGTCCGTTCTCGAGGTCGTCCAGTGTCTCGAAGAGCGGCGCGATATCGAGCGGAACGCCGCCTTCCTCGTCCGTGCAGCCACTCGCGCGGGCGAGCAGCAACACCGCCAGCGCATCGTCCGGTCCCTGCGCCATCGATACGACGAAGGGACCCAGCGCACGCGCGCCGTAGCGCGTGAGCGCGTCGGCCAGAGCGCGAAACACGTCCAGCGTCTCGAGCGATTCTTCGTCCGAGACATCCGTGCCCTGCGTGATCGACACGCCGGAGCCCAGCGCGCGCGCCAGAAGTGCCGTGCGCTCTGCGGCGGGTCGCTCCACGAAGTTCGTATCGCCGAGGAGCTTGCCGGACACGCGCCGGTGCACTTCCGCATCCTGGCGCGTGTCCAGCGCCGCCAGGTGGAAGCCGAAGACGTCGACACGCAGGAGTGCGCGCTTGACCAGCGCGAGCCCGGCGCGCGCGCCGCGGTGGCGCTCCAGGCTGCGTGCGATGAGGGCGAGATCGTCACGGAACTCCTCGGGCGGTCCGTAGCCCGCTTGCTTGCCATCGCCCTTGGCGCGCAGCCGTGCGTCCATCAGCCAGAGGAGCCTACGGTAGGGCATGTCGCGGTAGCGCTCGGGTACCGCGGCGGACTCGTCCGGCAGGAGCTGTGCATAGGTGTCGACGCGTGCGAGCACCTCGTCGTCGACTGCGACGCGCGACGTGGACTGTGACAGGTGTTCGTGCAGGCTGCGCAGCTCCTCGCGGTAGCGGCGCAGAGCGAGCTCGAGGTGTCGGGCGAGCGTGGCGCGGATCGTGTGCGCGCCGACGTTCGGGTTGCCGTCCATGTCGCCTCCGACCCAGGAGGCGAAGCGCAGCACCGGATGCGGGAGCGCGACTCGTTCCCCGTAGGCCAGCTCGAGCGCGCGCTCGAGCTCCTCGTGGACCGCCGGCACGACGCGGTACAGGACATCGGATAGGAAGAACAGCACGTGCTCGACCTCCTCGGCGACGGTCGGGCGCCCGGGCAGTTGCTCCTCCGTCTGCCAGGCGGAGGCGATCTCCAGCTCGCAGCGCTCGTCGAGCTTCGCGAGCGCGGCCGGATCGAGCGTCCCCTGCGCGAAGCGGGCAACCAGGGCGCGAGCCAGCCGCTGGTCCTTCTTCAGCAGCGTGCGCCGAACGGACTCGGTCGGGTGCGCGGTGAAGACGGGCTCGACGACGAGCGTCTCCAGTGCCGCCTTCGCTTCCGCGAGCGTCGTTCCGCGTCGTGCGAGCTCCTCCGCGGCGGCTCGCAGCCCCCCCGGCTGCGCCTCACCGGCGCGCTTGTAGTCGAGCCGCCGCCGCAGGCGATGAACCTGCTCGGCCGTATTGACGACGCCGAAGTAGGCGCTGAAGGCGCGCACGACCTCGAGCGCCTGGCCGGTCGTCAGGTCGCCGAGCAGGAGCGCCAGCTCGCTCTCCGCCGCCACATCGCCGCGCCTGCGCCGGCGCGCCGCGAGCCGTGCCGCTTCCACCGTAGCGTACACGCCCTCGGGCGCGAGTTCACGCAGCAGTGCGCCGAGTTGCGCGCCGAGCCGCGTGACATCGGCGCGCAGCGGACGGTCCTTGGCGTCGAAGAGAACTGCGTTGGGGCGGGACGGCGGGTCTTGCATGCCTCCGATCCTGCGCGCTCACGATCGGCGAAGGAAGCCTGTGCCGCGACGACTACTCGCGCTCGAACTCGATGCAGGCGCCAGGCTGGTCGAAGCGCATGCTGACGGCGGGCCGTCGCCGTTCGCGGCGACCGTGGTGCCGTGTCCCACGTCTGTGGCGGATGCAGGCGGAGCGGCGGGCAGTCGAAGACCGTGCGGTCGCTGCTCTTGGCCAGGGCGTCCTATCCAGAGGTCTAGGCGGCACGCAAATTCGAGGGTCAGTAGCGAGAGGCGAAAGCGCATCAAGTCGGCCGTCATGGCCCCCGGATAGTCGCCCCTAAATGCCCAGAATCACGGGCCTGACTCGCCGGCCCGATCGATGGACACCACGCGCCTAACTACAACTGAGTTGCGCGAGGAGCTCCTGCCTGAGCGCTCGAGGAAACTCGCTCCGGGCGATGTCGTGGCACACGCCCTGGGCCAGGTCCATCGTGGCGAAGAGCTCCGCGCAGCGCTCGCACACGACCTGGTTCGGGAATTCGAACTCGATGCCGCGGTCGAGAGTTTCCTGCTTCGCCCGCAGCAGGTCGAGGCAGACCTGTTTGGAGTAGATGGGAGCGGGGACCGTTCACGTCGGCAGCGCCTCCTCGAGCGCCTTGCGGATGCGGAGCCGCGCGCGATGGAGTCGCGTCTTCACCGTGGCTGCCTTGATTCCGAGGATGCCGGCGATCTCGGCGAGCGGGAAACCGACGATCTCCTTCAGGACCAGGGGCATTCGGAAGGTGATGGGGAGACTGGCGATCGCCGCTTCGATCTCACGCCGCCCTTCCTCGCGAATCCTCTGGGCGAGCGGTCCGTCGGCTTGGTCTGGGACGACGGCCATGCGCGGCTCTCCGAAGGGCAAGAGCTCTTCCGGGGACTCCAGTCGCTCGGGTTCACCCGACTGCTTGCGATGGAAGCGCTGGCAGACACGCGAGGCGATGGTGTAGAGCCACGTCGCTGCGGTCGAGCGACCCTGGAACTGGGGCCACTTCCTGTACGCCTGCAGATACGTCTCCTGCACCATGTCCTCGGCCTCCTCGCGGTTGCCGCAGAATTGCAGACCCAGCGAGTAGAGGCGGCCGCCGTGGGCCTCGACCCAGAGCGGCAGAGCTTCGTCGGGCGGTTCGCTTCCGTCCAGGTCGTCCACGCTCTCGCTCACGCGAACACCCCAGGCGCGGCGGCTCCACGAGGCGAGAGGGTTCGGGCCGCGGGTGGAGGAGGCGATTCTCAGCGCGTGTCGGTTCGGTCTCATGGGAGTGTTCCTGCGGATCGTGGGTGCTCGACACTCCCTTTGAGACACGGAGCTCACGGCGGTTCCCCAATCGCCGGCATTCGGAAAAGAATTCCCGCGAGCCTACGTCCTTCGGCGTAGCGGGGCACCGGATCGGCCGTCCGGAACCGCCCGCTTCCATGGCAGCCCATAGTGAGCTAGACTCTAGTCGTCCGCTTCACGTAAGCTGCTACGCACGGGCTGCTTACGCGCCCGATTCCAATTGAGCGTTCCTACAACGGCGAGACCAATGCAAGTATAGTCAGCGGTGGTCGCAGAGCTGCCCCCGCTCCCGACCTCCTCCGACAGGCATCGCATGGCAAAAGCATCACCCCAGACCTTTCAGAAGCGCCAGCGCGAGCGGCGCAAGCAGGAAAAGCGCGAGATGAAGTTGGAGCGCCGCCTCATCCGCAACGAGGAGAAGCGCAACGACAAGGCGGAGCGCGACGAGCCGCTCGAGCTCAACGCGGAGGTCGACGAGGATGGCAACGTCGTGGAGACCTCCCAGGGCCCGGACGAAGGCAGCGCCAGGGACCGGTCCCAGGACCCGTCCGACAGCAGAGAGTGACCGCGCGCTGAAGCTGGGGACTTCCCGCTCCCGTCCCCCCTCGTGCCCGACGCCCGGCGAGCCCATTAGCGCGATCCAGAGCGCACCCTCAGGCCGCACGCCGAGCCCATGAACCGCGCCATTCTGCTGGACCGCGACGGGACGCTCATCCACGAGCGCA
>SMVQ01000176.1 GCA_004357655.1 Planctomycetota bacterium
CGCCGACCAGTCCCGGGCCGAGATCGCCAGTGTGCTCGAGATCAACGAGCGCACGGTGCGCCGGCACTTCGCCTACGCCGAGGCGTGGCTGCACCGCCGCCTGGAGGCCGGGGCCGACTGATACCGGGCGTGGAGTGGTAGATTGGCCGTGGGTGCGCGCGAGGCTCGGGTCGCGGACGCCCGCGACATGGACCACGACTCGAAGGCCGCCGGGGCCGGCCCGCAGCGTGCACAGACGTTGTTCAAGGCCGCGTTCGAACTCGACCCGTCCGCACGCTGCGAGTACCTCGACCGGGCGTGCACGGGCGATGCGGCGATGCGCGCCGAGGTCGAGTCGCTGCTCGCTGCCCACGATCGCGCGGGCTCGTTCCTCGAGGCGCCGCTCGAAGACGCGATCGCGGCCGCCTGGGTCGGGCGCCGGGTGGGCCACTACGAGATCGTCGGCCTGCTCGGGCGTGGGGGCATGGGGCTCGTGTTCGAAGCGCGCCAGGAGTCGCCGCAGCGCACGGTGGCGCTGAAACTGCTGCGACCCGATCAGACCGACGCGAACCTCTTGCGCCGCTTCGAGTTCGAGGGTGAGCTGCTCGGGCGGCTTCAACACCCGGGTGTGGCGCAGGTCTTCGAGACCGGGACGGTCGATACCGAGCTCGGCCGCCAACCCTTCCTGGCCATGGAGCGCATCGATGGCCGGCCGCTCGTCCAATTCGCCGACGAGGAGGGGCTCGCCCGGCGCGATCGCGTACGCCTGCTCGCACGCGTGTGCGACGCGGTGCACCACGCCCATCAGCGCGGCGTGATCCACCGCGACCTCAAGCCCGGGAACGTCCTGGTCGACGCTGGTGGTCAGCCGAAGGTGCTCGACTTCGGCGTGGCGCGCGCGACGGGTTCCGACCTGCAGTCGGTGACGCTGCTCACGCATGCCGGGCAGCTCATTGGCACGCTGGCGTACATGAGCCCCGAGCAGGCCTCGGGCGGCGCCGTCGAGCTCGACGTGCGCACCGACGTCTACAGCCTGGGCGTCCTGCTCTACGAGCTCTTGACGGGCAGCTTGCCCCACGACCTGCGCGACCTGCCCATGCCCGAGGCGATCCGTGTCGTGCGCGAAGAGACGCCGGCGGGACTTCCGCGCGATGACATGGGGACGATCGTCGCGATGGCGCTCGCTTTGGATCGCGAGCGCCGTTACGCCACGGCGAAGGACCTGGCCGACGACCTGCGCCGCTGGCTGGCCGCCGAGCCGATCCACGCGCGTCCGCCCTCGGCGCTCTATCAACTGCGCATGTACGCGCGTCGCAACAGCGTGCTGGTGGGCGCCGCCGCCGCCGTCCTGGCGTTGCTCGTCGTCGGGATCGTCCTGACGACGCTCGGCAGTATCCGCGAGCGGGGCCTGCGCGAACAGGCGGAGGACGCCCAGCGAACGGCTGAGCGGGCCCGCGCGCGCAGCGACCGTGATCTGTACCTGGCCAATCTGACTGCGGCCGAGGCCGGCCTGCGTTCGGCCGACGTCGAGGACGCACGCGCGCGGCTCGAGGCGACGCGCTCCGAGCTCGTGGGCTGGGAGTGGACGCACCTCGCTCTGCGCCTCGACAGGAGCGAGATCATGTGGGACGCCGGCGATGAATCGGTGAGCATGGCGCTCTCCCCTGATGGATCGCGCATCGCGACAGGCGGATTCGACTCGACCGTGCGCCTGTGGGACCGCGCGACCGGAGCGCTCATCTGGAAACGACGCGTGGGCAGGCGCTACGGCGTGCGCGCCCTCGCCTTCGACAGGGCCGGGACGCGCATCGCTGCCAGCCTGGGCAGGTGGGTGGCCTTCAGCCAGAAGAGCGGCCCCATCACGATCCTCGACGCCGCCGACGGCGCGCCCATCGGCGCGCCGCTCGAAGGACACCGTGACGTAGCCCAGTGCCTGGCCTTTCACCCGACGCGCCCGCTGCTCGTCTCGGGTTCGTCGGACCGCACGGTGCGTGTGTGGGATCTCACGACGCACGCCGAAGTGCTCGTCCTCGAGGATCACGACAACGAGGTGCGCGAGCTCGCGTTCTCGCCGGACGGCAGCGAGCTCGCGTCGGTGGCCTGGGATGGAACCGTGCGCGTGCTCGACGCGGAGACCTGGGAGCTGCGCGCCGTCGTGCGATCGGAGGTGCCCGTCCTGAACGCGCTCGCGTGGGCACCGGACGGAGCCACACTCGCCGTCGGGACACGCACGGGCGAGATCCAGCTCTTCGAGCGCGCGACCGGCGCGCGGCTCGCCACGTTGTCGGGCCACACCTCGCGCGTCACACGACTCGCGTTCACTCCGGACGGACAGCGCCTGGTCTCGGCCGCCTACGACCACACGCTGCGCTCGTGGGACCCGCTCACGGGGCGCGAGCTCGGTGTCTTTCTGGGGACGGGCCTCCCGGTGCAGGACTTCGCGATCGAGCCGGGGGCGATGAGCCTGATCTCCGTCGGTAACGACAGGAATCTGCGCCGTTGGGCGATCGACACCGAGGACGTTCGCACCCTGCGGGGCTACGCGAACATCGTCTACACGGTCGCGGTGAGTCCGGACGGTCGCACGCTGGCCTCGGCCTCGGGCGGGTTCTCGCAGGGTCAGCCCTCGAAGCGCACGGGCGGACGATCGTTCATCCTGCTCCACGACCTGGCATCGGGTCGGCTCGAGCAGACGCTCATCGGGCACGGCAACAAGATCATCTGGTCGGTGGACTTCGCGCCGGACGGGCGGCGGCTGGTATCCACGGGCAACGACGGGATCGCGATCGTGTGGGACCTCGTCGGCGGCGAGGCCCGGCGCGAGCTGCGCCACCCGGAGCAGATGCGCGACGCCGCCTTCGGCCCTCGCGGCGAACGCATCGCGACCGTCTGCCTGGACGAGTCCGTGCGGCTGTGGAATTCGGAGACGGGCGAGCTCGAGCGGGAGCTCACAGTCGCCGGCAAGCGGCCGAACCGCGTAGTCTTCGATCCCTCGGGCGAGCGCCTGGTCGTGCTCTACCGCGGCGGCCATGTCGCGCGCTGGGAGGTCGCGACCGGCCTGCTGGAGCGCATGGTCGAGTCCGTGCACTCGGGCGATGTCTCGGCGGTCGCATTCCATCCGGGGAGCGGCGCGATGGTGACCGGGAGCATGGATGCGCGCATCCAGCGCTGGGACACGGAGCGCTTCGTGCCCACGGGCGTGCAGCTGGCTCACAGCGCACCGATCCTGGATCTGGCCTTCAGCCCCGACGGCACACGCCTCGCGGCGGCGGACCACGACGCGCTCCGGCTGTGGGACACGCTGCGCTGGGAGGAGGTGGCCAACCTGCGCGGACACACCGATCGCCAGAAGTGCGTGGCCTTCAGCCCGGACGGACGATGGATCGTCACGGGTGGGGCGGACCGGCTCGTGCGCATCTGGGATGGGGGGACGAACGCACAGCGCCTGGTCGATCGCTGGACGGGTGAGCTCCTGCTCGTCGACGACGTCGTGGCGCGCCTGCGGACGGACACGGAGCTCGACGAAGGGCTGCGCGGCGAGGCGCTCGAGATCGCGACGGCGCGCCTCGAATCCGGGCGCGAGTTGAACGCTGCGGCATGGGCCGTCGTACGCTCACCCGATCAGGAGCCGGAGGACTACGCACTCGCCCTGCGCCGTGCGTACGCAGCCGTGAGCCGCGCACCCGATCATCCGGCCTACCTGAACACGCTCGGTGCCGCGCTCTTCCGCGCGGGCGATCTCGACGGCGCGCTCGGGACCCTGCGACGCTCGGACGCGTTGCAGGGGGGCGTACCCGACGACGCGGCCTTCCTGGCGCTCGTGCACATGGCGCACGGGGACCGAGCTGCCGCCGAGCGCGAGTTGGCGCGGCTGGAGGAGTTGCTCAGGGGCGAGCGCTGGGCCACGAACGCCGAGAGCGCGGCGCTCGCGTACGAGGTGCGCATCGCGCTCGATCCAGAGCAGTACAGTGGCCGCCTCCAATCCAATCGCACTCGCTACTCACCGACCGATGATGACGAAACGAATCGACGAAATCGCGACTGACCTCTCTCGAATCAGCACCCCAGTGTCGCCCTCGGCAGTACCGGGTGGGCGGCGAACCCCGCCCACCACCATGCCGGCGTGCGCGCCGCTCCGGTGAAAGCATGCGCGTTCTGAACCAGCGTCGCACGAGCTGGATAGCGATGTCCCGGATCTCATCGAGCCCGAGGCCGCCGGGCTTCACTCTCGGGGTGAGCATTTCGCCTCTCACCAGCTCCATGGCGATGAATGGATGGCCGTTCGATTCCCCCTAGTCGTGGATCGCCGCGATGTCAGGGTGCGAGAGCTGCGAGGCGAGCTTGGCTTCTCGATGGAAGCGGGCCACGCGCTTCTCGTCGGCGCTGAACTCCGGCGGCAGGATCTTGAGCGCCACCTCCCGGCCCAGGTGCTCGTCCCGGGCCAGGTACACCTGGCCCATGCCTCCGGCTCCCAGCCGGTCCAGCACGGTGTAGCGCGCTAGCTTCTGGCCGATCATCCTCAGTCAAATCGGGGGGATCCTACCTCCGCGGGGACCGGAACGCCGTCATGCGTGCCTACCTCGGCGGCTTGCATCGCGGCTACGCAGAGGGCGGCGTGACCGGGCCTCGCGACGGGGTGAAGGAGGGGTTTTCGGGACCCACAGGCTCGGCCAGCCGTACTCGTATTTCCAGTTGAAGCCTGATTCCGAACCATTTTCGGAGGTTCGTAACCGCTTATTCGGCCCCTCTCCGCCCGATTCCGTAATTGTTTTTCGGGCCCATGGCCTTGACGTAAGCATGTTCCGGGATGCATAAGCGTTTTCGTGAGCGACAGCCACCCCGAAACCCGGCTGGCGGGCTATGCGGCCCTCATCGGCCAGTATGGGCTTGCGGCCACCCCCAACTGGCACTGTTCGACGATCGCCGCGGGCGCGGTTCATCGGAGGGACTCGAGCGGGGGAGTCGTCGAGGAGGTCTATCCCTCCGGGTACTGGCCGGGCGGCTCGCTCGGCGACCAACTCGAGTTCGCGCTCAAGTACGACGGAACGAACCTCGGAATTCTGGCCAGCCTGTTCGGCGCCGTGGAGGTTGGTGAGCTCCTCGATTTCGTCCGTTCGAAGCCCACCGGAAAGTACGCGCGGCGGCTCTGGTTCCTCTACGAGCTGCTGACCGGAGAGCGGCTCCCGCTCGATGATCTCAAGCAGGGAAACTACGTCGACCTCCTCGACCCGCGGCACTACTACTGTCTCGACCAGCCTCGTCAGGTCCGCCGCCAGCGCATCAACGACAACCTGCTCGGCGATGCGCGGTTCTGCCCGACCGTCCGACGAACGGACGTCCTGCGCGAATTCGAGGAAAGAGACCTTCCGGCGCGTTGCCGGGAAGTCGTCTCGTCCTACTCGCCGGAGCTCTTGAAGCGAGCGCTGAGCTACCTCTACACGAAGGAGACGAGGTCCTCCTTCGAGATCGAGCACATCAAGCCCAGCTCCACCAGAACGGAGCGCTTCGTCGCGCTTCTGCAGTTGGCCGAGCGTGAGGACTTCTGTGACAAAGTCCACCTGATCGACCTGCAGAACCGGATCGTCGATGAACGGTTCCGGGAATCCGACTATCGGTCGAGCCAGAACTACGTAGGGGAGACGACCGTCTGGCAGAGGGAGAGGGTCCACTTCGTGTCTCCGAAGCCGGAGGACCTGCCCGACCTGATGGCCGGCTTGATCGCCTCACACCGGCGCATGAACGGCAGCACGTCCGCAGTCGTACACGCCGCCG
>SMVQ01000177.1 GCA_004357655.1 Planctomycetota bacterium
GCGCTTGGGAGCTCGCGCGCGCGGCGACCGCGGAGCTCGCTCCGAAGGGCCTGGCGCTCGAGCCCTCGACCACCTTCGAGCGCTCGGACTCCGGGCGCCCCGTCGCCGTCCTTCTACAGCTCGAGGAGGCCCTGGACGACCCCCCGGAAGGCTGGCGCACCCTGCCGGCGCGCCCGGGCGCCCAGGTCATGCTCCGGTCGGTGCGCCAGGTCCGCTACGAAACCCTGCAAGCCCTACGGCGGACCGCGGGAGGGGGCACGGCAGCCCCGCTCATGGTGGTCCCGGGAGCAGGTTCTCCGGACCGCTCCGTGGCCGTTTTCATCGCCGCGAAGAGCACGCGCTGAGCCCGGTGTCCACGCCAGTGGGCACCCTCCGGGGACACCCCCGTGTGCGGGGCCTTTCCAGGGACCGGGGCTGGGATTCTGTGGCTCGGCACCCTAATTGCTCTCTGAGCGTGTCATCATTCGATAGATACGGAGCACAGCCATGCAGCGCCCTCGAACCATCCTCCTCGTCGTGACCTTCCTGGCCGCCATGCTGGCGGTCGATTCGGACGCCTTCGGTCAGCGCGGACGGTCCTCGGGCGGAGGCCGGTCCTCGGTCGGGCGCTCCAGCGGGCGCTCCAGTTCCTCGATCGGGCGCTCGAGCGGACGCTCCAGCGCCTCGATCGGGCGCTCCAGCTCCCGTTCCTCGGGTTCCCGCTCCATCTCGCGCCCCTCGAGCTCGAGCCGGTCGAGCTCCAGCCGGTCGTCCGTGAGCCGCCCGTCGAGCTCCTCGTCCAGCCGCGGGTATTCCAGCCGCGGCTACAGCCCGAGCCGGAGCAGCTCGGGCAGCAACGTCCGCTACATCACCACGCCGGCGCGGTCTTCGTCGCGCTCCTCGTCGCGGCCGTCCAGCTCGAGCACCTATCGCTCGGGCGAGGCCTCCATCCCGAACAGGACGACGACCGCCCGGTCGAGCAGCGACTACGGCGGCTGGCGCGCGCGCCCGCCGGCGCAGCCGACGACGTCCACGCCCATCGATCGACCGAACTTCGTCGACCTCAGCGGGGCCGGGGCCCAGCCGCGGTACCGCCTGCCGTCGTTCTCCGGCAGCGTGAGTCGCGCGCGCACGCGCACTCAGCCGGGCACCGGGCCGTCCGCCAGCGCGCGGGCGCGCTCGCGCTCCCGCCTCTCGGAGCCGGTCGACACCTCCCAGACTTTCCGCCCGCGCACGGTGACGCGCGCGGACATCCTGGCGCGCTACTCCGGCACGCCCGAGGCCCGTGCCGTGGATGCGCGGAGTGCTCTCAGGCTGCCGATGCTCTCGAAGACGCGCCGGTCGCCCGCGGCCGAGCTCCCCGCCGGGGTCATCGCCGACCGCACGCAGCCGCGGTCCGGGTTGCCGACTCCCGACGCCGGTCGCAGCATCGGCGTGGTCACCCCCGCACGGGTGGACCGCGCGAACGCGGGACGGCGCGCCGGAACGCGCGTGGCCTCCACGCCCACGCCGACGGACTGGGCGCACTCGTCCCGTAGCGACAGCGCCAAACGTATGCGCGACCTCCCGCGCACGAATCCCGAGCGCGCGCGCAACATCCGCGCGGCGGGCGCGGCGATCACCCGCGCCCAGGACGCCGGGCTTCGCGCCGGCTCGCGCCTGTTGACCGGCGTGGGCCTCAGCCCCTCCGACCTCACGCGCCGGAGCGAGCGCGGGACGGACCTCGCCACGGACCGTGGGCGCGACGCTGGCGGCGACTACGGCGGTGACGTCGGCGGCGATGGCGACTACGGCGGCGATGGCGATGGCGATTGGGATCACGATCACGACCACGACCACGACCATCACGCTCCGGACGACTGGTACTGGTGGTGGGGCTACCCGTAGGGCGGCTACGGCTACGGCTGCGGCTGGGGCTGGGGTTGGGGCTGGGGCTGGGGCCTCTCCTGCGGTCTGTACTGGGGTTCCGGCGCCTACTGGTACCAGCCCTATTACAACTACGGCTACTACAACCCCTACCCCGTCTACTACTCGACGGTGGTGTACCGGACCGTCTACGAGGACGGCTACGTCGACTACGGCGGGTACGACGACGGAGGGACGGTGCTGGAGGAGCCCCTCGTCGGCGAGGGCGCAGTGCCCGCCGCCCCCGTGGGCGAACAGCCGCTGACCCCCGCCCAGTCGATGAACCGCGCGTCGGACTACTACCTGGTCCTCGGCGACCGCGCGTTCCGTGAAGGGCGCTACGGCGACGCGGTGCACTTCTACGCGAAGGCCGTCGAGTTCGCGCCGAACGAGGGTGTGCTCTACCTCATCCTCTCCGACGCCCTCTTCGCCACCGGCGACTACCACTACGCGGCCTACACCCTGCGCAAGGCGTTCGAGCTCGATCCGGGCATCGTCGACAACATCGTCGACAAGCACTCGTTCTACGCCGACCCGGTCGAGTTCGACCGGCAGATCGCGGTGCTCGAGCGCTACCTCGAGGACCACTTCCTCGACGACGACGCGCGCCTGGTGCTCGCGGCCAACTACCTCTTCGGCGGGCGCCCCGCGGCGGCGGTCGATCTGCTCGAGAGCGCCTTCAGCCAGGAAGTGGTGAAGTCCCCGGCCGGCCAGGTCGTGCTCGCAGGGGCTGAGAAGATCCAATACGGGGAGCCGGTCGGCAAGTAGTACGGGGCACGTCCTTCCCGCTCCCTCGCTCTCCGTTCCGCTCCTGCCTTCCTAGCTCTTCGGGTCCGTCATGGGTGGCGGCCCGTGGTGGAGGAAGTCAGGACGGGGTCGAGATTTCCCGCGGACCTTCGTCGCCACCGAAGAACAGGATGTCCGGCGTCCGGGCGAACCGCGCCTCGAACTGCGCGGTGACGCCCGCGCGCACGGCGTCTTCCGCGCCGCGTTCGACGAGCATCACGATGCACCCGCCGAACCCCGCGCCGGTGAGGCGCGCCCCGTAGCAGCCGTCACTCGCGCTCGCCGCGTCGACGAGCACGTCGAGCTCCGCGCACGACACCTCGTACAGGTCGCGCAACGACGCGTGCGAAGCGGTCATGAACGCGCCCATCCCCGCGAAGTCGCCCGCGAGCAGCGCCGCGCGCGCGAGGAAAGTGCGCTCCACCTCGTGCAAGACGTGTTCTGCACGCTTCCGAACATTCGGCGCGAGCTCGCCGCCGCGCTCCGCGAGGACCGCGATCGGAATGTCCCGCAGGCACTCCGCCCCGGGCACGAACGCACGCAGCGCGGCGAACGCCTCCGCGCACTCGGCCACGCGCTGATTGAACGCGCCCCGCGCGACCTCGCGCCGCACGCCGCTGTCAGCGATGCCCATGGAGACGCGCTCGAGATCGACGCTGAGGTGTTCCCAGGTCGCGTCCTTGCAGTCGAGCCACAAGACGTGCCCCGGACGCGCGAGCCCGACGGCGTACGGATCCATGATCCCGCACTGCACGCCCACGAACCCGCGCTCGGCGCGCAGCGCGCACAACACGCGCTCCATCGGGTCGAGGCCGAGCTCCCACACGCTGTCGAGCACGAGCGCCGTGCCGACGCAGATCGAGGCCGAGGAGGAGAGGCCCGCCCCCACGGGCAGGTTGCCCCCGAACAGGATCTCGAGGCCGCACAGCTCCTCCGCGCGTTGCTCCGCGCGCGCCGCCCCGACGAGGTCGACGACGACGCCGAGCGGGTAGTCGCTCCAGCGCCCCTCCCTGGTTGCGGGGAGCGCGTCGAGCTCGCACTCGAGCGCCACTTCCTCGAGCGTCGAGGCGAGGCGCAGCCGGCGGTCCGCGCGGGGCCGGACGGCGAGCAGCGTGCCGCGGTCGATCGCCGTCGGCACGACGGGGCCGCCGTTGTAGTCGAGGTGCGCGCCGAGCAGGTTCACGCGCCCGGGCGCGTAGAAGATGCGTGCCGACCCCCCGCCGCCGAAGCGTTCCCGGAAGGCCTCCCCGTGCCGGACGGCGAGCTCGTCGAGCGTTGGGAGCGGCTGTTCGACGCGCTCGGACTGCATCGGCCAAGCATACAACAAGCGTTTTCGAGTCGCCGCACTCGGGCTCACGCGCGCCCGCGCGGGTCTGCCGGCCCTGATCGTCGTACGTGCACCGGAACGGGTCGAGCGCAACGCGGGAGCGGCTCCGTGCGGGTCCGGGAGAATCGCAGGCCGCGCTACGAAAAGCGTTTCCGGGCCGACCCCGAACGGCTATCGTCGGCGCATGGTCACCCGCTCCTCGCGCACGCCGTGGCTCGCCGGCGGGCTGTCCGCGGCCATCCTCGCCCTCGCCTCGTGCGCGTCCGTCTCGTTCTCCCGGGAGACCCAGACGTCGGGGACCTTCGAGTCGACCGGGTTCGCGTTCACGATCCTCTCGATCGACGTGCCGAAGGGGGCGCTCGACATCGCCCGCGAGAACGCAGCGGACGCGAACCTCGCCCACATGGTGGTCCGCGAGGTGACCGTCATCCCGAACCTGGGTTGGTTCGACTGGCTCCTCGACATCATCGGATTCCGCTGGGCGAAGGTTCAGGGGACCTGGGGCTTCGCCCCGGACTGAGGAGCGCGCAGGCGCCGGCTGCCGAGTGAACGCCGGGCGACGTCGGGCAAGCGCGTGCTCGAGCTGCGTGCGTCACGCCGGTCCAGGGAGTTGGGGCCCGAGACCGCCAGCGTCCGACTCCCTGGCTGCCCGTTCGGAGGCCTGGGTCACGTCCTGGCGGAGGGCGTGAGCACTCGGCAACAGGGCGCGACTGCCCGAGAGCAGAATCATCGGGGTCCGCGAGACCTTGGCGGACATGATCACACCCCCGGAGTGCGCGCGAGTCATCGGGCGATGTCCGCGCGCCTTCGCAGCGGCCGGACCCATGGGAGAGCTCACTCCATCGTGCTCACGGGAGGGTGCGGCGCAGGCCGCGTGTACCTGGGGATCCGCCCCGAAGTGACGAGCAGCTTCAGCCGCCAGCCGACGATCCAGCCGAGGATCTTCCAGCCCGCGCGTACGGTGCCGGACACGGTGCCCGTGATCTTGCTCTGCCCGATGCGCGCGCGGTAGCGCACGGGAACCTCGACGACGCGTAGCCGCGCGACGCGCGCCTTCAGTTGCATCTCGACCGTCCAGCCGAAGTCCACGTCGTGCATCCCGAGATGCTCGAGCGCGGAGACCGTGATCGCGCGGAACGGTCCGAGGTCCGTGTAGCGCGCGCCGAACAGGAGCTGCATGAGCCCGCAGGCGATCCGGTTTCCGATCCAGGCCTGGGGCAGGAGCGCCTGCATCGTCGCGCCGCCGAGCACGCGCGAGCCGATGACGAGGTCGGCCTCACCTGCGAGAATCGGGGCGACGACGCGCGGCAGGTCCGCCGGGTAGTCCGAGTGGTCGGCGTCGAGGAACACGACGACGTCGTTCGCGGTCAGCGGTCCGAAGGGCGCACGCGGCACGCCCGCCGGCGACTCGGCGCCGGGGAGGATCGCCGCAAGTCCCGCGAGGCAGGCCCGGCCGTACCCCCGTCGCGGTTCGTACACGACGTACGCGCCGCCCGCGCGCGCGACCTCGGCCGTGCGGTCGGTCGAGCCGTTGTCGACGACCACGACGCCGAGGACGGAATCGGCGGGCAGCTCGGCGAGCACGAGCGGCAGCGCCTGCTCCTCGTCGAGCGCCGGGATGACGACGGCGATCCCGGGGCCGGCCCGTGCTCCGCGCTCGTCGGTAGGCGCGCTCTCCACCGGTCAGCGCTCGCGTTTCAGGATCACGTAGCCGGCGGAGGTCGGGAAGGGCTCGGACAACCAGCCGGGCGGCTCGAGGAACAGCCGATCCATGAAGTACGGCAGGTCCGGATTGTCGCGGTGGATCCAGCCCAGGTCGCCCGCACGCTGCCGGCCCCCGAGGTCGTCATTGAAGAGCGTCGCGACCGCGGACATGCCCTCGCCACCGACGACCTGCGCGTAGAGGTCGAGCGCGATCGCCTTCGCCTCCGCCTGCGTCCGCTTCAGCTCGAACCGCGCCCCCCACGCGCCCTCGTACGCCACGAGGATGCCCCGCGCCCGAATCCACTTGATCTCCCGGAGCGCGGAGTCCATCTCCGCGATCGCCACGCGCTTGAGAAAGTGCCGGCCCATGGGCGAATCGATCGGGCCGACGACCTCGCCCACCTCGGCTTCGAAGGCGGCCCGCTTGAGGAGCCGGTCGCTCCGGCCGCGCTCGAAGATCTGGAGCTGACCGCCCCGGTCCTTCGTGTCCTTCTCGTCGGAGTACTCGGCGGCGAGCTCGCCGAACGGGACGCCCTCCGCGAGCCCCGCGCGCACGGCCGCGACGCGCGCGTCGGCCGCCTCGTCGTCCCCGGCGACGAGGATGTGGCACGCCCCGGCGTACGTCTCGACGCGGCGCAGGATGAAGATCCC
>SMVQ01000178.1 GCA_004357655.1 Planctomycetota bacterium
CGCGGCCGCAAGAACTACAACACCTTCGAGCTGAACGGCGACGCGGGCTCCGTGCACTTCGACCTCGAGGACCCCCAGTACCTCGACTTCTTCGAGCACACGCGGCCTGCGACGGGCGAGAAGGTGGAGGACCACCTGACTGGCTGGCGCCGCATCCACGTCACGAACTTCGAGCACCCCTACATGGACCACTGGTGGGTGCCCGGCTGCACGATCGGCTACGAGCACACGTTCGTGAACGCGCTCGCCGACTTCCTCCTCGGCGTCGAGAACGGCACGCCCGTGCAACCCGACTTCCGGACCGCGCTGCAGACGCAGAAGGTGTGCGATGCCGTCTTCGCGTCCGTCGAAGCCGGCGGCTGGGTCGACACGGGCGTGGACGCCTGAAGGTCAGCGGTCAGCCGTCTCTCGGCCGCGATCCCGAACTGGCTGATCCCTTCGGGCTGAAGACCCAGGTTAGGGCCCGTCCGAGAACAAGTGTCATGTTTCGCCGAGCCATCGTCGCTCCTGGCAAGGCGCTTTGATTCGTATGCGCTGGATACTCGGAGGGTAAGCCCCGGTCCGCCGAAGGCGGATCGAGACGACCCCTTTGGGTCGTCTCGAAGGGGACCCCGCAACGCGGCCAGGGGCGACGAGGGCCGGCGAAACGTGACTCTTGTTCTCGGACGGGCCCTTATCGGGACTGGGCCCTGCGCTGCCCGTGTTCTTGGATGTGGAACATCGCGAGCAGCGCCGGGAAGATCAGCAGCGCACCGTACATCGCCCAGATCGGGACCCGGCTCTGCTCGGGCAAGTGCTGCATCGCGTCGCGCAGATGGACGCAGGCGACCGCTCCAAGGGCACAGAACCCTTCGGCGACGAGGAGCTTCTGGATCGAAGGATAGGGGCGCAGCTCCGCGCGGCGCCTCCACAGCGACAGACCGTAGAGATTCGGAGCAACGAAGCAGAGGAAGATGACTCCTCCCGCGAGCGGGTCCTCGACCGCGATGAAGGCGGCCATGATCAGGAGCCAGCACGTTCCTCCGAGCTGGGCTCCGAACCAACCGCCCTTGTTCCACTCGAAGGCACCGGGATGTTCCGCTTCTTCCTGCAAGTTCATGGTCGTCCGCTCGGCCGGGGAGGTACTCGAACAAGGACAAAGGCGTAATCCGACTCTACATTCGTCGCGCCAAACCGCGAGAGACGACCGGATTCGTGGGTCCCTCGGAGTGAGCGGCCACGGAACCCAGGCATCCGATGCCGCGCCGGTGCTTCTTCAGCAAGTAGTCGAAGATTGCGGCCACGAACCCGAGCGCCACCGCCAGAAACCTGCCTGCCTCGGACAGCTGCCCTGCCGGCGTCCGGATGGGCCGTCTCGTCCGCGCCCCCCGAGCCCGTTTCGCCCAGGGCACCGGGAGGGCCGAGCATCGCGAGTACCTGCTCGACGTGCTCACGTGTCGCAACGTCGACCGCCCCCACGCCACTCAGCTCTTCATGGACGTGCCGGCGGATGTCTTCGACGACTTCCTCGGGATCGACGCCTTCGAGATCGGTCGACGAGCGATCAGCGCGCACGATTCGGCAGTAGCCATCGAGCGCATGCTCCGCCGCCGCGCTCCAGTCCCTCACGACGACCTCCTACCGCCGAGGCTTTGGATGCTGTTCACTATGGTCTCGAATCGCTTGTTCATCATCGCCACTGTCCTCCGCCCTCGTATGGACGACACACGCGACTCGCGCGGCTATCCTGTTCGCACCCCGCAACCCAGGAGAACGCCATGACCCGCGCTCGAGCCCGCCACATCCTCGTATCGACCGAAGCCGAGTGCATCGAAATCAAGGCCAAGCTCGAAGCGGGCGCTGAGTTCGAGAGCCTCGCCAAACAGCACTCGAGTTGCCCCTCCGGCCAGGGCGGCGGAGACCTCGGAGAGTTCGGCCCCGGACAGATGGTCAAGCAATTCGACGAAGTCGTCTTCCACGAGGAAGTCGGCAAGGTACACGGACCCGTCAAGACACAGTTCGGCTACCACCTGCTCGAGATCACGAAGCGGAGCTGAGCCCGGGACTCGGCCCGACCCTTCAGGTGCGCGTCTCGCCCTCGATCCCGACTGCCGACATGAGACCAGGGTCGCGGCGCGGCGGCAAGGCGAACCGCATCGACGGAGATTTGACGGCTGGCCGGACTTCCGTTCACTCTCCGGCATGGGAACCCCCGCGCGGAAGCGACTCATGCTCGCTCTCGTCGGAGCTTTCGTGCTCCAGACCTGGCTCGTGTACTCCGACCCGACCGGCCGGAGCACGCCGCCCCTCTCCATCCTCGCGGTGGAGGGGCGCGGGATCTGGCACTCCCACAACTGCCAGGCCTGCCACCAGATCTACGGCTTCGGCGGGTTCCTCGGACCGGACCTCACGAACGCCGTGCTCGGCCTCAGCCAGGCGCGACTCGACTCGATCCTCACGGAGGGCTCGCAGCAGATGCCGGCGTTCCACCTGGAGCAGGGGGAGCGCGAAGCTGTCACCCAGTATCTCCGCGAATTGGCGGAGACCGGCGTGTCGCAGCCGAAGCGCGGGGAGAACCTGCCGCCGGCCGAGCTCCTGGAGAACTTCGTTGCCCTGGCCGTCGAGTTGGACGGTCCGCTGGCCTCGGGTGTCGCGCGCGGCTACGCGATCGTGGGGGAACAGGGCTGCATCGGCTGCCACCTGCCCAACCCGCGCAGCCTGCACCGCGCGCCCGACCTCACCACGATGCACAGTCGCGTGGAGCAGGCCCGCTTGCTGACGGTGCTCGACGAGGGCATCCCCGGGAAGGCGATGCCGCGCCTGCGACTGTCCACCTCCGACTGCGAAGCCGTGCGCGCATTCCTCGCGTGGATGGAGGAGCGCGGCGAGGCCATGCGTCGGGACTTCGCGAGCATCGGCAGCGAGGGCCAGATCATCCTGAGCGCCCTCCCCTGGTTCGAGTACCCATGACGAGCGCGCTGATCTCGCGCGGAGAGCGCATCACGCTCGTGATGATCGCCTGCGCGCTCGCCTGCCTGCTGCTCTCGGTGCTCGTCGGCGCGTTGGGCGCCCTCTACTACCTGCCCGAGCTCGCGCAGTACATGAGCGCCGTGGGGATCAGCCTCGTCCAGGTGCGCCCGCTGCACACGACCTTCGCCTCGGCGTGGATCTTCCTGGGCGCGATCGCCTGCATCTCGTACTTCCTCTTCGAGCGGGACGGCCCAACTGCGTCGGAAATGCGGCGGTTCAAGCTCCAGATGACCCTCTGGGGCCTGGCCGGCCTCGCCACGCTCGTCACGCTGCCCCTCGGGATCACCTCCGGCCGCGAGTACCTGGGCTTCCACCCCGCGATCTCCGTGCTCATCCTCGCCGGTTGGATTCTGTTTGCCATCACGTTCTTCGGGCGCGTCGCGCGCGGGTTCTGGTCGCGTCCCGTCTACGTCTACATGTGGAGCTCGGGGATCCTCTTCTTCGTCTACACGTTCGTCGAGGGCCACGCCTACCTGTTGCCCGGGATCGAGCGCTACCCCATCGCCGACCTGCAGGTGCAGTGGAAGTCCTGCGGCTCGCTCGTCGCCTCGTTCAACCAGATGGTGTACGGCTCGCTCATATTCGTGGGCGAGCGCATCTCGGGCGACCGGCGCGCGGGACAATCCCGGACGGCGTTCGCGCTCTTCGGCGTCGGCCTCCTCAACTCGTTCACCAACTTCGCGCACCACACCTACCACCTGCCCCAGATCCACATCGTGAAGTGGATTGCCTTCGGCGTGAGCATGCTGGAGATCATCCTCCTCGTGCTCGTGTTCCGCGAAGTGACGGCGCTGATCTCCAAGAAGTCGCGCTCCTCGCTCGACTTCGTGACGTCCGTGCGGTTCATCGAGCTCTCGAAGTGCTGGAACGTCTGCCTGCTATTCGTGGCGATCCTGATCTCCGTGCCGCCCCTGAACGCCCTGATCCACGGGACGCACCTCATCATGGCGCACGCCATGGGCTCGGAGCTCGCGATCGACAGCTACATCCTCTTCGCCGTCTTCGCGACCCTCCTGGCGTCGATCTTCCCGAAGCGCGAGGTCGTCGAGCGGTTCATCGACAACCAGACGACGCGGCACACGGTGACGCTCCTCAACGCCAGCCTCGTCGGCCTCGTCCTCTGGCTCGGACTACGCGGCCTGGTCGTCGGGATCACGCGCTACCTGGACCTGCCGGAGCCGTCGTGGCTCGACCACTTTCCGTACGTCTTCGTGGTGCTGGGTTTCGCTGTCGGCTTCCTCCTCATCCGGCTCGGTCTCCAGTGGGTACCGCTGCTCACGCAGGCGAAGCGGCACAAGACCTGGGGCTAGGCACTTCTTCCTTTGCGCCGTAGGGGGTCGGAATACCCTTGTATGGGGCTACGTATCTCCCTGGAACAGGGCGGCGAGTCCCACTCCCCCACCTCAGCATGCGTGACCCGCTCCGCAACGTCTCCGTCCGCTACAAGCTGGCCATCACCTTCGTCGGTGTCTGCCTGCTGGCGTTCGGCGTGGGCGGCTACCTCGTGTCGCGTTCGGCCATGTAAGCGCTCGAGCGCGAGATCCTGTCGCGCTTGCAGTTTCAGTCGGAGGCCTACGCCACGGCGCTCGAGGGGGACCTGCGCGCGCTGGCGCAACGGGCGCGGGACTTCGCGTCGGACGGGTACATCCGTGCGCAGTTCGACGCGCTCGTGCAGGCGTCGGACGACACCGGGCCGAACGACAGGGCACGCGTGGCCGACGAGCTGCGCGCGCACCTCCGGCGGAACAAGCTCCCCATCGTCCCGGCCTTCCGGAACCTCGCGCTCGTGAGCGTCTCGGGCGAGGAGCTCTTTCTCGCGGAACCCGGCGATGAGGCGTGGACCCGGGGGCTCGGGCCCGGCGCGTTCGGCGACGCCGACTGGTACAGCGGGCTCCTGCCGCCGAGCGCGCCCGACCGGCCGCCGATGCTCGTCATCGCCACGCCCCTCATGAGCCTCGACGGCGACCGCCGCATCGGGAACCTGCTCGTCGAGCTCCATCCCTCGGTATGGATTGCGAGCGCCATCGGCGCCATGCGCGGCGCCGACTCGGACCTCTCGCCGCCGACGTTGCGCCTGGTCGACAGCGTTGGACGGACGCTCGACGTGCCGCGCGTCCTCCTCGAGCGTCCGACGCCGGCGATCACGAGCGATCTCGTTCGATCGGGCTTCGGGCTCCGCGTGCGCGAGCCGACGCGCGAGAGCGCTGGCTCGTCCCTCCCGACGCGCGGTGTCTTCTCCGCCCGCCTGCCACTCGCCGTCAACGGCTGGTCCGTGGAGACGGAGCTCCAGGCGCAGGCGGAACTCGCCGCCGTTTCCGGCCTGCAAGCGCGTTTCCTGCTCGTCGGCGTGATCCTGTCCGCGGTCACCTCGCTCCTCCTCCTCTTCCCGATGCGCTTCCTCGCCCGCCCGATCGCCCAGCTGCGCGATGCAGCGCGGCACATCCGCGAGGGCGACTTCAGCGTGCGCGTACCGGTCGAATCCACGGACGAGATCGGCGAGCTCTCCCGCTCGTTCAACCTCATGGCGGAGGCGGTCGAGGAGCGCGCGGAGCGGCTGCAGACGGCCGCGTCCGCCCTCGAGCACCGCAAGGACGAGCTGCGTCGCGAGCGCGACCGGTTGAACGCCGTCATCCTGTCGATGCGCGACGGGCTGATCGTGCTCGACGCAGAGGGCAAGCCCGAGGTCTGGAACGCCGCCGCAAAGCCCCTGATCGATATCCTCGAGAGCGGCGGCATGGACCTCGGACCCCATCGGATCTGCCAGACGGCGGCCGTGGATGCAGCGAACGGCCGCCCCGGCGAGACCGCGGAGCCCACGTCCAAGAACCCGTGCGTGCACTGCCTCTTCGAGCCGAGCGCGCCGCCGCGGTCCTGCCTCGTCGAGGCCGGCGCGAGCGTCTACGAGGTCCATTCGACGCGCCTCGCGTCGGACGCGACCGGCCGTTCGGGGCGCGTGCTCGTGGCGCGCGACGTCACGGACCGCGTCGCGCAGGACGAGCGCCAGATCCACCAGGAGCGCCTCGCCGTGCTCGGCGAGGTGGCGGCGGTCGTGGCACACGAGCTCAACAACCCCCTCGCCGCGATCAACATGTTCGCGCAGATGATCGCGGCGAAGCTCCCGGAGGACTCCGACTTGCGCGAGGATGTCTTGGTCATCGAGCGCAACACGCAGACGTGCAGCCGAACCATCCGCGAGCTACTCGACTACGCGACCGGGTCGACGCCCGAAGTCGGCTCCGTCGATGTACACGCGACGCTCCAGGATGCCGCCCGATTCCTGCGGGCCTGGCGCGAGCGCAAGGGCACGGAGCTCGTGCTCGAGCTCGATGCGGCGGAGTCGATCGTCGTCGGCGACGAGGTGCAGCTCCGCCAGGTCTTCGTCAACCTCATCATGAACGCGTTGCAGGCGGTCGGCGAGAGCGGACGCGTGCGGGTTCACTCGTGGCTCGACGAGCGTCACCTCGTGATCGACGTCGAGGACGACGGCCCGGGCATCGCCGCGGACGTGGCCGACTCCATCTTCAAGCCGTTCTTCACGACCAAGCCGCGCGGCGAGGGCACCGGGCTCGGCCTGCCCACCGCGCGCCGCATCACGGAGATCCAGGGCGGCGGGCTCGAGCTCCTGGACGGCCGCCCGGGCCACACGACGTTCCGCGTTCGGCTCCTGCGAGGCGCCGCGTGACGATCGCCCCGGCCGAAGACCTCGCGCGGCTGCGCGTGCTCGTCGTCGACGACGAGGCCGACATCCGGCTCGGGCTCAGCCGACTCGCCGCGTCGGTGGGTGCCCAGGTGGCGGAAGCCGAGAATGGCGCCGTCGCGCTGGAGCTCATCGAACGGAACGGAGCCGACGTGGTCCTGACCGATCTCATGATGCCGTGCATGTCGGGCGCGGAGCTGCTGGTCGAGATCAAGCGTCGCACGCCGGAGACCGAGGTCGTGATCCTCACCGGGTACGGGACCGTGCAGTCCGCCGTCCAGTGCCTGCAGAGCGGCGCCGCGCACTTCCTCACGAAGCCGTTCAACAACGAGGAGGTGACGCGGCTCGTCGAGCGCCTCGGCCGCCAGGTCCTCGCGCGCCGGGGTGTCCCGGAGACCGGCCCCACCGCCGGGGCGAGGACGCTCATCGCCGAGGACGCGCGCATGCGGACCGTGCTGGAGCTCGTCGCGCGCGTCGCCCGGACGCCTGTTCCGGTGCTGATCGAGGGCGAGAGCGGCACGGGCAAGGAGCTCGTCGCCCGCGCCGTCCACGAGGGGAGCGAGGTCGCGAACAAGCCGTTCCTCGCCGTCAACGCCGCGGCGCTCCCGGACACGCTGCTCGAGTCGGAGCTGTTCGGCCACGAGCGCGGCGCCTTCACCGGCGCTGACAAGTCGCACGAGGGCCTCTTCGTCCAGGCGCAAGGGGGCACCGTCTTTCTCGACGAAGTGTCGTCGATGTCGCCGTCGTTCCAGGGCAAGCTCCTGCGCGTCCTACAGGAAAAAATCGTACGCCCGATCGGCGGCACCGCCGACAGGCCCGTCGACTTCCGGCTCGTATCCGCCACCAACCGCGACCTCGAGGCGCAGATCGGAACGGGCGAATTCCGCGAGGATCTCTTCTACCGCCTCGGTGTCGTACGCGTGTACGTGCCGCCCTTGCGCGAACGCCCGGACGACATCGCGCCGCTCACCCGGCACTTCTTGCAGCACGCCGCGCGGGTGAGCCTCGGCCCTGGGGTGCCGATGCCCCGCGTCTCCGACGAGGCGCTGCGCGCGCTCGAGCAGCACCCCTGGCCGGGCAACGTGCGCGAGCTGGAGAACGCGATCCAGCGCGCGGTCATCGTGTGCACGGGCGAGGCGATCGAGCCGTGGCACCTCGCGCTGAACGAGAGCGGGTGGCGCAGCGACAGAAGCGGCAAGCGCGGCAGCGACGCGACACTCGACTACGCGGCGGAGAAGCAACGGACGCTAGAGAAGTTCCAGCGCGAGTTCGTCCACCGCGCGCTCGAGAGCGCGAGCGGGAACGTCTCGCATGCCGCGGAGGCCTGCGGCCTGACGCGCGCGGCCCTGCAGCGGATCATGCGTCAGCTCGGGATCGATCGCGAACGCTTCCGCTAGCGGGCTCCAGGCCGGCCTGCTCCGATAGTGCGCGGCGCGCCAACCGCGCGATGTAGAGGGTAACGAGCACGAGCGCGACACCGCCCACGACCATCAGCGCCAGCTTCCCCGCGCTCATCGAGCCGCCCTCCCCGCCCGCGTCCGAGAGCCCCGCGGCCGCGACGTGGCCGAAGTACACGTACATGCACGTGGTGGGCAGCATCGCCACCCAGCTCGCGAGCACGTAGGGCCAGAAGCGGATCGCGGTGAGCCCGTAGATGTAGTTGCTCAGGCTGAAAGGGATCAGCGGCACCAGGCGCAGGAGAGCGATGACCTTCCATCCGTTCTGTCCGATCGCGCGGTCGATGGCGCGGAATCTGGGGTTGGCCGCCGCCTTCCTCTCGATCGCGCTCCGAGCGAGGTAGCGACCGATCAGGAAGGCCAGGGCCGCCGCGGTCGTGGAGGACACCGAGACCATCGCGGTGCCCCACCCGAAGCCGAACAGCGCTCCGGCCGCGAGCGTGATGGCGACACCCGGGACGAACAGCATCGCCGCGGCGACGTAGATCAGCGCGAAGATCGCCAGCCCCCACGGGCCGAACCCGTCGAGCCAGCCCTGCATGTCCGCGATCCACTGTTTCAGGGGCAGCGTGAGCGCGACCGCGAACAAGACCGCGATCAGGAGGCCGCCCACCATCCACTTCGCATTGGAGCTTCGGGCGCGTTTCACTTCGCGCACCATGGCTCCGAAGACTCGCGCGCTCTGCTTCGGGTAGCGGGCACGATCGCTCAGGGCCGCTCGACGTACGCGCCCGCGACGTAGCCGCCGACGAGGTTGAGAAAGAGGCGCTGTTCGAAAACGCCGGTCTCCGGGTCGTGCCCCTGGGTGTACACCCACGTGAGGCCCTTGTCCCTGTGCCACACGTCGCTCGGTGGGCCGTACCGCTCGAGCAGCGCGTCGTCCGAGAGCCGCCGCAACTCGCGGAGGGCTTCTTCCTCGTCAGCGTCCCAACGCACGAGGAGCTCCCCGATCGCCGTCCAGTCCGTCTCCATCTTCTGGCGTCGGAGCCCGCGGCTCGCGTCCGCGATGGACGCGCGCGTCTCCGCGAACTGCGTCTCCACCTGTCGGCGAAGCTCCTCGACGGCGGCGAGCACTTCCGCCATCGTCGGTCCGAGGGGCACCTCGGTCTCGCGCGCGGAGGCCAGCACGACGATCGAGTCCTCCAGCGCGTCGAGCCGGCCGTCGAACTGCACGAAGTCCGCCCGGTTGTCCGTCAGCGCGTCGCCGAGCGAGCTGAGCGAGGTGCGCACGGCCTCGAGTTGGTCGTAGATCGGGTTCGCGCCGGACCCGCCGATGCCGGTGTACACCCCGGTGAGGACACCGCCGGCGACGAATCCAGCGAGACCGATGATGAGCGGCTTCATGCGAGTGGGCCGACGGGACCGCGGGCCCGACGCCCATTCTGCCCCGCCGGCGCTCGGGAGTGAAGGGGAGCGGGCCCGATCAGTCCGGGCACTCCGCGAGGATCCCGCGGTAGGTCTCCCGCGCCATGTCGAACGCGGCCTTCGCATCCGCCAACTCGTCCGCGGCGATCGCCCACTTCTTCGACTCCCAGCAGGCGTCGACCGATTGCAGGCACCACTCCGCGCTGCGCCGCGACGCGCGGATCGGACTGCCGTCCACGATCACGAAGACCGGGTTCGTGTGCGAGCTGGGGAGGATACGCAGCGTGATCCAGCTCGAGCGCTCGACCTCGACCTCGAACGAGACCTCGCGCAGCTCCCCGTCCGCGACGATCTCGCGCCGCGCGACCGGCTCGCCGTTCATCACGACCTCGAGCGGGACCTTGCGCGTCTCCCCGATGCGGGCGCGCTCGAGGTGCCAGTAGGGTTTCTGGTCGTAGGGCCGATCCCGCAGATCCGGATTCGGAGTCGGATCGAGCAGCGCGGCTACCCTGACCGTCACCGTCACCTTCCCGGGCCGGTCGAGCGCGAGCTCGCTGCCGCGCGTTCCGACGTCGAGGCCGTCCACGCGGAAGTCGATGAGGTGGCTGGCCCCGTCGCCCACGTACGAGCGCCCGTTCGCGAGCTCGTCACAGAAGCGGTCGAAGTCGAGCCCGCCGTCCAGCTTGCAGTACACGCGCCCGAGTCCGACGCGCTCGCCGTAGATGCACGGAAAATCGGTCTCCCCGCTGATCCGCGTCCGGAACCCGCAGTTGAGCGTGTGGTACCAGATGTTGAGCTCCCACACGTAGGGCGTGTCGACGGCCGAGATGAAGTCGACGGCGTCGTGCGTCACGTCGACGATGTACTCGTTCGCGCCGATGCTGTCGAAGGCCGGAACTTCGTAGTTCGGCAGCTCCGTGCCCTGGACCTCGAGCCCGAACCCGCTGTGCGAGAACCCGACGACGCCGCCCTGTGCCTTCCCCCATAACAGGATCGGCAGGTCCCAGCTCGGCCACTCCTCGATGCGCGTCGTCCCCGGGTAGTCGTCCTCCGCGAGGCGCAGCAGGCAGAGGTGCCCCGCGTGCGAGGACGGAAAGCCCGAGACCTCGACGTCGTAGCGCAGCAGGTAGTTCTCCTGACTCAGCTCGCTCACGCCGCCCTCGAAGAACTCCTTCTGGTAGTACCAGCACGGCCCCCAGCTGAGCACGCACGCCACGTTCAGGTCCTCGCCGAGGATGTGCCGCATCATGTCCTCCGGCGTCACCCCTTCGGTCGGACTCTCGTAGTGCGAGCACCCGGCGGCGTGAACGTGGTGGTCCCCGCTGTACCAACCGAGCGCCTTGGGCTCGATCCAACGCCGCAGCCGCAGCGTCACCGCATGCGTCTTCGCCCCGGCGGGGACGACGAGCTCCAGCCGATCGGAGTAGTACTCCGGCCCGCGCCCGTACACGATCGTGTAGGCGCCCGGCGGCAGGAACACCGACTCGCCATCGTGCCGATAGACC
>SMVQ01000179.1 GCA_004357655.1 Planctomycetota bacterium
ACGCGACAGCGCGCTCCGGCGCCGGACCCGGGGGCTGGGCCTGGGGTGCGATGCTCGTTGACTGGGACAACGATGGGCTCGCCGACGCGTTCGTTCCGAACGGGTTTCTGACGGGGCGGCTCACGAGCGATCTCGAGAGCTTCTTCTGGCGCTGCGTCGTGATGGCATCGCCCGACGCTGCGCCCGCCACGAAGGCCTACAAGCAAGCGTGGATCGGCATCTCGCACATGAGCCAGGTCGAAGGCCTGTCGTGGAACGGTCGCGAGCGCGACTTCGCCTACTGGAACGTCGGCGGCGGCTCGTTCGCCGACGTGTCGGCCGCCGCCGGTCTCGACTACGAGGACGACGGGCGCGTGGTCCTCATCACCGACTGGGACGGCGACGGACGCCTCGACCTCTGGATCAAGAACCGCACCGCGCCCGTGCTGCGGTTCGTGCGCAACGTGCACTCCGCCGGCGCGTGGATCGCATTCGAGCTCGAGGGCGTGGGTGGGAACCGCGAGGCCGTCGGCGCGCTCGTGCGCGTCGAGGCGGGCGAGCGCGTGCAAGCGCGGCGCGTCTACGCGGGGGAGGGCTACCTCGGGGGCTCGACGCGGCGTCTCCACTTCGGCCTCGGCGACGCCGAGTGCGCGGAACGCGTCGTCGTACGCTGGCCGGATGGAACCGAGCACGAGCACACGGACGTGGACGTGAACGCCCTGTACCGGCTCTCGAAGGCGGACGGTTCGCTCGCCCGCTGCGAGCTGCCCGCGCGCTCGCCGCTGGAGGGCGTGCTGCCGGAGCGCATCCCACCCACGGATGGCGCGCGGATCGCGCGCGTGGCACTCCTCGACCGGCTCCCGTCTTCCACGCTGGAGCTCCCGCGCTTCGACGGCACGACGACCTCCGTGGCGGAATTCAGCGGGAGCGCGCTGCTCCTCGTGGTGTGGGCGAGCTGGGACGATGCCGCCATCGAGAGCCTCGCAGGCCTCGCGCGCGAGCGCGACCAGCTCGCCGCGGCGGGCGTCACCCTCTTCCCGCTCACCTTGGATGGCGTACGCGACGAGCCCTACGCCCGTCAGGCCCTCGCGCGCGCGGGGTTCCCGGACTCGGGCGGCCGCGCAGGCACCCTCCTGAAGAAGCTGTTGGAGATCACCACCTACGAAGCGCTCGGCCCGTACGACGACCTGCCGCTGCCCCTGGGACTGCTCTTCGACGGTCGCGGCGCCCTCTGCGTCCTGTACGTCGGCGCGATCGATCCCGAAACGGTCGCGCGCGACGCCCCGCGCATCGAGGCGGGCCAGGGCCGCCCGGGGGCACGCTGGCCGATCGCCTTGACGGGCGGGCACTGGCGCTCGGGCCGCGGTCCCGCGCGCGATCTGGAGAACCTGGCCAAGTTCTTCCACCGCAACGGGCTCGACGTGCGCGGCGCGGAGATCGACCGGGCGATCGAGCGTCGGAAGCAGGAGGCAGGGGACTAGTCCAGAGCCTCGAACGAACCTCCGGCGCGGTTGAGGCGGATGGGTCGATGCGCTACGGTCCTTCCTGTCCCGGAAATCCGCCTCGTCGGCAGAAGGAGACCTGGTGTCGAAGACTGCAACCGCCCTGTGCCTCGTCTCCATCGCCGCCCTGTCGGCCTGCAAACCCGAAGCCGGAGACCCGGCGCCGGAAGCCGGAGAATCGGGTCCCGCACCCGCGGGCGGGGAGCCGACCCCGTTCGACTTCGAGCACGTTCCGATGGGCGTGATCGCCAAAGTCAAGGTCGACGAGACCGCCCGGATCTTCATCGACGGTCGGCAGGTCACCATGGATCAGCTCGAAGCGGCCCTCGCCGCCTTGCCGCCGAAGCGCAGCGCGGTGTGGTACCACCGCTCGAACCCGCTGCAGGAAGCCCCGCCCGACGTCGCCGCGGTCTCGCGCCAGGTCGTGGCCGCCATCGCCCGTGCGAAGCTGCCGCTGTCGCTCGTGCAGGAGGACTTCGATTAGTCGGTCGGGACGTCAGCGCTCCAGGGCGCGCCAACCGTTCGCCGCGGCCACCGGCCTGATGCCCGCGCCCGCGAGCGGGCGCTCGGAGCCGGACCAGCGGGCGTCGCCGTTCGGATGCCCGAGCAGGCCGCTCGCCAGACTGTAGACGTACGCACCCACGCCCGTCCGGCCGCAGTCGCGGGGCCAGGCGTAGAGGACGGCCTCCCCGATGTCGTCGCGGACGAGCTCGAAGAAGTAACCGTGGTACTGGAGGCGGCGCCCTGCTTCGATCGACTTGGCGTCCTGCAAGCGGTGCGCGAGACCCGCGTCCTGCTCGATCATCCGGCCGATGTCGGTCACGTCGGCCGCCGGCCGCTCGGCGGCGAAGACCTCGTGCGCGAGGAGCTGCACGGTCGCCCGCGCGTCGTCCTCGTTGGACCGCAGCACGAAGTCGCGCAATCTCGGGCACGAGACGAGCACGACCACGAGCCCGATTGCGCCGAGCGCGAGGCTGTCGCCCGTGAGGAAACCACGCCGGCCCGTGCGCACCGGAGGCTCGTCTTGGCGGGGTAGGGAGGCGGGGGTCATGGAGTCGGGGTCACGGGGCGGCGATGCGTCCCGTAGCGTCCCTTCTACAGGTCGCTTTGCTACGCTTCAACGGCGATGCGAACCCCTTCTGTGCGCGACCTCCCCGCACCGCTCGCCGCCGCCGCGCGGGGGATCGCCGAGGCGCTCGCGGCGCGCGGCAAGCAGGCCTGGATCGTGGGGGGGACGGTGCGCGACCTGGCCCTCGCGCGCGTGCCGAAGGACGTCGACATGGCCACGGACGCCGTCCCCGAGGAGGTCGAGGCGGCCTTCGAGCGCACGGTGCCCGTCGGGCGCGCCTTCGGGGTGCTCATCGTCCCCGTGTCGGTCGCCGATCGCCGGGACGTCGACGTGGAGCTCGCCACGTTCCGATCCGAGTCCGGGTACACGGACGCGCGGCGGCCGGACGAGGTCACCTATGGCTCATCGGTCGAGGAGGACGCATCCCGGCGCGATTTCACCTGCAATGCGCTCTTTCTCGAGCCGCTCCGCGACGAGTTCCGGGATCCCGCGGGGGGCCTCGCCGACCTCGCGGCCGGCATCCTGCGGACCGTGGGGGACTCGGCGGAGCGCTTCCGCGAGGACGGGCTGCGGCTCCTGCGGATGGCGCGCTTCCAGGCGGCGATCGACCTCGCGCCCGCCCCGGGCCTGCACGCGGCCGCCCGCGCCGAGCGCGACGCCCTGCGCGGCGTCTCGGCGGAGCGCGTCCTGCACGAGCTCGAGCGCGTGTTCACGGGTCCCAGGAGCGCCATGGCGCTCCGCATCCTCGACGATTGCGGCCTCCTGGAGCGCGCCCTCCCGCGCTGGCGCGAGACGGCCGCGGCGGGCGGCGAGTGGACCGCGGTCCAGGCCGCGCGCCTCGCCGTGCTCGACGCGCTGCCCGACCCGCCCGGCCTGGAGCTCGGCCTCGCCGCCCTGCTGGAGGTCGAGCCGCTCGGGCCGGGGAGCGACGCGGCACTCGCCGCTGGCGCGGAGCTCGCGCGCCTTCTCCGCACCTCGCGCGCCACGGGCGACGCGCTCGCGAAGCGCTGGACGGGCCGCCGAGCGCTCGCCCGCGCCGCGGCGGCGGGCGCGACGCGCGCGGAACGGATCCGCGCCGTGCGCGAACCGTGGTACGCGGACGCGCTCGCCCTCGCGCGCGCCTGGGGGCAGTGCAGCGGCGAACCCACCGCGCCCCTCGACCAGCTCGCCGAATGGCGCGCGACGCTCGCCGAGCCCGACCTCTTCCCCGCGCCGTTCCTGCATTCCGACGACCTCGCGCAGGCCGGCATCGCGCGCGGGCCCGAGTGGGGGCGGCTGCTGCGGGAAGCGGAGACGCTCCGTCTCGAAGGGGCGTGGAGCACGCGCGAAGAGGCGCTCGCTTGGCTGCGCCGGTGACGATACGGAGCCAGGACAGAATCCGCCGGCACTCGCGACCGCTGGTGCGGCGCGAAGCGCCGCACCAGCGGTCGCGAGTGCCGGCGGATTCTGTCCTGGCTCCGTATCGCCCCAAGCGCGTGTCTCCGGAAACCGCGTACCACACGACTCCGCGCCATGTCCAAACAGCGCGTTCGGCTCCTTGCGCTGGCCTCAGGACGGCGGGAAGACCTTGCGCAGCCCGTACGAGACGGGGTAACCCAGCAGCGCGAGCGCCGCGACGATTCCCGGCGCCGGGCCCCAGGCGAGTCCGAGCAGGGCGCACGCCGCGGTAAACACGAGCAAGCGGCGCAGGGCCATGCCCATGCACGCGCCGACGGCTCCGCGCGTCCACTCGCGCGTCTTCAGCGCGGCTCGCGCAAGACCGAACGCGCCGGCCCAGGCCACGAGCGCAGCCGCGAGCGCGCCGAGGGCGACGCCTTCGCCGCCGAGACTCGAGTGCCAGGGCCAGACGACGTTCCCGATCGCGTCGGAGAAGAATGGCGCGAGGGGCAGCACGGGGACGAGCGCGAGGCACGCCGCGCCGGCGAGCAAGTAGCGGCGCGGCCGGCCGCCGAGCGGGCCCGCGTCCTCGTCGTCCTCCAGGCGGCCGAGGCGCGAGACGAAGAACACGTACGTGCCGTAGAGCGCGGCGGGTACGAGGGGCAGGGGCGGGGCGCCTTCGACCCCGAGCCACGCCGGCGCGGTGAGCCCCAGGCCGAAGTTGCCGAACCGGCAGAGGGCGAGCAGGAGCGGGCCGAGCACGGGGCCGCGCCCGCGCAGGTCGTACAGGACTGCGAGGCCGGCGACGACGGCCAGCCACGCGCCGAGCGCCGGCGTCGCGAGGGCTGCGAGCGCGACGCCGGCTGCGACCAGGGCGAACCCGCCGGCGCACGCCGCGCGGGGCGGGACCGCGCCCGAGGGGATCGGCCGCTCCGGACGCGTGCGGGCGTCGCCCAGGCGGTCGGCCCAGTCGTTGAGGGCCATCGCGCCGTGGTAGACGCACAGGGCGGCGCCGATCAGCAGGAAGGGCGCGGCGCCCGGGAGCCAGACGCCGCCCGCGCCGAGCGCGAGCCCGACCGCGACGTCCGCGGCGGCGGAGGGCGCGAGCGAGATTCGCAGGAGCCGGCCGACGGTCTTCGCGTCCGCCCGCGGCCCGGTCTCCGTCGCGCTCACGGGTCCGGCCACGGTCAGCGTCTCAGTCGATGAACCAGCGGGCCACGTCGTTATAGGTGACGTAGACCATGAGGGTCATGATCAGGACGAGGCCGACGACCTGGCTGTAGCCGAGCGTGCGCTCGGAGACGGGCGAGCCCTTGAGCTTCTCGACGAGGAGGAAGAACAGGTGACCGCCGTCGAGGATCGGGATCGGCAGCACGTTCAGGAACGCGAGGTTCATGCTGAGGATGCAGAGGAAGAAGAAGAGCTTCGCGAAGCCCTTCGACGCCCAGCTCTCCGTCACGACGCCGATCGTGATGATGCCGCCGAGGTTCTGGGCGCTGACCTCCTGGGTGAGCATGCGCCGCAGGCTGCGCACGGCCTCGGTCATGAAGCGCCACGACGACGAGACGCCGACGATGAGCGCCTCGGACGCATTCGCGGCCTTGTAGACGTACTCGGCCGTCTGCAGGCTGAACCCGTACAGCATCGGGCGGATGACCGCGGGTGTCACGGCGATGGACAGGACCTCTACGGCGCCGTCCGCGGCCTCGCGCTCGATCGACACGGTGACGGCCTCGCCTGCCCTGCTCGCGGCCGCGCGCGCGTGCTCCTGGAACTGCGTCCAGGTCGCCACCGGCTCGCCGCCGATCGCGAGGATCCGGTCGCCGCTCTCCATCCCGGCCGCCGCGGCCGCGGAGCTCGGCATCACGGCGACGAGCGTACTCTCCAGATCGATCGAGACGTTGACGTCGGAGGCGAGCGCGACCGCTTCGGGATCGGTGAGCGTGGGACCCTCGAGCGTGTGCCGCTCGCCGTTGCGCTCGATGTCGATGACGAGTCGACCTTCGCCGGCCAGCAGCCCGAGCAGGAAGTCGCCGGAACGATGGATCGGCCGGCCGTTCACGGATCGCACCCGATCGCCCAGGTGGATCCCGAGCGAGCGCGCGATGGCGTTCCCGCGGAGGTCCTTGACGTACGCGGACACCGGTTCGACGCCGATGAGGCGCGGACGGTCTTTCCTGCGCTCGATGCCGAACGCCCGGCGCGTCGTGAACGCCTCGCCCTCCTCCGGGGTCACGGTCACGAGGCGCTCGGGATCGCCGGCGACGCGCAGCGTCACGGGCCCCATCGACTTGAACGCGAGGATCAGTTGCTGGCGCAGCGACAGCGCCGGCGACGCGCCCTCGACGCCGAGGATGCGGTCGCCCTCGTCGAGGCCGGCCAGCGTTGCGGGGCTGTCCTGCGCGACGAGGATCTTGCCCGTGGGGTCGGGCGCGGGGCTCAGCCCCACGCGGTAGAAGCCGGGGTCCTCGCTGTACCTGGGGACGATCTCGAACACGCGCGGTGCGGAGTCGCCCGGCGCGAGGAGCTCCAGGCGCACCGGCTCGGAACCGCCGAGGGCGATCTCGTTGCCGATGTGGAAGAAGTCGAAGACCTGCTTGTCGTTGACGGCGAGGATGCGCGATCCCGCCGGCACGCGCGCGTACCACGCCGGGCTGCCCGGCAGGGGAGCGTCCACGACCGGCACCATGCTGGGCACTCCCGCGAGGAGCACGAGCGGGAACACGACGAGCGCGAAGATCACGTTCATCAACACGCCGCCCGAGTAGATGAAGAAGCGCGCACCGACGCTCTTCGCCCGGAGGTCGTCGGGCCGCGGCTGCCGGCCGCGCGTGTCCATCTCGTCGCCCGCCATCTTGACGTACCCACCGAGCGGGACGAGCGCGATCTGGTAGAGGGTCCCGCCGCGCCGCCAGCCCAGGAGGCGCGGCCCGAAGCCGAGGCTGAAGACCTCGACGCGCACCCCGCACAGTCGCGCGGCGATGAAGTGGCCGGCCTCGTGCACGAAGATGACCAGGCCGACGCCCAGGACGGCCATGGGGATCGACATGTGGCTGAAGAAGGCTTCCATGCAGTCGCTAGTTCGAGCTCGGGGCGGCTACGGTCCGGATCTCCTCGCGCGCGTGTTCGCGGGCGAGGCGGTCGGCGTCGAGGAGCTCCTCGACGCTGCCGTCGCGGCCCTCGCGACGCTCCAGGACGGTCCGGTTGATACGACAGATATCGTCGAATGCGATCTCGGACTTCAGGAAAGCTTCGACGGCCACCTCGTCCGCGGCGTTGAGCACGCAGCCCGCGTCGGAGCCCTCGTCCACGCAGCGGTACCCGAGGTCCAGGGCTGGGAATCGATCTAGATCGGGCTCTTCGAACGTGAGCTCCCGGAAGAGGTCGACGTCGAAGCCCTTGAGCGCGGCCGGCTCGCGGTCGGGGTGGTGGATGGCGAAATGGATGGGACCGCGCATGTCGGGCGGCCCCATCTGGGCGATGACGGAGCCGTCGACGAACTCGACCATCGAGTGGATGATCGATTGGGGATGGATGACGACGTGGATGCGCTCGCGCTCGAGCCCGAACAGATGGTGCAGCTCGATCACCTCGAGCGCCTTGTTCATGAGCGTGGCCGAGTCGATCGTGATGCGCGGGCCCATGTCCCAGTTGGGGTGATCGAGCGCCATCTCGGGCGTCGCGCTTCGCATCTCGGAGAGCGGCATCGTGCGGAATGGACCGCCGCTGCCCGTGAGGATCACGCGTCGCACCCGGTCGATGCGCTCGCCGCGCAAGCACTGGAAAATCGCGGCGTGCTCGCTGTCGACGGGCACGATCTCGGCCCCGCGCGCGTGCGCGAGCTCGATCAGGCGGTGGCCGGCGATGACGAGCGATTCCTTGTTCGCGAGCGCGAGCGTCTTGCCGCGCTCGAGGACCGCAAAGGATGCCGCGAGACCGCTCGCGCCGACGACGCCGTGCATCGCGACGTCGAAGTCGGCCGCGCCGATGAGCTCGGCGAGGGCGTTCTCGCCCGCGAACAGGTGCACATCGGGCGGGAGCTCGGCGCGCAGGCGCTCCGCCGCTTCCGGATCGGAGAGCGCGACGAGAGGCGGCCGGAACTCGAGCACCTGGTCGCGCAGCTTCCGCCACGAGCTGCGTGCCGCGAGTCCGCTCACCGCGAGCCCCTTGCCGTCCTGGCGCAGGAGCTCCAGGGTCTGCGTGCCGATCGAGCCGGTGCTGCCGAGGATGAGGAGGTGCTTCTTCAATGATGGGGCGGGGATGGGGCGGGGATGGGGCGAGCCGCCCGTCTGGAACTGGGACCGGTCCTATGGCCTAAGGTCGTCCAACGAAGGCGGGCGGGAGCTCCGGGCCTGTCCAGGCCGGTTGCCCTCGCCCTGCTCGCGGCAGTAGTGTAGGCCATCCCCCCGGGTAGAGGACAATCGTCGTGTGGCAGCTCCGTGCAAAATACTGTCCCCTCTGTGGGGCGGGGCTCGTCCTCGCCATGGTGGAGGACCGCGAACGGCAGCGCTGCTCGGGCTGCGCCTTCGTCCTCTACCCCAATCCAGCGTGCGCCTCCGCGGGCGTCGTCCTCGACGATCGGCGCCGCGTCCTCCTCGTCCGGCGCCGCATTCAACCCTACGCGGGCCAGTGGGCCCTGCCGGCCGGCTACCAGGAGGTGGACGAGGACCCGCGCGCGACGGCCCTGCGCGAGATTTACGAAGAAACGGGCATTCGCGCGGAGGTGGAGAGCCTCTTCGACATGATCTACGTGCCCGACGACCCGCGCCGGCCCGCGAACGTGGCCGTGTTCCTGTGCCGGGTCGTGGGCGGCGTGCTGAACTCCGGATCCGATGCGACCGATGCGGCCTGGTTCGGCCTGGACGCGTTGCCGCAGGACCTTGGCTTCCGCAACGCCGAGCTGATCCTCGACCGGCTCCCGCGCGGGTGAGTCGCCCCGCCACCCGTTTCTTGGTCCGGCCCGGCCTGCATTTCTGCCAAACCTTCTTCCGGCAGGTGGGGCTCGGAAACGACGGCAGGAGCCGCCGCAGGCCCCAGGGCGAAAACTCAGTCCAGGCGAGCTATCCTCCCCGACTCCTCCACCTCTTCCCAGGCCGCATATCTTGAGTTCCGAACCTCCGCTGACCTACAAGGACGCAGGCGTCGACATCGCCGCGCAGGACGAGGCGCTCACTCGCGCGCGGTCCGCCATCCGCGCCAGCTTCACGCCGGGCGTGCTCGGTGACGTGGGATCGTTCGGCGGGCTGTTCGACCTCGCCAAGGTCGGCTGTCAGGATGCGATCCTCGTCGCGAGCGCGGACGGCGTCGGCACGAAGCTCGACGTCGCCAAGCGCGCCGGCATCTTCGACACCGTCGGTCGCGACCTCGTGCAGCACTGCATCAACGACATCCTGGTGCAGGGCGCGCAGCCCTTGTTCTTCCTCGATTACGTCGGCACCGGGCGGGTCGAGGCGCGCATTGTCAGCGACCTCATCCGCGGCTGCGCGGAGGCCTGCCGCGACAACGGCCTCGCGCTCCTGGGCGGCGAGACCGCCGAGATGCCCGGGCTCTACGACGAAGGGGACTTCGATCTCGTCGGGACGATCGTCGGTGCCGTGGCGCGCGACAAGGTGCTCGATGGGAGCCGCGTGCGTCCGGGCCAGGTCCTGCTCGGGATGCCGTCCACGGGACTGCATACGAACGGGTATTCGCTCGCGCGCAAGGTCCTGTTCGAGCGGCTCGCGCTCGAGATCGACGATCGCCCCGATGAGCTGGAGGGCCGAACGGTGGGGGAGGCGCTGCTCGCGCCGCACCGGTCGTACAAGGAGGCCCTGTGGCCGCTGCTCGAGGAGGGCCGCATCGCCGCGCTCGCGCACATCACGGGCGGCGGGCTGCGCGACAACGTGCCGCGCGTCATCGGCGGCTGTGACGCGGTCATCGACCGCGCGAGCTGGGCCGTGCCGGGGCTCTTCCGGATGATCTGCGAGGCGGGCGGGATCGAGCGCGACGAGGCCTATCGGGTCTTCAACATGGGCATCGGCATGGTGCTCGTCATCGATCCGGAGGAGGAGAGCGCCGTGCGCGCGCACCTCGCGAGCGTCGGCGAGGAGATCGTCTCGATCGGGTCGGTCGCGGCCGGCGCGCCCGAGGCCGGCAAGGGGGTCGTGCGCTGGGCGTGATCCACGCATCGGCGCTCGCGCTCGGCCTAGCGCTCGCGTCCGGCGCCCAGGCGCCCGACTGGCAGGCCGCGTGGGCGAAGCTCGAGCACCTCGCGACCCTGCGCGCGACGTCCCCCGAGTGGTTGCGCCTGTACGCGGAGCTGGAACAGCTGGCCGAGACGCAGAATGGCGTGCCCCGGCACGGCTACCGCGGACGGCTGCTCGATGCGCACCTCGCGCGGGTGGCGGGCGACGCGCCGCGGCCGTACGCCGCGGTCGAGATTCCCGCGCGCTGGGAGCCGGGCGAGGCCTGGCTCGCCGCGCGCGTGCTCGAGCCGGGGGTCGTGCGCGCGTCCGCGTACGGATTCGCGCTCGCCGAGGCGCGCAGCGACCCCACCGAGCTCCAGCGTCGGCTCACGGCCGCGTACGAAGCGTTCGGCGCGGACGTCCTGGAGCTCCGGCTCGAGAGCGCCGAGCAGCTCGCCGTCGCGATGCACGACGCGGCCGATGCGACCTGGAGCGCGCTCACACTCGCCCTGCTCTCCACCCGGCTCGGGCGCTTCGATCGCGCGGACGAGCTGCTCGGCCGCGAGTACGGGCGGGCGCGCACGAGCGCCGAGCGCCTGGACGTGCTCGGACGCTGGGCCATCGCGGCCCTCGGCGCGGGTCGGACCGAGCGCGCGCGCGACCGCCTGGGCATCGCACTGGCCCTCGGCAGCGGCGACGCGCACCAGATCCTCGGGCTGCTCGCCCTCTCGCGCGGGGCCGGGGACCGCGCGCGGCGACTGTTCGGCGCCCTCCTCGTGCGTGCGGCTGGAACGGGACGCGAGCCCCTCGAGGCCACACCGTGGGCGCTGCGGGGCTGGGGCCTCGCCCTGCTCCCCTCCTCCGGGGGCGAGCGGGTATCCTCCCGGGACCCGCTCCCCCGCTGATCATCCCATTCGTGGCAACCTCCAGAGACCTCAGGACTAGTACCGGCATGCGCACACGAACATCGATTCTCCGCCTCTCCGCGCTCGTCGTCCTGCCCATCCTCGGCGGCACACTCGCGGCCCAGGACCGCCAACTGAAGGACAGGGACCTCAAGGATCTGGGCAAGCAGCTCGCGAACTACGTCGAGGCGCGCGAGGCCGACGAGGACGTCTGGGACGCGGAGGAGAGCGTGAAGGATGCCCTCGCGAAGCTCCAGAAGAAGCTGAAGGGCAAGGACCCGCTCTCTCTTCCGGCGGACTTCGGTCAGGCGATCTGGATGTCCAAGAAGTACGAGAAGGCCAAGGTCAAGAGGGGCAAGGTCGCCGATGTCGAGAGCGACGCGCGGATCTTCGGCGAGCAGGAGTTCGAGTACACGGCCTGGGCGCCATCGAAGTACTCGGCCAAGAACGGCCCGTACCCGCTCATCATCTCGATTCACGACGAGGAGCCCGACACGACGCCCAAGTCGCACATCATCGAGGAGTGGAGAGATCAGGATCTGCGGGCAGGAGCGATCATCGTGGCCCCGCCCATGCCCGAGGACTTCAGTATCTGGAGTGTCGCCGGCACCGCGGAGAACCCGGGCGGCGTCGCGTACGTGCTCACGACATTCAATGACGTCTCCCAGAAGTACGCCATCGACTTCGACCGCGTGTACCTCGCCGGGAGAGGGACGGGCGTCGCGGCCGCCATCGCCATCGCGAGCCTCTTCCCCGACCGGTTCGCCGGCGTGATCGGCCGCGCTGGAGATGCAGGGAACACGTCGCCCGAGAACTTCCAGAACCTGCCGACCTACTTCGCCGGAGGCGGAGGGCAGGCCACCGCATTCGACACCGCGATCAGGAGTCTGGGGTTCGACAACTGCACGCTGGACCCGACGGGCCTCGGGAAAGACGTCTGGAACTGGATGCAGAGCCACCCCCGGATCTCGAACCCCATGGAGGTGACCCTCGTTCCCGGTGCGCCGTTCCCGAACCGCGCCTCCTGGATCCAGGTGCCGCCGACCGACGGCCAGACCGCCGCCCGCATCCACGCGACGATCGATCGCGCGACGAACACGATCACAGTCAATGGGGAGGGCATCGACGACTTCACGATCTTCCTCAACGACGTGCTGGTCGATCTGGACAAGCCCGTCATCGTGATCTGCAACGGGGCGGAGAACGTCGACCTGATCCCGCGCAACCTCAAGGTGACGTTGGACATGATGTACTTCGCGAGGAGCGACCCGGGGAAGGTCTTCGTGGCGAACAAGAGCTACCACCTGCCACCCCCGGCGAGCAAGTGAGGGGGGGGGCCGGCACGCTCGCCGTTCGGGTGCGCCTCCTCCGTGTCCGTTCCGTTCCCTTCCTGCGCTTCCTGTCTTCCTGCTATGTCTGCTTCTGGTCAGGCATGGGCGGCCGCCCATGCCTGACCAGAAGCAGACCCTGACCAGAAGCAGACATAGCAGGAAGACAGGAAGCGCAGGAAGGGAACGGAACGGGCAAGGGAAGAGGAAGGGCAACCCACTAGCCGATGAATCGAGAGTCGAAGCGCTCGCTGACGATCCTCTCCGTAGTCGCCGTCGCTGGCGCCGGAACGATGACCGTCGAGCTGTCGGCCGTGCGCCTCCTCGCGCCGTGGTTCGGGGCGAGCAGCGGCGTGTGGACCAACGTGATCGGTGTCATCCTGCTCGCGCTCGCGCTCGGGTACCTGATCGGGGCGCGCCTCGCCTGTCGCGCGCACCCTGTGCGGCTTCTCGGTCTCGCCCTGCTCCTGTCGGGTGCCTTCACCGTCTGGCTGCCCTTCTTCGCGGCACCGGTGGCCGAGGCGTTCATCCCCCGTGGCCTCGCGTTGGACGAGGCGGCGGGGCTGCTCCTGTGGGGTAGCCTCGCGGCGTCGCTCGTGCTGTTCCTACCGGCGGCGCTGCTCCTCGGCTGCGTCGGCCCGCTCGCGGTCGAGGCCGTGCAGAATCTGCGCGGCGGGCATGCGGGGGACGCGGGCGGCCGGGTGCTCGGGGCGTCGACGTTCGGCAGCATCGCGGGGACGTTCGCGACCACGCACGTCCTCCTGCCCAGGCTCGGCATCGAGCACACTTTCCTGCTCTCGGCGGCGGTGCTCGGCCTGCTCGGAGTGTTCATGCTCGTGCTCGCCCGGCGCGCACGGGCCCCGTCCGCGGCGGCCGCGCTGCTCCTCGTCCTCGGGCTCGCGACCTCGCGGTACGCCGCGCCGTTGCCGGCCGCGGACCTGCGCCTCCTCGCGGCCCGCCAGTCACCGTATCAGTCGATCCGGGTCGTCGAGCGGGGCGAGGGCGCGGAGCGCATCCGCTTCCTCCAGGTGAACGAGAGTCTCGACTCGTTCCAGTCCGTGTGGCAGCCGGAACCGGGCCTGCTCCCGCCCGCCTACTACTACAACCTGTTCGCGCTCCCACCGGCCTGGTCGCGGACGACGGGGAACTGGCGCATGCTCGTGATCGGGCTCGGGGCGGGGACGGTCGTCCGTGTGCTCGAAGGCGCGCTGCCGGAAGCCGTGCGGCTGATCTCGCTCGGGGCCGAGATCGATCCCGTGGTGGTGGAGCTCGGCAGGCGCTGGTTCGAGCTCGAGGCGAACGACACGGACCGGCGCGTCTTCGCCGGCCTCGACGGGCGTGCGGCGCTACGATTCGCGGAGGGCGCATTCGACGAGATCGTGCTCGACGCGTACGCCGACAACATGGAGATCCCCGCGCATCTCTCTACGGTCGAGTTCTTCCGCGAGGTTCGTTCGCAGCTCCGGCCCGGCGGCTGGCTCGCCGTGAACCTGTCGGGTTTCGGATTCGACGACCCCGTCATCAGCGCCGTTGCGGGCACCGTGGCGGCGGCGTTCGAGCGCCGCGTGCTCGCCCTGCGCGTGCCTTTCTCGCGCAACTGCGTGTTGTTTGCGCGCGCCGGGGACGAGCCGCCCGCTCCGCGCAGCGCGGCGTTCCGCCTCGAAGGAGGCGCCGTGGCGTCGCTCGTGCCGAGCCTCGAGCTCGACGGTGGGTGGCGTTGGTTCGAGCCGGGCGAGGGACGGGTTCTCACCGATGACGAGAATCCCATCGACCAGCTTCAGCTCCGGTCGATCACCCGCGGGAGGGCGCTGTGGATCGAGTCACTCTGACCGCGAGCCGAAGCACGGCAGCCCGAGGCGCGCTCGCGTCGATCGCCTGCGCCGCCGCGCTCGCCGCGCCCCTCCGCGCGCAGGCGGAGAGCTTCGACGCGATCCTCCCGCTGGTGGGGGAACGCCGCTACCTCGAGGCACTCGAGCGCGCGGACGGCTTCCAGGACCGTGTGCTCGCGAGCCAGGCCTGGCTCGGGCTCCTCTACTCCGCCGGCGACCTGCGCGGCGGCCTCGCGGCGGGCCTCGCGGGG
>SMVQ01000180.1 GCA_004357655.1 Planctomycetota bacterium
CAGCGGGACCTGAAGTCGCGGGTCCGGACGCTCGAGACCCTGCAGTCGAATCTCGAAGGTCGCGAGCGCGAGCTCGCCCTGCGTGAACGTCAGATCGAGGAGCGCTGGACGGAGCTCGAGCGCATTCGCACCGACCTCATCGAGGAAGGCCTCGAGCTCGAGCAGCGCAAGGACGAGCTCCTGCGCGACGAACAGGTCGCCAAGGATCGCGAGGACGCCAGCTGGAAGACGATGGCCAAAGTGTTCGAGGAGGGTAAGGCGCGCGACCTCGCCGAGCGGCTCGTGCTCCTCGGCCCGGAGCGGGGCGCGAAAGTGCTGCGGGGGCTCACGAGCGAGCGCGCGTCCGAGATCCTGAACCAGGTGCCGCGCGAACAGTGGCCGGAGTTCGCCGAGGCGTACCGGCGGGCCGAGCAGTAGGCCCCCACTCGAGTCCGTTCCTGACAACGGGTTGCGCCCCGGCTTTCCCGGATCCGAGCGATCAAGCTCCCCAAGGGGCCGTCCGATAACGAAACTGGGCCCTTTTCCTCCCCGGGATGGGCCTCGCCCCACATGGATCTCAACACCGCGATCGGTCTCCTGCTCGCGTTCGCCTTGATCGTCGCCGCCATGGCGATGGGGCCGGGCGGCGTGGGGATCTTCGTCCACTACCCCTCGGTCGCCATCGTGTTCGGCGGCACGCTCGCCGTCACGATGGTCGCGTTCCAGGGCTCGGACCTGAAGCCGGTGCTCAAGGTCCTGCTCGTCACGCTCACGCGCAAGACCGCCACGCCGGCGAGCGAGATCGAGCGTGTCGTGAACTACGCGAACCTCGCCCGGAAGGAAGGCCTGCTCGCGCTCGAGACCAAGCTGCAGGAGGTCGACGACCAGTTCTTCGCGAAGGGGATCCAGCTCGTCATCGACGGGTTCAGCGCGGAGACGGTGCGCGACATCATGGAGCTCGAGGCCGAGTGGCAGGGCCAACGGCACTCGACGGGGAAGAAGATCATGGACCAGATGGGCGCGTTCGCGCCCGCGTTCGGAATGATCGGAACGCTCGTCGGGCTCGTGCAGATGCTCCAGGACCTGTCCGACCCGGCGGCGATCGGCATCGGCATGGCGACGGCGCTCCTCACGACGCTCTACGGCGCGATGGGCGCAAACATGGTGTTCATTCCCCTCGCTGGCAAGTTGGAGATGATCGGCAAGACCGAGAGTCTCCTGCGCAGCCTCATGATCGAGGGCATCGTCGCGATCCAGTCCGGCGAGAAACCGCAGCTCATCAAGGAGAAGCTCAAGGGCTATCTGCCGCCGAGCGTGCGCCAGATGGTGGAGGCTTGAGGGGCGCGCGGCATGGCCTACCAGGAAGACCCGGGAGTCGAGGGAGCGCCGGAGTGGATCACGACTTTCGTGGACATGATCTCGCTCCTCGTGACGTTCTTCATCCTGCTGTTCACGTTCTCGAGCATCGAGGAGTTCGACGTGTTCAAGGTTCCGAAGAACCTGATCGGCTCGCGCGGGATCATGGAGTCGCGGGGGGGCGACACAGCCGCGGACCCGCCCGACTACGACATCATGAGCGCCATGGACGTCGCGCGCGGCGCGCGGATCCCGCACGTCCGGTCGCAGGACAGCCTGGCCGAGAACCTCGAAGAGATGGGCCAGAAGCTCACCGCGGCGCACCTCGAGTTCGACCCCTCGGCGGCGCTCGACGGCATCGTCATCCAGTTCGGCGCGGCGGCGGCGTTCCGGCCCGGCTCGACCGAGGTCAACGCCACCCTCCGCAAGTCACTCGCCGAGCTCGGCCGCACGATGGAGAACTATCCGAACCGGGTCGTCATCGAGGGTTTCACGGACTCGGAGTTCAAGCCCACCGCGCGCTTCCCGACGGCCGAAGCGCTCTCGTGCGCGCGCGCGATGGCCGCGGCGGAGGCGATGCTCGAGGGCGGCGGGCCCGCATCGGAGCTCGTGCAGGTCGCCGGGCTGGGAATGGCCAGGCCCCTGAACGCCAACCGGACGCCGAGCGCGCGCACGGCGAACCGGCGCGTCGAGATCCGGATTCTCTCGCTCGATCGACGGCGCGCGGACCACGCGCAGGAGCCGCCGAGGTGATCGCCCGCGACCGGAAATCCCGAGGAGGCGCGGCGTGACCAGGAAGCCGGCCCCTCCGGAGCGCAAGAAGGGCGCGCCCGCCTACATGGTGTCGTTCGGCGACATGATGACGCTCATCCTCTGCTTCTTCATCCTGCTCGTCTCCATGTCGGAGGAGCGCAGCCACGGGCTCGTGGCGAAAGGCGTCGGCTCGTTCATCGTCGCGATCCAGTCGCACGGGCTCGACGGGATCATGTCGGCGCACGAGAAGCAGAAGATCTTCGACAGCGTCCGGCGCCGCTTCAACCTGCCGCCCGAGGAGGACCCCGAGCGCCGCGAGGCGCACCTCGATGCGAGCCACTTCGAGCTCGTGCGGGCCGAGGCCCTCGCGGCGCTCGAGCCGCACCACGAGCTCCGCCAACCGCGCATCGCCACCTTCGACACCGGCGCGGCCGCGTTGCGCGATGATTCGCGCACCTACCTCGACCAGCTCGCGGACACCCTGCGACCCGGTCCGAAGCAGACGCTGGTGCTCGAGGGGCACGCGCTCGACGCCGACGAACGGCACGGCGGAGAGAACCCGTGGCTCGCCTTCGGGCGCGCGAGCGCGGTCCGCCAGTACCTCATCGAGAAGCACCGTTTCATGCCGGAGCGCGTGGAGGCGCGCGCCTGGCTCGAGGAGGTCATCCAGGACGACGCGGCCACGCGCACCGTGGACGCGAGACTCGTGAGCCCCATTCCCCGGAGCACTCGCTAGGACCACGAACATCATGGCCGACGAAGAGAAGACAGCGACGGAAGAGCCCGCAGGCGAGCCGGTCGAGAAGCGCTCGAAGGGCCCCGCCAAGGTGATCGGCGGGATCGCCGGCATGCTCGGCCTCGGGGTAGCCGCGGCGATCATGGCCGTGCCCTCGCGCGACACGGTCCCGAGGTTCAAGGGCGTGTTCCACCACGCCATCTTCGCGGAGAAGTTCAGCGCCAACCTGCGCGACAACAACCAGACCCGGTTCCTGCAGATGACGCTCGACTGCGAGTACTCGGCCTACTCGCACGATTACCTGCCCGCGCGCGTGGGGGACCCGCTCTACGACCCGCGGCTGCGCGACGCGGTGGGACGCGTCGTCTCCGACAAGTTCCTCGCCGATACCTACGAGGGGCCGGCACGCGAGGCGTTCCTCACCGAGCTGCGCGACGTCCTGGACCCCATTCTCTTCCCGATGCACCTCGGGGACACGGAGCTCCCGCTCGAGCTGGACGAGGAGTCCGGGATCCGGCTGGGGATCTCCTACTACAAGAGCACCTTCCGCGGCCGGTTCTTCGAACACGTGCTCGCCATCGACGCGCCGCAGAAGACGCTCCAGATCGACGGCGGCTCGGTCGTCTCCTTCACCGGCGGCGAGGAGGACCTGCTCGTCACCTCGGAGGCCGGTGACTCGGTGTTCGTCGACGTCACGGGCATCGAGCCCGAATTCCAAGGCGAGCTGCACATCGGCGTCAAGGGCCGCCTCCGCCGGCTCTACGGGGACCTCATCGCACAGTGACGAGCGCAACACCGTGAGCAACATCGAACCGGAAGAAGCGCGCGCCCTGCGGGAGGCGGCGGGCGGCGAGCCGACGCGAACGGCGCCCGCGCAGGTCGAGTCGCGCGACTTCAGCGTGCCGCGGCGCCTGTCCGCGCGGCAGCTCAAGCGCCTCGGCAAGCTCGCCACGACGGCCCTGCAGGAGATCGGCAACGGCATCGCACCGCTCCTCCGTTCGTTCCACAAGCTCTCGATGGCAGCGGTCAGCGAGGTCAACACGACGACCCTCGTCGACGAGCTCGAGCCGCCGTTTGTCGTCCTGTGCTTCGAGTGCGAGGGTCAGCCGGGTTGGCTCGTGTGGGAGCCCACCGCCGCGCTCGTCGCGATCGAGGCGATCCTCTCCTCCGCTCCGGAGGAGGCCACCGAGGCGCGCCTGCTCTCGAGCTCGGAGTGCCGCGTCCTGGAACGGCTCCTCACCCACGTCGCCGAGCCCATCGCGCGCGCACTCGGCTTCGAGCTCTCGAAGTCGTACGTCGCACAGGAGCCCGAGGCCCTGGCCTCGCTCGACGACGCCGGCCCCGACGCCGACCCGCAGCGGCTCCTGATCCACCTCGCGTTCGACGGCCCTGGTGAACCGAGCGACCTGCGTCTCTACCTGCCCGGCGTCGCGCCCGAGCACGACGAAGCGGGCCGAAGGCGCGGGGACGCGCTCCCGGCCCACCTCGAGCCGGTGCCCTTGAAGGTCGCCGCCCACCTCGCGTCGATCGACGTGCCCCTGACCGATCTGCTCGAGCTCGAGGTCGGCGACGTGATCCCGCTCGGCGTCCGCACGGGAACACCCGTCGACATCTACATCGAGGACCGCGCCTGCGCCAAGGGCCGGATGGGCTCGCACCTGGGCCGCCTCGCCGTGCAGATCGAGAAGCTGTCGCCCTCGAGCGACGAGCTCGACCAACCCGCTCCCTAGACACTCCCGAAGAGCCACATGCCATGACCGACGAAAACGTCACCGAAGACCAAGCCATCGAAACCGCGCTCGACGAGGCCACGGAAGCGGTGCGGGTCCAGGTCGAGGAGCTCAGCGAGCTCGCGGGCGACGACGCGACCGGCGAGCCCATCGGCCTCGACAACCTGCTCGAGGTCCCGGTCCGCGTGACGGTTCAGATCGGCTGCGCGCGGATGTCCCTCGGCGAGCTCGTGAAGCTCGGCCCGGGCTCGCTCGTGCCCCTCGACCGCGAGGCCCACGAGCCGGCCGACATCCTCGTCAACGGCCGCATCGTCGCCCGCGGCGAGGTCGTGACGATCGACAACACCTACGGGATCCGGATCACGAGCGTCCAGAAGGACGAGTGATCGGCTGCTCGGCGTAGATGTTCCCCAGCCGGCGCGCGGTGTGAATGCGGCGCGCTCGACGGGCTCGGGGTCCAGGTCGAGAGCCGAGCAGGCGGGGACACCTCTGGGGCCGCAGGGCGCTCACTTGCTCCAACTGGGGTGCTTCCAGCCCGTGAACATGGCCATCTCGGACCCGCTCTTGCCGGGGCTGGGAGGCCGCGCTGGACGCCCTGCCAGGACAATGCGATGCGGAAGGAGTCTTGTTGAGCAGTACAGGATACTCCGCCTTCGATGGGGGACCCTGTTGTCCCCAGGCTCAAGGTTGAGGCTTGGTGTGGCGATACTTGACAATATTCGCCACATGCGCCATGATAGAGAGGCAACAACAAGGAGATGCCCATGGCACGATCGATCAACCTCTCACTCACCGACGAGCTACGCGCGTTCTTGGACGAGAACTCGGGCGACGGAACGCTGTTCTCGACCCCGAGCGAGTTCGTCCGCGATCTGATCCGCAGCAAGAAAGACCGCCAAGACGCCGCTGCGCTACGTGAGGCAGTACTGGAAGGCTATGTGGAAGTTCGAGACGGCCGCACGCACGAGTACACCGGCGACCTTCGCGCCATGCTCGAAACGCATCGAGCTGGGCGTAGAGGTTCATGACCAAGCTGCTCCTCACCGATCGGGCTCTCAGCGACATCGACGCGATCGAGCAGTACTCGGTCGAGCGTTGGGATACCCAAGTCGCCGACCAATACCTGGTGGATTTGGACTCAGCCCTCGGCCGTCTCGCGGAAGACATCTCGCTCTTCAAGGAACGTCACGACTACACTGGCCGCCTTCGCTTCTACAACGTTCGAGAGCACGTGCTCGTGGGCGACGTGATCGGCGGTGTCGGGTTCGTGCTGACCGTGTGGCACGGCAGTATGGGTTTCATCGACCGGCTCCCCAACATCGAGCCTGATCTAGTGCACGAAGCCGAGATCATGGCCCGCCATATCGAAGGCGCTCGCGTTGAGCCGGGAGAGGGCGTATGAGCGGTACAACCTCAGCGGGCGCGGCGCCGAGGTCGCCGGGATCGACGGTTCGTACCCCGTCCTGAGACCGCGGGTGATCCGGTGAAGCGGCTGGCCTGCATCGCCGCCTCGCTGATCCTCGCGGCCTCTTCGTGCCGGTCTCCGTCATCGAGCCCCTACCGGTCATCGGCGCCCGCGGATCGCAACACGGTGGAGGCCGAAGAACTCACGCGCGAGGCCGCCGACCTCATCGACAGCGACCTGGAGGAAGCCGAAGCCCTGCTCAGGCGGGCGCTCGCGGCGGACATATTCTTCGGACCCGCGCACAACAACCTCGGTGTGGTCTTCCTGAAGCGGAAAATGCTGTACGAGGCCGCGAACGAGCTCGAGTGGGCACGCAAGCTGATGCCGGGCCACCCCGATCCCAAGTTGAACCTCGCGATCACGCTGGAGCAGGCCGGTCGCGGTGAGGAGGCGATCGCGGAGTACACCGCGGCGCTCGAGGTCTATCCGGGCTACCTGCCGGCGATCCAGGGGCTGGCGCGGGCGGCGGTTCGCGACGGCCGGGAGGAGGCGCGGCTGGAGGCCTGGCGGCGGCGAATCGCGCTGGAGTCGCCCGAGCCCGGGTGGAGTGCGTGGGGGAGGGCGAAGCTTGGCCACGCCGGCGGAGACTAGGCATCTATCTCGACCGGCTGAAGCCAGGCGCCCACACGCCTACGTCTGCCGACCGCCGTCACCGGGACGTCGTGACAACTCTCGGCGGCAATCGGCGGGGGGGAGCCCGTGGG
>SMVQ01000181.1 GCA_004357655.1 Planctomycetota bacterium
ACCGAGGAGACTCCCTAGCCTCGAGTTGCGCCATTCTGGGCGAAACTCGAGCCATCGCCGTGTAGGCCAGCCGGCGGCGTAGCCGTTGTAGGCCGCAGGCCTTCCGCGCGCGGAGTGCGCGTGTCATCGGCCCGCAGGCCCGTCCGATCCGCGCCGCCGATGGCGGCGCGGCACGCGCGACCCGGCCTGGGGACAACCGACTTTCTGCGCACCCTGCCCAGGAGCGGCCGCGCCAGAGACACGCTCGCTGCCTGGCAGGCCAGGAAGAAGGGCGAAACTCCAGCCTAGTGTCCTGCACCAGAAGTTCGTGCACATTGCCCGCACCTCCCAGTGCCCATGGCTGCGTTGCGGGGTCCCCTTCGAACGACCCTAAGGGGTCGTCTCGATCCGCCTTCGGCGGACCGGGGCTTACCCCTCCGAGTATCACAGCGCATACGAATCAAAGCGCCTTGCCCTGGACTCTGGGCGTCACGGCCAATGCACACGAACTCCTGGCGCAGAACACTAGGTGTGCAGCGCCACCAGGTTCTCGTGGCGCGGGCCGCCGTCGGGGTCGGCGACGCTGAAGCGTCCGCCACCCTTCAAGGTGACGCCGGCCCACGAGCCGTCGAGGCCGAGGATGTAGAAGTTCACGCCGAACGCGGGCAGGCCGTCGTCGCCCACGAGCGCGGGTTGCCACTTCGCGCCGCGCCGGGCCTGACGCGTGATGCGGCGCAAGACTTCCAGACCGGCCTCGACCGGCTTCGCGCCCTGGCGCATGAGCTCGACGATCGCGAAGCTCCCGTTAGAGAGGATGACCGCCTCGCCGCGGCCCGTCGAGCCGGCGCTGCCCGCCTCCTGGTCACAGTAGAGACCCGCGCCGATGATGGGCGAGTCACCGACCCGCCCGGGGATCTTCCACGACAGTCCCGATGTCGTCGTCGTGCAGGCGATGTCGCCGTTCAGCCCGAGCCCCGAGCAATGGATCGTGCCGGTCGGGCGATTCGGGCCGAAGAAGTCCGCCTCCGCGACCTTCTCGCCGTCGAAGATGAAGTAGCGGCCGTGCTTCTCGCCGTCCTGCTTCGCGGGCGGCGACAGGCGGTCGTCGCGCTCGCTCATCGTCTCCTTCCACCTGAGCCAGATCTGCCGCGTCTCCTCCGTGAGCAGCTCGGTGTGCGGGAAGCCGTGCATCCGCGCGAACTCGTAGGCCCCCGGCCCCACGATCAGGCAGTGGTCGGTGCGCTCCATGACGAGCCGCGCCACTTCGCAGGGATGCAGGATGTTCTCGATGCTCGCGACCGCGCCCGAATTGTGCGTCGGGCCGTGCATGACCGCCGAGTCGAGCTGCACGACACCGTCCTCGTTGGGCAGCCCGCCGAGCCCGACGCTCCGGTCCTTCGGGTTGGCCTCCGGCACTTTCACGACGTCGATGGCGACGTCGAGCGGCTCGGCTCCCTCGGAGAGCTTCGGGTACGCCAGCTTCATGCCCTCGAGCGCGTTGGCCGACCCGACGAGCGTCGGGCGGCCCTTCACCGTCTCCCTGCCCTGCGACGACGCGTGCACGTTCGGGGCGAGGGCGAGGGCGGCGCCCGTGGATAGGGACGCTCCGAGGAACGCGCGGCGCGAGGAACGTTGGGCGGTGGGCTCAGGGTGCTTCATGAGGGAGGGCATACCACACCCGCGGCCACCCGTCATGCCGACCGCCCCAGGGGCGGCTCAGCGGCCATCCGGCGGACCGGGCAGATCCAGACAGAGTGCGCGCAGCCAGTGCCGCGCGCCTGTGCACCAGGCCTGCCACGCGGCGGCGATCGCTTCGTCCCCGGCCTCCTCCGCGGCGTCGATCCGCAGCCGCCGCTCGAGGTCGAGCGTCCCGAGGTACCGCGCCAGATCTCCCGGGCGCGCGTCCGCCACGGCGAAAGCCGCGGAGAGCAGCGCGACGCTGGTGCGCTTCAGCTCGGCGGGATCGAGGTGCTCGAGCCGGTCGAGGCTCGTGTGGTACGCGAAGTCCGTGAAGTGCCAGAAGAGGACCGCCGGGATACCGCGCCTCTGAAACTCGTCGTGGTCGCTCCCGCCTTCCCATGGATGCTCCACCGTCTCCCAGCCCCCCGCGCGGACGCCGACGTCGACGATGGCGATCCGCGCGATCACGGCCAGGCCGTTCGGCGAGAGGTCATCGGCATCCACGCGGCCGGCGCCCCATTCGGTGTGCTCGTCGGGGGGAAGCGGCGTCAGAGCGCCCGGATCCCAGCCGCGTTCGAGCAGGGGCAGCGCACCCGTCTTCGCGCGCGAGGGCCCGGTCATGTCCGAGGAGAATCCGGCCACGACCGTCCGCTTCGTGTGCTCCAGGAAGATCGAGCTCTCCTGGATCTCATTGCCCCAGATGAAGGCGATGCTGCGCTTGGGCCGCGCGAGCCGGCCGTCCAGGATGAGGAGCGCCGCGGCGCGCACGCCCTCGAGCAGGCCCGCGACGCCGCTCGCATTGTCGTTCGCGCCCGGCTCCTGCACGTGTGCGGCGACGGCTACGACCGCGCCCGGCGCTTCCGAGCCGACGATCGTCGCGACGACGGTGCGCAGCGGCCGTTCGGTGAACTCGACCTCGGCCTGGAACTCGAGCACGACGTCACCCGAAGCGGCGCGCGCCGCGATCTCGTCGAACACCCGCTGCGAGATGATGCCGACGGGGAGCGTCGTCTGCCTGCTCACCGACGAGTAGCGGATCGCGTCGAGGTGGCGCTCCGCACCCGTCGGGTCGGTGTTGTAGCTCGGCAAGAAGGCCGAGAGCACGGCGACGGCGCCCCGCTCCTCGGCGGCGCTCAGCACCGCGCGGTGCGGCTTGCGCGTGACGAGGATCCGGCCCTCCTCGAGCTCGTCGAGGTCGAATGCGGGTGCGCCCGCAACGGAGGCGGAGCGCGAGTTGGTGGGGAGCATCGTGCGCGCCCGGCCCTCGGGCGTGTCGAACGCGAGGAGCACTTCGCGCTCACCGCCGGATGCGTTCCGAATCGCGAGCCGCCCGCTCCTGGGCGTCCAGGCGGGCCCCCGCATGGGCGTCTCGATCACCTCGAGCTCCAGCCCGGGCCCCTTGCCGAAGCCCACTCGCCGGAGCGCATCGAGCACGTGATCGAGCGTCGCCTCGAAGCCCTCGTTCCCCGGCTCGCGGTAGTAGCGGTCCGCGAACGCCGCGGTCTCCATGGCCCGGCTCGCGTCGAATGCCTCCATGAACAAGGACACGAAGCGCGCGGGACCCGTCTCGCCGGCCTGGACGAGGGGCCCCTTGTGCTGCGAGCGCAGGGAGCCCCCCGCCCCCCAGTCCGCCAGAAGCTCCACGGTGCTCCCGCACGCCGCGAGGAGCAGCATGAGGGCAACGGATGCGCGCGCGGGATGCGTCCTCGTCATGGCGTCAGTCCAGGTACTTGTCCAGGAAGAGCCCGAGCCGGGTGCGCGCCGCCGGCGAGATCGCCTCCCGGTCCGTGAGCAGCGCGAACCGAAGCGCCTCCCCACAAGCGCAGCTCCGTTGCGCCGACACCTTCGGGACGGCCGCGGCGACCAGCTTCTTGGCGTTGCCCACGTTCTGTTCGATCGTCGCGAGGATGGCCTCGACCGACACGTCGTCGTGGGTCTCGTGCCAGCAGTCGTAGTCGGTCACCATGGCGACGGTCGCGTAGCAGATCTCCGCCTCGCGCGCGAGTTTCGCCTCCTGCAGGTTGGTCATGCCGATCACGTCGACCCCCCACCCGCGGTAGATCCGCGACTCGGCGCGCGTCGAGAACTGGGGCCCCTCCATGTTGATGTAGGTCCCGCCGTCGTGGGCGGTGACACCCACCTCCGCGGCGCACTCCACGAGGACCTTGCGCAGCTCTTCGCAGACCGGGTCCGCGAACATCACGTGCGCGACGACACCGTCGGTGAAGAACGTGTCCGGCCGATGCCGCGTGCGATCGAAGAACTGGTCGATCATGACGAAGTGACCCGGCGCGATCTCCGCGCGCATGGAGCCGACCGCCGACACGGAGAGGATGCGGGTCACGCCGAGCTTCTTCAGGCCCCAGATGTTCGCCCGGAAGTTGATCTCCGAGGGGCTGATCCGGTGCCCCCGGCCGTGCCGCGGCAGGAAGGCCACCTTCACACCGCCGAGCCGACCCGTGACGTAGGCGTCGCTCGGAGCCCCGAAAGGCGTCGAGAGCGTGGTCTCCTGGATACCCTCGAAGCCTTCGATCTCGTAGAGGCCGGAGCCGCCGATGACTCCGATGACCGGCTCGTTCGTCATGGGGCGAGATAGTACGGGCTCGAATGGCCCGGAGTCGGGGGAAAACCGCTGCCGCGGGAGTGCTGCGTGACCTGCCCCGGGTCACCCGCGCCGGGGTCCGCGTCCGCGCTGGCTTCCGCGCTGGCTTCCGCGCTGGCTTCCGCGCTGGCTTCCGCGCCGGCGGCCGCGGGCGCCCGATCCTCGGGACGCGCGTGAGCTGGGGCTCGGCGGCCCCACGAGTCGTCGGACGACGAGCGTCGCGTAGGCCCCGCGCGGGAGCGCGAACGACAGCTTCACGAGCTTCCGGCCCGGGCTCATGGGATCCGGCTCGGCCGGGCGCACGCGCAGGTTCTGCGGGCGGAGGACGATGGGGCGCTCCTCCGGCTTGAGCGCGAACCCGGGCACGCCGTCGATCCGGAACGTGTCCGGCACGAGGTCATAGTCCGCCAGCACGCCCTCGATCAGCGCGCGCTGGCGTTCGAAACGGACGCCGGCGAGACCGGGTCCGGGCAGCGGGAACGTGCCCTCCCAGTCCGGATCCGCGGGCACCTCGCCCTTCGGGAAGAGAAGCTTCCCCTCACGCATGTGGATCGCGAACCGCTCGCCCTCGTCGACGGCGTTCTCGAGTCCGCGCGCAACGGCGCGATTCCAGATGTGGGATTGCCAGGCGTACAGGTGGATCAGGCGGATCCGGGATGCAATGAACCGGAACGCGCCGCCAAAATCGCCTTCGTTCCGGCGCAGGTGCTCGAAGACGGAGTGGTGCGCCCCAAAGCGTCCGGCCACGTCCCGACACGTGCCCCAGTCCCCCCAGTTCCGAAAGAGCGCCGACTTGAAGCCCTTCGTGCGGTCGTTGTCGTGGTCGGACACGTGACACAGGAGGCGCTTCAGCGCGACTTCCGTTCGCCCACGCATCAGGTCGAGCGCGATCCAACCCTGGCCGTGCCGGAGGTTGCCGAAACGCTGTTCGTCGAAGTAGTTCGGGAGCCCGTGCTCGCGGACGGAGGGGAGCGCCGTGCGCACGCGATTCGTCTCGCGCTCGTCGAGGTCCCTGACGATGATCTCGAAGGTATTGCCCTCGCTATCCGCGCTCGTGAGGTCCTGCTGTGCGAATCCGATCGACTCGATGCCGATCTCCGGCCGCCCGAACCGCACCTGCCGACCGTGCCGGATCGTCATGTGCTGTGTCGTGACGCCCTGGCGGTCCTTGAGACCCGCCAAGGCGACCTCTCCGGCGGAGACGCCGGCGTGGTCCGCCAGGATCTCGGCCGCCTCGAGGGAGGTCAGCTTGCGCTTGGTGACGGAGTACACGCGGTACTCGCCCTTCCCGGAGAGCACGTCGTCGCGCAGGATCTCCCGCACTTTGAAATCGGTCGGTCGCTGCTTGAGCTTCAAAGCCTTGGAGGCCTCACCTTGTCGAGCTGTTTGAGGGCGCGCGCCAAATCGCGCGGCACGGGCGCCTCGACGCGCACATCGCCGTCGCCCTCGGGATGCGGGAAGGCCACCTCGAGCGCGTGGAGCGTCAGCCGATCGATCAGCGGATGCTCGACGCGCCCCGGCTTGCTCTTGTAGCCGCGCTTCAGCTCCGAGAGCAGGAGCGCCGGGCGCCGACCGTAGAGCGGATCCACGACGAGCGGGAAGCCTTGCGCCGCGAGGTGCACGCGTATCTGGTGCGTGCGCCCGGTGAGCGGCTCGCAGCGCAGCAGGGTGTACCCCCGGAACCTCCGTTCGACGGCCACGCGCGTGCGCGACGGCTTGCCACCTGCTTCGCGGACGCACATGCGGCCCGTACGCCGCGCGTCGGGCGCGATCGGCAGATCCACGATCGTCTCCTCGCCGTCCTCCAGCGCGTACTCGCCCTCAACCAGGGCGAGGTAGCGCTTCGAGACCCGCCCCTCATCGAAGGCGCGGCGCAGGCCGCGCTCGGCCTCGATGGTCTTGGCGACGATCAAGACCCCCGTCGTGTCCTTGTCGATCCGGTGCACCAGTCGCGGGCGGAACTCGAGCTCGCCCGCCACGGATCGCCCATCGTCGCCGCGACCGCCGGACCGCTCGCACGCGAGCTCGAGGAGCGCGCCGGAGAGGCACGCCCCCGCGCGATTCCAGCGCTCCGGCTCGACCGCGAGCCCCGCGGGCTTGTCGACCACCATCACCGAAGCGTCCTCCCAGAGCACCTGCACGCGCACTCCGCGCCCACGGGGAGCAGCGGGGGCGCCGTCGAGGTCGAAGTCGATGCTGACGACCTGATGGATCCGGAGGCGCTTCGAGGGCGAGGTCGAGCTGCCGTCGACGAGCACGAGGCCCGCCCGCACCTGATCGCGCAGGTAACCCTTGTTCACGAGGGGGAAGGTGAGGCAGAGGAACTCGTCCAATTCGAGCCCGCTCCGATCCTCCGATACCACGAGATGCTCACTCACGGGAGTACGATGCGCGTCCACAGGCGGCGCGGCGAAGTCCTCGAATGCCGTCAGACGCCGGGCCGGGCCTGCTCGTAGATCTCCCGGCGCAGGGCTCCAACGTACGGCAGGTTGCGGTAGTGACCGTCGAAGTCCAGCCCGTAGCCCACGACGAAAGTGTCGTCGATCTCGAAGGCCGTGAAGTCGGCCTCGAACTCGACCGCCCTGCGCGAGGGCTTGTCGAGGAAGACGCAGGTCTTCACGTCGACCGCACCGCGCTTTAGCAGTTCCGCCTTCAGCCGGTACAGGGTCTGACCGGTGTCCAGGATGTCGTCGACGAGGAGCAGCCGCCGGCCCTCGATCTCTTTCTCGGATGGGATGAAGTTCACGACGAGCTTCCCCGCCTCCGTGCCCTCGCCGTAGCTGGAGGCACCGACGAAGGCGAGCTCCAGGGGAATCGGAATGCGCCGGATCAGGTCGGACGCAAATATGCACGATCCTTTGAGGACCGAGACGACCGTGAATTGGGTCCCCGTGTAGACGCGCGTGACCTCCTCGGCGACGCGATCCGTTCCCCGCAGGATCTCTTCCTCGGTAAGGAGGACGGTTTCTATGTCTCCGTTCACGGTGTGCACCTCGATAGTCCCCGATCCCGTCACGGGAATCCAGCCGATTCGTCGCGATGGCCCCTCCGAGCCCAGGAAAGGCACGAAAAAACAGGGGCAGCTAAGATAGCGACAAACCCCCGAACATGCCAGGAATCACCCCACCGCGAGCCTGAATTACGGGACGGTTAGGTAATAAAGCGCGCTGCGCTTGGATCGATAAGGAAACGGTGCTAGATTGAGTCGCTATGCGGGAGCGCCGGACTCCTGATTGCCCGGGCTGGCACGAGAGGGACTTCTTCCTACGCCGGGGATCGAGGAACGGTGCGCTGACTGCTCAGGCGGAAACGTAACCTTCACGGCCCTGCTCTCCTTGGGCCACCGGATCTCGCGCGGCGGTTTCCCGCAGTCGCCCGGGACAAGTCCTTTCCAGTATTCACTCATGACCAAGCGTTCCTACAACAGACGCAGCGACGACGAAGTCATCGGCGATCTCCAAGCGAAGATTGACAAGATCGAAGCCCGCCTCGTGGCGCGGCAGCGTAAGGATTCGCCCGTCTTGAAGGAGATCCCCAAGGTCAAGCGGCAGCTCGCCAAGTTCGCGCAGCTCTGCATGGATCACGACCGCAAGGATCTCGCCAATACGGTGATGGCGTTCCTCTCGACTATCGACGTGCAAGCGCGTCAGAGCCCCGAGGGCTCAAATGGCCGGGGTCACGTGTACGAAGAACACGTCGAGGTGTAGTCACCACCCCCGTTCACCCAGGCCCATCGGCGGGTCTCGGCATCCTGCCCGAACCCGTGCCCGAGTCCGTTCCCGACTCAGCGCGGCGCCGGGTGGTGGGGGTGACCATGGCGACGACTCCCGCGGTGGGTCGTCGCGGTCGTGAATCGGCGCGGGATGCTCGCGCGGGAAGCGCGCGCTGGAGTCATCGAGAGGGAATTCGACTCATTCGTGATTCCTCGGACCCCCGAGGGGCCGTGCCGCACGCCCAGGGCATGGGCGACCCCTATCCGAGGTACCCGTGCCCGATCCGTTTCCGACGCTCCGGGACTGTGGTTCGAGTCGGACTGCGGAGACGAACGGATCGGGTACGGACAGGGGCACATCGCGAGGGTCGCCGGTGTCCCAGGCAAGCGTCACTCGCCCTCGGGGTCCTGACGGGGTTCCGGCACACCGCGCGAGGCGTGGCGGACACGAGCTGGGCTCAGGCGCAGCGGGGCGGCCTCACGCGCGTCTTGGGCGAAGATCACAGCGGCCACGCCGCCGGCCCCACCCCCGCGGCGCAGTCCCGATCCCCCGCGAGCGCAGGGTCGACCCGTCGCCCCGCGTGACAGACCTTCAACGGGTCCAGGCCAGATCGACCAGAAACGCGAACCCGCCCTGCCCGGGGGCGTCGGCACCCTGCGCGTCGAGGTGCAGCACGGCGCCCGGGGCGGCGAGGAGCACGGCCCCGTCCGCGAACGCCACGCCGCGATCCAGCCCTGCCAGGGGCAGGTCGGCGCGCTCGATCTCGATCGTCCCGGCCGCTCCATAACGCCGGGCGAACGGCTCGGTCGTGTCCGCGAGCCACACCGCCTCGCGCCCCGGAACGGGCACGAGATGGATCGCTTGCATGTGCGTCGTGACCTGCCACCCGGTTCGGAGGTCGCCCTCGAGGAAGAGCAGCCGCCCCTCGCCGGCTGCATCGAGCGCCCACCAGGTGCCACGCCGCGGCCCTGGGGCGACGTCGGTGATCTCGCCGCCCAGCGCCGCGTGCGCCAGGGGCTTCGAACCGCTCCGCAGCTCGTGGAGCCACACCTCGCCGCCGATCCCGCCGAGGAGCACGACGCCGTCGCGCGCCGCGGCACAGGTCACGCCCGGGAGCTCGACGATCGTGGTCGCGACGCCGTGCTCGTCGACGAGCACCGCGCGGTCGGGAGCCCCCGAGTCGAGGCCCCACTCGACGACGACCACCTCGCGTCCTTCATGGCTCGCGAGGTCGACCGCCACCCCGAAGCTGGCCTCGGCCAGCGCCTCGCCGTCCGGCGCAATCCTGATCAACCGGTGCGCACCCAACGGATCGCCCTCGACGGCGCTGAGCACCCAGGCGCCGCCACCCGGCGCCGGCTCCACCTCGACCGGCGCGCGCACCGTGATCTCGCGCACGACGAACAGCTCGCGGTCGAGGCCGACGAGGCGATTCCCCCCCCGGTCCGTGGCCCACACGGCGACCTCGACGCCGTGGAGCCGAGCCGTGCGCGGAAACCACCGCGCCCCGCCCACCGCCGCGAGGGCGAGGCCGAGTCCCAGGAAAGCGGATGAATGGAGGCGGACGGAGCACGAGGATCTCACGACAGGTCGTTCCATGCCGCAGAGACCGGCTCTATCCGAGCCCGGTTTCCGCGGAACGCCGCGAAAATCGAGCGCAGGGCGGGGGAGGCCCCGCCCTGCGCGTCTCTAGCTCGGAATCGAACTCCCGCTCAGGGGGTGTAGGCGATCTCGATACCGTCGGAGAAGTTCGCGTTCCCGCCCCCGGCCGCCGGGTCGCGGTACCAACGCTGGAAGAAGTAGCTGGAGCCGGCCATGACGTTCAGGCCGCCAGGAGCAGAGGTCGCGAGGTCGACCGCCTCGGTGATCACGCCGCCCGAGGCGGTCGCGGCATCCGAGAAGCGCTGCAGACCGTTCACGTCGATGCAGAGGAAACCGTTGAAGAACGGGATCTGGCCCGCTGCGGGCCCGGCGATGAAGATGCCCGGCTGGTCCGGCATGTTGCCCGCCGTGAGCACGAGGTCGTTGGCGGAGATGCTGTCGGAGCCCGAGGCCGAGATCGTCGATACGGCGCCCGTGGAGTTCGCGGTGCTCAGGCAGTAAGAAGTGCCGAGTCCCCCGCCGGACGTGAAGCTCCAGGACACGACGTCGTGGTTCTCGAACGAGCCCCCGTTGCCGGCCGTGAAGCCGACGAAAGCCATGCTGCCACCGATCAGGTTGAGCCCGCCCGCAGGCAGCCCGCTGTTCAAGTAGGTACCGCCCGTGCCGAAGTCGTAAGGCACGGCGATGACCGGGGTCACGAGGTCGTCGATGTAGACCTGGAGCAACCCCGGCACGTAGCTGATGCGCACGGTGTGCTGCCCGGCGCTCAGGTCGGTCGTCGCCAGCGACGGCGAGTAGCTGCCGATTGAGAAGTCCTCGTGCTGGCTGTTGTCACCGGTGCCGCCGGTGTGGATGCTGATGTGGTTGCCGTCCGTGTCGCCCCAGGCGACGCCCCCGTTGAATGTGTCGAGCTCGATCACGAGGGAGTTGTCGATGCCGACGGCGGGCGAAGAGAGGAAGCCCCCGTAGCCGATGGCGCTCGCGTGGTTGCCCAGCGCGGTCAGGCCGGCCGGATCGTTCTGGATGATGAACGTCATGCCGTCGCCGCCCCCGGCACCGGGGTTCGAGATCTCGAAGACGAAGGTCGTGACGAAGCCGCCGCCCACGGAGACAGCCTGGTCGTAGTAGACCGAGCCCCGCTCCGAGAGCGCGGCCGAGGTGACCCGCAGGACCGGCGAAGCCTGCATGGCCGCGTCGTTGAAGGCCAGGCCGGCCACGCTCGTGAAGTCGGGGTAGTCGAAGCTCTGAGCCGTCGCGACGGTTCCGAGACCGAGGCCACAGAGGAGCGAGAAGAGGTGAGTACGGAGCATGGGGAGGAGTTTCCTGGGGAGTTCGGGCGGTGGGAGGGCTGGGTGTCCGAAACAGGCCGACCAGCGTAGCGCCCTTCATAGGACGCTGGATTAATTGCCGGGCAAGTTTCCTCAGGAATTGTCGGGTATTCTTCGCTATCGCTGGAACCGTCCGAAGTCGTGCCCCATACTCATTTTCCGAACCATGCCCCGCCTCGAGCGAAGTCAAACCAAGCCCCCCACCGCGCCGACGGAGTCCCAGTCCCCCTGCCCCGCCGACGACGACTTCCGCGCCCACGCCTCGGCGGTGGGCCAGGAGCTGGCCCAATCGCTCCACGCCGCCCTGGCCAGCCTCCCGGGGTTCTCGGTCCGACCCAAGTGGCTCGCCACTGCCCTCGGCCAGACGGTGGCCACGACGAGCCGCCTGATGAAGGCGACCCGCCACAGCGACCCTCTGGCCGTCGCCCTCCTCATCCCGGGGCCGGATCCCCTGCGGCGGCTCCTCGCGGCAGCCCGCGAAAAGGGTGCGGCCCCCGCCGCGGTCGCCCACGCGCTCGCGGCCGTCGAGGGCTTCGAGGCCCTGATCCAACGCGCGGGCGGGGATCGGAGCACGCTGAACACGATCCTCACGTCCTGGGTGCCCGCGAGCCGGCGCGAGTTCGTGCTGCGCCGCCGGCAGGCGATCTTCAAGAACCTCTCCGAGCTGAAGGGCATGGCCACCGCGGTCGAGCTCGACGCGAAGATCCTGCATCCCTCCGAGGACGGGGCGCACATGGACATCGCCGTCATCCATGGCGCGTTCGGCGTGGAGCGGATCCGCCCGGACGTCCCGGTCAAGTTCGAGACGCTCCGGCTGCTACGGAACCCGAAGGAGCGCCGCGCTACGAACCTCGCGGGCGACCCCGTCGCCGACGACCTGGACTGCGTCCGGCTCGATCAGTTCTGCAACGCCCCGCCGGCGCCACTCGTCGGCAAGGTGATCGGTGACAGGGTCCAGTACACCCTGGCCGGCGACAGCTTCGGGATCGGCGCGAGCTTCGACCTCGTCCTCGCCGAGCTGAACCTGGCCGAGATCCCGCTCGGTACGGAGTCCGGCCAGGATCGCACGGTCTTCTTCTTCAACGTGATCGACCATCCCATACGGAAGCTCGTGTTCGACCTGTTCGTCCATCGCGACCTGTTCCCGGGCCGCGAGCCCGAGCTGGCCGTCCACGATACGAGCGGCTCCGGGCCCGTACGGCCGGGAGATCCCGAGCGGGACATCGACCGCCTGGAGCTGATCGAGCGGGTCGAGCTGCTCGGCGCGGGCACGGCTGGCGTGCGCCTCGTCGAGATTCCCCACTACGTCCGGTTGCTCGAGCACGCCTACGCAACGCTCGGTTGGGATCCGGCCGAGTTCCGGGGCTTCAGGGTCCAGGTGGACTTCCCCCTGGTCTCGTCCCAGGTCAGTCTGACGCTCGCGCTCTGACCGTCGCGCGCGGCGGCCTCAGGCGCCGTCGTCCCGTTTTGGGCTCCAGCGCAAGCGTCCCTCAGGGGCGTAGCCCTCCCCGCGCTCCGAGAGCACGCGCTCCTTGCGATAGCTGTTCCAGAAGAGGAACCCGAAGAGGCCCGGGATCACGAAGAACACGACGGCGAGCGTGAAGTAGATCGAGTACGTGAAGCCCTCTCCGAGCCGGTGATCACTGGCGGCGACCGCCCCCCTGCAGCTCTCTCACGTGAAGCCGGCGGGCGCCGCGAGCACGAGGGCCCAGGTGGTCAGGAGGGCACGGGTGCCGAACGAGGCGAGTTGCTTGATGCGGGCGGACATGGGATCAGGCGGGCGCGGGGTTCCAAGGATACAGCACCAGATAGACCAGGACACCCGTCACCGAGACGTAGAGCCAGATCGGATAGGTCTTCCGGGCGAGCCGCTTGTGGCCCTCCCAGTCGGCGCGGTGCGCCCGCCACAGGGTCATGAGGACCATCGGCAGGTTGACGACGGCGAGGATGACGTGCGAGATGAGCAGCGCGAGGTACGCCGGCCGCCGCCAGCCCGTGCCGTGGTACGGCGTCGGGCCGCCCGACAGGGGGACCACGACGAAGTGGTAGTAGAGGTAGCAGGCGAGGAACGCGGCGCTGGCCGCGAAGGCCGCCCGCATGAGGCCCGCGTGCAGACGCTTCCGCCCGGTCTTGATGGCGATGAGCCCCAGCACGAGCAGCACCCCCGCCAGGCCGTTCAGGGTGGCGTTCACGAGCGGCAAGCGGGAGGCCGGCCGCGCACCGTCGAGGGCGCGGACGCGGGCGAGCAGCCGGGCGAAGCTCGCCTCGAGCTCGCCCGGCGCGAGCCCGCTCTCCCCCCCACACTCGTAGTAACCCGCGATCAGGCCGGCCGCGTCGATGGCGACGAGGCGCGTCGCGTGGGTGACCTGGAGGCGCTCGGCGAGCCGCTGGGCGTCCGAGCGCGGTTCCTCCGCGGCGCTCTCGGGGGGCTTCGCGACCGCGAGCTTCAGGCCCTCCATGGCGAAGGCGTGAATCGCGTCCTCGTCACCCGTGAGGAAGAGCCACCGCTCCGGGTCCGCCGAGTAGGTCCGCGCGTACTCGGCGAGCCGTTCCGGCGTGTCGTAGGTGGGATCGACGGTGATCGAGACGAGCCGGACGCCCGTGTCCGCCAGCGGCTCCTGGAGGAACCGACGCATGTCGGCCGAGAGCCGCGGGCAAGGCCCCGCGCACGAGGTGAAGAAGAGCGCCGCGACCCAGGGCTCGCCCAGGAGGTCGGCGCGCGTGACCGTCGCGCCGGCGCGCTCGGTGAACGCGAAGTCGGGCACCGCGCCGAATCGCACGGGATCGTTCGGCTTCGCGGCGAGGTCGACCTGCGCCGGCGCGAGACCCGCGAGGAATGACAGCAGTGCGGCGCAGGCCAGCAGCCCGTGGCGAGACCCGCGACACGCCGCCGGCAGCGCGAGTCGGAGCTCACGGCACACACCGGACCGGTGGAATCCGGGTCGGCGGCGTCGCGCCTGTTCCGAGTCTCCACCGGATACGCGTCGCCGGCGCGCCTGGTCCGCGCGGATCGAGGTGGTCTCGAGCGCGCCGTGGGCTCCGGCACGGGCTGCTGAGTGCATCATGGCCCCCGCGGAATGGCAGGCCGCTACTTGTGGGCGGCGGGGTTCACGGCCCGGCTCCCGTATCCGATCTCGACGATGGTGCCGTCGACGGGGTCGAGCTGGTCGCCGACCTCGTGGATCAACCGATCGTTCAGGGCGATGTCGGGCAGGAGCGCGAAGAACACCACGGCGATCAGGATGGGCGTCGGCGCGATCAACGCCTTGCAGATCCAACCCTCGAACTTCATGTGCATGAAGTACATGAAGATCAGGATCCCCTTCCACATCGCGAAGGCGAGGAGACCGCCCCAGAGGGCGAACTTCCAGTCGTAGGGAACGAGGGAACCCCAGGCCACCTCGATCGCCGTCAAGACCATGAGCGTGATCATGATCTTGTTGGCGTTGAAGGTGGGATGCTCGTGTTCGGACATGGCGCGCTCCAGAGGAGTCCTTACATCAGGTAGACGAGGGTGAACAGGAGCACCCAGACGAGGTCGACGAAGTGCCAGTAGAGGCCCGCGAGCTCGACCCGCAGGTAGTTGTGGGCCGAATACGTGCCCCGCACCGCTCCGACCCAGATGCAGAAGAGCCAGATGACCCCGACGATCACGTGCAGGCCGTGGAAGCCGGTCATCGTGTAGAAGGTCGTCCAGAAGAGGTCCTGGTTCGGGAGGGCGCCGGCGTGGATGAGCTCGAGGTACTCGTAGGCCTGGATGCCGACGAACGTGGAGCCCAGGAGGATCGACAGGCCCAGCCACTTGACGAGCCCGCCCTTGTCGTCCTTCTCGATCGCCTGGAGGCCCCGGACGACCGTCCACGAGCTCACGATCAGGACGAACGTGTTCAAGGCGGTGACGCCGATGGCGAGTCGGTGCTCGGGGTTGGGCCAGGACGGCGCGCCCGTGCGGATCACGAGGTAGGTCCCGATCAGCCCGGTGAAGAACATGATCTCCGTGGCGAGGAACAGCCAGATGGCGAACTTGCCCCGATCGACGGGCGGCCCGCTGTCGTAGTCGTAGACCGGGTGGTGATCCCGGGGCGCATCGACGGCCGAATCGTAAGTGGCGATGGCGTCAGTCATGGAACTAGCTGACGATGGCGGTGCGCACCATCGGGTCGAGGAGGATCAGGGCGAGGAGGACGGGCAAGTACGCGAGGGAGACGAGCAGCAGCGTGCGCGCCCGCGCCCGGTTCTCCGCCAGGGCGAAGCGCACGGAGGCGCCGAGGTAGGCGAGCCCGAGGCCCGCCGCGCCGAAGGCGTAGACGAAACCAGCCATGCCGGAGATGAACGGCAGGAGCGAGACGGGCAGGAGCGCGATGGCGTAGAGCACGGCCTGCCGCCCGGCGATGCCCTCGGAGTCGGGGAGCGCGGGCAGCATGCGCATCCCCGCCCTCCGGTAATCGGCGCGGTACAGCCACGCGATCGCCATGAAGTGCGGGAACTGCCAGGCGAACAGGATGGCGAACAGGCTCCAGGCCCACGGCTCCGGGCGTCCCGCGAGGGCGACGTACCCCAGCAGTGGCGGCGCGGCACCGGGGATGGCGCCGATGACCGTGTTGAGGCTGCTGACGCGCTTCATCGGCGTGTAGATGCCGACGTAGATGACGAGCGTCGCGAGCGCGAGGAGCGCCGAGAGCACGTTGAAGGACAGCGCGAGGCCGAGGGTGCCGAACGCGCCGCAGGCGGCACCGACGAACAGCGCGTCCCGGGGCACGATGCGCCCGGTGACGAGCGGGCGATCCTTCGTGCGATCCATGAGGCCGTCGGTGTCGCGCTCGAGGACCTGGTTCAGGATGCTCGCGCAGGCCGTGACGAGGGTGATCCACACGGCCGCTTCGAATGCGCGCGCCCAGTCCGTGAGGGGCGCCGCGGCGAGCAACCCGCCGACGAGCGCGACGAGGTAGACCATCGCCGCCATGCGCGGGCGCACCAGCACGAGCCAGTCGAGCACGAGGGAACGCCGGCGAACCAGGACTCGCGTCGAGACGAGGGTCTTCACGCCGCGCCCTCCAGACCGGGCTGCACGGCGAGCGCGCGCTCACGTGCGGTACCGAGCCTGTAGGCCCACAAGGTGGCCAGCACGCAGTGTGCGAGGATCAGCGCTCCGCCGAGCACGTGCAACGTCGCCACCAGCCACTCGACGAACGACACCCGGTCGGGCGCTCGGGCGCCCCAGGCGATGAACCCGAGTGCGAACTGGAACCCCAGCAAGACGAGGATACGGCGCCGGAGCTGATCGAGGACGCCCCCGCCCGCGTCGGCGCTCGCCAGCTTGGAAGCGAGCCAGAGGAGCACGGCGGCCACGAGGAACGCGGTCACGAGGTGCAGGGTCATGCGCGCGGCAAGGTTCTCGCCGAGGCCGTTGCGAAGCCCGTGGCGGTACCACGCGCCCAGCACGATCTGGACGTAGACGAGCACCGACGCCACGAGGCCCGCGCGCCGGATCGCCGCGAGTCGGGGCGCGGCCGCAGCACCGCGCACATCCGCTGCACGCCAACGCCGCGATTGGTGCACCGCGAGCGCGACGAGGAGCGCGAACACCGCCTGGGCGAACGCGCCGTGCAGGAACGCGAACCGTGGGCTGTCCGCGAGCACGCGCGATCCGCCGAGCCAACCCTGAATGCAGACGGCCAGGGTGGCCGCGACGACGAGGAAACGCGACGAGCGCCGCGTGTCGTACCGGAACGTGGCGACTGTCGCCGCGAGCACCGCGAGCCCGACGGCCATGCCGAACAGGCGGTGGGAGTGCTCGACGAAGGTGGCGAGATCCCGGAACCACTCCTCGACCGGGAAGAACGGCATGAAGTGTCCTTCCGCGTTCCACCACCCCTCGACCGCCATTCCGGCCCCGATCGTCGTCACCGTCCCGCCGAACAGGAAGAGCGGCAGGAGCAGCACGACGGCGGCCAGGGCGAACCGACCAGGCCAGGCGCTGTCTTCGATCGCGGCGGAGCTCATGAGCGAGGGGAGGGGTGCGACCTCAGGAGAGCTTCTTCGCCTGGGGCAGGTAGTCCTCTTCCACCTCCGGCGAGGCGTACTCGTAGGGACCGCGGTAGACCTCGATCTGGTGGTCGAAGTTGCCGTGCCCGGGGGGTGACGGCGCCTCCCACTCGAGCGAGCAACCCTGCCAGGGGTTCCGGCCGACGCGCTTGCCCCACCACAGGCTGTGGAAGAAATTGAAGACGAAGATGATCTGCCACGCGAACAAGCAGAAGGCGCTGATCGAGATGAACTGGTTCAGCGGCTGCAGGTGCGCGTAGGTCTCGTAGTCGTACGGCATGGCCGTGCGCCGCATCAGCCCCGCCATCCCGAGCTGGTGCATCATGTAGAAGACACAGTTCGTGAAGATGAAGCTGCCGACGAAGTGAATCTTGCCTAGCGTCTCGTTCATCATCCGCCCGAACATCTTCGGGAACCAGTGGTAGATGGACGCGAAGATGGCGAACACCGAGCCGCCGAACACGATGTAGTGGAAGTGGGCGACGATGATGTAGGTGTCGTGGATGTAGATGTCGACCGGCGTCGCCGCCATCCAGATGCCCGATAGACCGCCGACGATGAACATCGCCACGAATCCGAGGGCGTTCAGCATCGGCGTCGTGAGCCGGATGCGCGCGCCCCAGAGCGTCCCCAGCCAGTTGAACACCTTGATGGCCGACGGCAGCGCGATGATGATCGTCGAGACCATGAAGGTCATGCCGAGCGCGGGGTTCATGCCGGACGTGAACATGTGGTGGCCCCACACGATGAAGCCGAGGCCCGCGATCGATGCCAGGGAGTAGACCATCGGCTTGTAGCCGAAGAGCGGCTTCCGCGCGTGCGTCGCGAGGATGTCCGACGCCATGCCCATCGCCGGCACGACCATGACGTAGACGGCGGGGTGGCTGTAGAACCAGAACAGGTGCTGCCACAGGAGCGGCTGACCGCCCGCGGCCGCGCCGACCATCTCGGGGTTCATCTGGTTGACGACGAGGTTCGTCGGCGTGAAGAAGCCCGTGTGCAGGGTGCGATCGAGGATCTGCATGATGCTCGCCGCCGTCAGCACCGGGAGCGCGAACAGCTGGAGCAGAGCGGCGATGAAGAGCGCCCAGATCACGAGCGGCATCCGCATCATCGTCATACCGGGCGCGCGCATCTTCACGATCGTCGTAACGTAGTTGATGGCGCCCATCATCGAGGACACGCCGATCCACGTGAGCGCGAGCAGCCAGTACGTCTGGGCCGATAAGCTGCCCGGCGCCGCCGTCTCGATCGTCGAGAGTGGAGGGTACGCCGTCCAACCCGCCGCGGGTCCGCCGCCGGGATTCATGAACGACATCACGATGCAGGCGATCGCCGGGATCATGGCCCAGTAGCCGAACATGTTCAGCCGCGGGAAGGCCATGTCCGGCGCGCCGATCATGAGCGGGATCAGGAAGTTCCCGAAGGCGCCGGTGAGCAGCGGGATGATCACGAAGAAGATCATCAGCGTGCCGTGCATGGTGAAGAGCATCGTGTAGAACTCGGGCGTGATCGCCTCGCCCGTGTTCGGGAACAGGATGCCGCCGATCACGGGCATCTTCGTCCACGGCCAGGCGAGCTGCCAGCGAATCGCCATCGCCATCAGCCCGCCGACCACGAAAAAGGTCAGCCCCGTGAACAAGAACTGGATCCCGATGACCTTGTGGTCCGTCGAGAAGATGTACTTGCGGAGGAAGCTGAGCTCGTGATGCTCGTGGTGCTCCCGGACGGTTCCGGGGGCGCCCATGCCGGGCTTGACGTGGGTCGTCGTAGGGGCGCTCACTGGTTCTCCTGTCCGTTCGAGTACTTCTCCGCCGTCTTGTCCACGATCCACTGATCGAATTCCGCCCGCGAGACGACCGTGATGCGGCCGGCCATCTTGTAGTGCCCCCAGCCGCACAACTCGGCGCAGATGAGGTCGAACGTCCCCTCCTCCATCGAGTTGAACCAGACCGGGATGGTCATGCCGGGCACGGCGTCCTGCTTGAGCCGCAGGACCGGGACGAAGAAGCTGTGCAACACGTCGTGCGAGCGAAGATTGAAGACGATGTCCTCGTCCACGGGCACGACGAATTCGTATACGCTCTCGATATCATCGGCGGTGCCGAAGCGGCCGTCGATGCCGGGGTAGCGGAACCGCCAGTCGAATTGGCTGGCGAACACCTCGGCGAACAGCTGCTTGCCCGCCGTCGCGCCCGCAAACTTGATGTCCGCCCAGGTCGTCATCTGCATGAAGGCGATGATGAGCAGGAGGGCCGCGGGGATGCCGGTCCAGATCATCTCGAGCTTGTGGTTGCCGTGCGAGAAGACCGCCTTGCCCTCACGTTTCTTCGAGTACTTGAAGACGAACATTATGAGCGCCCCCATGGTCCCGACGAAGAACACGAGGATGAGCCAACTGATGAAGGTGAACAGGAAGTCGATGTCCCCTCCGAACGTCGAGGTGTACTCGGGCCACCACCACGAGTAGCCGTCGGGCATGGGCCCGAGGAGGAAGGTCTCGGAATCGACGAAGGACCAGATTCCGAACACCAGGAGGGCCGCGAACAGCAGTGTTGCGATCAGGCGCATGGCGTAGGTTGCGGGAGGGGGCGGAAGCGGGCTCGGGCGGGATGGGTGGAAAACAGTGCGCGTGTCCCCGCGCGCGAGCGGGGTCGCGCGCGTCAGTGTTCCTCGTGCTCGGTCTCGGAATCGAAGCGCGCGAGCTTCTTCTCGTACTCGCGCGCGACGTCGTGCTCTTCCGCGATCGACAGGACGAAGTAGACGAGCGACCAGATGTCGTCGTCGGTGAGCTCCGGCGCGGCGGCGGGCATCACCGTGCCGTAGATGCCGTACTTGATGCGGCGATAGAAGTCGAGCGGGCGGCTCCCGCCGCGGAAGATCGACTGCTGGAAGTTCCGCGGATTGCTCCCGAAACCCTTCGCGTCGAGGATGCCGGCCGTCTCGCGGGCGATGCCCCAGTCGTCCAGCTTGTGGCGGGCGACCTTCTCCTCGGTCACCGTGTGGCCGTCCACGAGCACAGGGTTGCCCGCGTCGTCCGTCTTCACGAAGTCCTTGAACATCCAGCCGGCCACGAGGTCATCCTCGGTCAGGACGATCGCGCCGTCCGCGTCGGGGTCGATCTCCTTCAGCTCGAAGAGCGAGACGCCCGCGCCGCGACCGTCGGGGCCGTGGCAACTGAAGCAGTTGGCGACGGTGCCCAGGAAGAGCTCGCGACCGTGCTCGAGCATCTCGGGCGTGACCTCGTGCGCACGCGGGACGTCGCCCTCCACGGCGACATACTTTCCGGGCGCGGCGTCCCATTTTTCCCAGACGAACTCGTAATTCACCAGCACGGAGCTGGCGGGCAGGTCGCCCTCGCCATCGATCGCATCACCCACGAGCAACGTCTCCACCTCGCCCCGGATCGCGAGCAGCCGCACGTAGTCGACGAGCCCCTCGAGCTGGCCGCGTGAGAAACGCATGAACGACGGCATCGCCGAGCCCTTGGCGCCCTGTTCGAGGATATTCAGCAGGTCCTCGCGCCGCGGCTGGTTGCGGTCCACCGCCGTCCACTTGAACTTTCCGAGCCGGTAGTCCCGCGGGCGGGGACTGACGAAATCGGCCGTCGGACCGTTGCCGCCGCCCTCGTTCCCGTGGCAGTGCAGGCAATGCTGGCGGTACATGTCGGAGGACTCGCGCAGCGTCGGGTAGTGCGAGATGAAGAGCGCGATCGCCTCCTCGTGGCGCGTGCCGTAGTCCGGGTCCGACTCGTCGTAGGGCGCGTCCGGATTCTCGAGCAGGCCGGGCAGGTGATCTTCCGTCCACTCCAGCCAGAGGTCCTGCGCATAGAACGGCCGGTAGACCTCCGCGTAGCGCCGGGCCTCGACCAGTTGGAGTTGCATCTTGAAGCGCCGGGCATTGCCCACCTTGATCGCGTCGAATGCGGCGTCGTCCAGCTCGTCGTACCCGCCCGCGCTGCGGTCGATCTCGCCGATCCAGTCGTCGAGCAACATGTAGCCGGGCTCGGCCGCCGAGCCGAACAACATCTCGAGCGCGCCCTGGATCTGAACGGCGACGGCACCTGGGTTGGCGACCTCCCCGTCTTCGTAGGCGCGCCGCAGTCGCGCGTGCGTGGAGTCGCTCAGGCTGTAATGGATCGTGCCGGCCTGGGGCTCGAACCCGCACGCCTGCGAGAGGCAGCCGAGCAGGACGCCCAAGGAGACCGTACGGAGCTTGCTGCGGTTGGAAACCTGGGGCTTCATGGGCTGACGTGGCGGCACGGAAGGCCGTTACGGACGCTCTCCGCCGGGCGGCCGGCAGGGGTCTGGAGCGCGTCTCCGGGGAGTATCCGAGGGGGGGGTCGGGCGATGGACCCGAACAGTTTGGCGATGGACTTCGGGGAGTCAAGGACGTGGAGTGCGTACGCGCCGTACACTTGGCCCCCGACGTGAAATCCTCCCCCCTCCTCCCCCTCCACCGAGCCGCCGGCGCGCGGCTCACGGCCCCGGACCAGGGCTCCCGGCTCCTGACCTACGGCGACGTCCCCGCGGAATACGCGGCGGCGATGGAGGGCTGCGCCCTCTTCGATGCGACCGAGCGCGGGCTCGTCTCCGTGATGGGCGCCGACGCCGACACCTTCCTCCACCGGCTCCTCGCGAGCGACGTCCGCGGCCTCGCCCCGGGCCACGGTTCGCAGAGTCTCCTCCTTACGGGCAAGGGCAAGATCGTCCACGACTTCGAGCTCGCCCCGGTCGAAGGCGGGTTCCACCTGTCGACCCCCCCGGGCGCCGCCCCGGACCTCGTGGCCAAGCTCGACACGTACCTCTTCGCGGAAGCCGTCGAGCTCGCGGACCGCTCGGAGAGCTCCGCGCCGCTCGAGCTCTGCGGGCCTGAGGCGGCGGCGCGGATCGAGGCCGTGCTCGGCGCGGCGCCGCCTGTGGAGTTCCACCAGCCGGCCGGCGTGACCTTCGCCGGCCACCCGTGCACCGTGGTCGCGCTGCCCGTGGCCGGCTCGCCCGGCTGGCGCCTCGACCCCGGTCCAGAGCGCTCCGAGGAGCTCTTCCGTGCCCTCTGCGACGCGGGCGCCACCCCGGCCGGCGTCGTCGTCCGCGAAACCCTACGCATCGAGGCGGGCCGCGCCCTCTGGGGCGCCGACGTCGACGAGAACGTCTACCCGCAGGAGGCGCGACTCACCGACGCCTTCAGCCTCGACAAGGGCTGCTACATCGGCCAGGAGGTCGTGGCGAAGATCGACACGTACGGCGGCCTCAACAAGTGCCTCTTCGCACTCGCGGTAAACCACGACGACCCGGTCTCGGCGGGCACGCGCCTCATGTTCGACGACGAGGGCGAGTGGCGCGACCTCGGCGTCGTCACCTCGTGGGCCTATTCGTTCGTGCTCGACACGGGCCTCGTGCTCGCCTACGTCAAGCGCCGCCACCAGGCCGTGGACACGAAGTTCCGCCTGGGTGATGGCCCCGGCACGGCGACGATCGTGCCCCTCCCCGTGCGCGCGAACGCCGTGCCGATCTAGACCGAAGTACGGTTGCCGTCAGGGCGACTCCGTACTCCGGAGCTCGAGCGACACGACGAGGTCGAGCGGCCCGACCGGCACCGTCCCCTCGATCCGGACCGGGATGCCCGAGGCTTCCTCGACCCAGATCGAGAGCGTGCCGTGGATGCCGAAGAGGCCCTTGAACTGCGCCTTCCCGCCCCGCGGCTCGCCCTCCGCCGCCCGCGGCGAGAGCACGATCGCGCGGCAGGTGAACGTGCCCGCGCTCGTCTCGATCCGTTGGCGACCGGCGCGCTTCACGCCCAGCTCCCAGATCGTGTCCTTGTCGAGCAGGGGGAACGTCAGCTCGTCCCGGCCTTCCGCGACCATGGCGCGACACAGGAACACGGCGCTCAGCATGTCGACCGCGCCGGTCGGGATCGTGCGCGTGCGCGGCGCCTTCCACACGCGGTGGGCGCTGCGCCGGCACCGGCGGCAATGGCCCGCGGGCGAGAAGAGGCTGGCGTCGACGAAGTGCTCCCGGCGCTCGCAGCCCTTGCAATGGGTGTCGCTGCGGTACCAGAGGCTGTTCACCCCGTCCCGGTCGCCGTAGCGCAGCTCGCGCCGCCGGCAGGCGCTCCCCGCGGCGGTGTCGCGGTGGACGAAGCGCGGCCAGGCCTGGGGCAGGACCCGCGTCTCGATCGTGTGGTCCAGGACGAATCCGAGGTAGCGCCCCCGCGCCCGGCCGCGCATCCAGCCCGCCCTCGGCACCGGCGCGAAGCTCGCGACCGGCTCGGAGGCGAGGGCCGCGGTGACGATTCCCGCCGGGGGCAGGCCCGCCTGGAACGGCTCGACGCCGGAGGAGAGCTCGAACGACCCGACCCGGAACTTCCCGAGCTTGCCGAGCAGCCCGAGCTCGACGAATACGTCGAAGTCGAGCACCTCCGCGGCCGGGATCTCGAACGCCAGCGCGTCCGGGCCGCGGGTGACGACCAACGGGCTGCGCGGCGCGGCGGCCGCCCCGTGCGGGCCGTCCGCCGCGGGCCGCGCGACGGCGATCGCGGCGAGACGCGCGAGGGCGGGGCGCGCGAGCGTGAGGCCCGTGCAAGCGAAGCCCGCGCAAGCGAGGATCTGGGCGAAGAGCGGGGTTTGGAACACTGGGGGGGGGCCTGTGGCGCGGGGGGAGCGTCATAGCCCCGTACGCGGGAGTCGTTACGCGGTCAACGGACGGCGCGGACCCGCCAGCGCTCGATTCGCTCTCGCGCGTCGCGCTCGGCGACCCGCACGGGGGGCGCATCCTCGTCCCGGGCACGGGCGAGGATCCGGCCCAGCGCCGCGCCCACGCGCTCCCCGATCGCTCCGACCGGCTCCCGGCGCCCCTCGAGGTGGAAGATCGTGCCGCGGATGAGCGCCCCGGCGCTGACGATGAAGTCCGGCGCGAGCAGCACGCCGCGCTCGTGCAACCGGTCGGCGTGGTGCGAGTGCGCGAGCACGTTGTTCGCGGCCCCGACGATCGCGCGGCAGCGCAGGCGCCCGAGGCTGAGGTCGTGCAGGATGCCGCCGAGCGCGCACGGCGCGAACACGTCGCACGGGACGTCGAGCTCCGCCGCGGG